>NZ_CM196188.1:390000-392500 GCF_054187805.2 Stenotrophomonas sp. S4 | reverse complement strand
CGCCACAGTTTCATAGCCTCCCACCTATCCTACACAGACGAACTCAACGTTCAGTGTAAAGCTATAGTAAAGGTTCACGGGGTCTTTCCGTCTTGCCACGGGAACGCTGCATCTTCACAGCGATTTCAATTTCACTGAGTCTCGGGTGGAGACAGCGCCGCTGTCGTTACGCCATTCGTGCAGGTCGGAACTTACCCGACAAGGAATTTCGCTACCTTAGGACCGTTATAGTTACGGCCGCCGTTTACTGGGGCTTCGATCAAGAGCTTCGCCTTGCGGCTGACCCCATCAATTAACCTTCCAGCACCGGGCAGGCGTCACACCCTATACGTCCACTTTCGTGTTTGCAGAGTGCTGTGTTTTTGATAAACAGTCGCAGCGGCCTGGTTACTGCGACCCTCTTCAGCTATAGCTCGCACGAGCCACCAAAAAGGGTGCACCTTCTCCCGAAGTTACGGTGCCATGTTGCCTAGTTCCTTCACCCGAGTTCTCTCAAGCGCCTGAGAATTCTCATCCTACCCACCTGTGTCGGTTTACGGTACGGTCTGCGTAAGCTGAAGCTTAGGAGCTTTTCCTGGAAGCGTGGTATCAGTGACTTCGCCATAAAGGCTCGTCTCGGTGCTCGGTCTTAAAGGATCCCGGATTTGCCAAAGATCCAAACCTACCGCCTTTCCCCAGGACAACCAACGCCTGGTACACCTAACCTTCTCCGTCCCTCCATCGCACTTACGCGAGGTGCAGGAATATTAACCTGCTTCCCATCGACTACGACTTTCGTCCTCGCCTTAGGGGCCGACTCACCCTGCGCCGATTAACGTTGCGCAAGGAAACCTTGGGCTTTCGGCGTGCGGGTTTTTCACCCGCATTATCGTTACTCATGTCAGCATTCGCACTTCCGATACCTCCAGCAGACTTCTCAATCCACCTTCAACGGCTTACGGAACGCTCCTCTACCGCGCATACAAAGTATGCACCCCAAGCTTCGGTTCACTGCTTAGCCCCGTTAAATCTTCCCCGCAGACCGACTCGACCAGTGAGCTATTACGCTTTCTTTAAAGGGTGGCTGCTTCTAAGCCAACCTCCTGGCTGTCTGTGCCTTTCCACATGGTTTTCCACTTAGCAGTGAATTTGGGACCTTAGCTGTGGGTCTGGGTTGTTTCCCTTTTCACGACGGACGTTAGCACCCGCCGTGTGTCTCCCATACAGTCCGTCTCGGTATTCGGAGTTTGCAATGGTTTGGTAAGTCGCGATGACCCCCTAGCCATAACAGTGCTCTACCCCCGAGAGGATACATATGAGGCGCTACCTAAATAGCTTTCGAGGAGAACCAGCTATCTCCGGGTTCGATTAGCTTTTCACTCCTAATCACACCTCATCCCCTACCTTTGCAACGGGAGTGGGTTCGGGCCTCCAGTGCGTGTTACCGCACCTTCACCCTGGGCATGACTAGATCACCCGGTTTCGGGTCTACTGCCCGCGACTATGCGCCCTTATCAGACTCGGTTTCCCTTCGCCTCCCCTATACGGTTAAGCTTGCCACGAACAGTAAGTCGCTGACCCATTATACAAAAGGTACGCAGTCACTCCTTGCGGAGCTCCTACTGCTTGTACGCACACGGTTTCAGGTTCTATTTCACTCCCCTCTCCGGGGTTCTTTTCGCCTTTCCCTCACGGTACTGGTTCACTATCGGTCGGTCAGTAGTATTTAGCCTTGGAGGATGGTCCCCCCATGTTCAGACAGGGTTTCACGTGCCCCGCCCTACTCGTCTTCACTGAAATGGCCCTTTCAGATACAGGGCTATCACCTTCTATGGCCACTCTTTCCAGAGTGTTTTCCTAGAACCAAATCAGCTTAAGGGCTAGTCCGCGTTCGCTCGTCGCTACTTACGGAATCTCGATTGATTTCTTTTCCTCTGGTTACTTAGATATTTCAGTTCACCAGGTTCGCTTCCAGCAGCTATGTATTCACTGCAGGATACCCGCAAGCGGGTGGGTTTCCCCATTCGGACATTACCGGATCAAAGCTTGTTGCCAGCTCCCCGATACTTTTCGCAGGCTGCCACGTCCTTCATCGCCTCTGACCGCCAAGGCATCCACCGTGTGCGCTTATTCGCTTGACCATATAACCGCAAGTTGCCTTGGGTTATATATATGACCCGGGGGTACAAAGCCCGGATACGAATATAACGACTCAATTAATAAAGAGACTTGCGTCTCTCGCCTTAGCCTCACGACACGTCTGATAGAACATCTCAAACGCTCGCTACGTCACAAGTTTTAAAAGAACACGTACCAGCCACAGTGCTGATGCGTATAAAGATCGATTGTATGCGTCATTCAGAGAATGGTGGGTCTGGGTAGACTCGAACTACCGACCTCACCCTTATCAGGGGTGCGCTCTAACCACCTGAGCTACAGACCCGGAAGTTACTCCGGAGGAAGCTCAAACGTGGTGGAGCCTGTCGGGATCGAACCGACGACCCCCTGCTTGCAAAGCAGG
>NZ_CM196188.1:0-387500 GCF_054187805.2 Stenotrophomonas sp. S4 | reverse complement strand
CGCCAGTTCACGCGCCAGGCGCAGCTTGACCACGCGCGGGTTCAGGCCGCCATTGGCCACCTGCTCGCGCAGCTGCATGGCTTCGGCCTGGCTGATGTCGAAGGACAGCAGCTCGATCCAGCGCCACATCAGGGTGTCGTCCACCTTCATTGTCTTGGTGACGATGTCGATGGCCGGCTCGCTGATACCAATGTAGTTGCCCAGCGACTTGGACATCTTGTTGACGCCGTCCAGGCCCTCCAGCAGCGGCATGGTCAGCACCACCTGCGGCTTCTGGCCATGGTGCTCCTGCAGGCCACGGCCCATCAGCAGGTTGAACTTCTGGTCGGTACCGCCGAGCTCGACGTCGGCCTCCAGGGCCACCGAGTCGTAACCCTGCACCAGCGGGTACAGGAACTCGTGGATGGCGATGGACTGCTGGGCGGCATAACGCTTGGCGAAGTCGTCGCGCTCGAGCATGCGCGCCACGGTGTGCTGACCGGCCAGGCGGATCATGTCGGCCGCGCCCATCTTGCCGAACCACTCCGAGTTGAAGCGGACTTCGGTACGGCTGCGGTCCAGCACCTTGAACACCTGCTCCTCATAGGTACGGGCGTTGGCCAGCACGTCGTCGCGGCTGAGCGGCTTGCGGGTCAGGCTCTTGCCGGACGGGTCGCCGATCATGCCGGTGAAGTCGCCGATCAGGAAAATGACCTGGTGGCCGAGGTCCTGGAACTGGCGCATCTTGTTCAGCAGCACCGTATGGCCCAGGTGCAGGTCGGGCGCGGTGGGGTCGAAGCCGGCCTTGATCCGCAGCGGACGGCCTTCCTGCAGGCGCGCACGCAGATCCTCGAGCTTGAGGATCTCGTCGGCACCGCGGCCGATCAGGGCAAGGGCTTCTTCAATCGAGGACACGTGACTACTCCCGGCAACGCCGATTCTTGTGTGGGGTGTTAAAGCAAAGTTAACCCGATTGGCTTCACAAAAGCCAATGGGCACAAGGGTTTGACGCGGTTTTCTCAGGTGTCTATGGTAACCGGCGATCAGGCCCGCGCTCCCGGGCCGCCAGGAAAAAACCGCCGATGCACAATTCCGAACAAGGGCGCGCACGCAAGCAGCGCTTCCAGGAACGCCTCCACGTCCTGCACGACAACGCCCTGCATCGGAAGCTCAGGCAACACCTTCCCGCCGCCTTCAATGAGCGCTGGACGCGCCGCCATTGGATGCACGCCAGCCTGTTCGCGACCATCGGCGCCCTGGTGGCGACGATCGTCCCCGGTTTCTCGCACACCATCGATGCGCCTTACGCCGACAGCCACACCAGCCTGGCGCTGCCGTTGCCGCCGCTGACCATGGCCCGCCAGCAGCAGGTGCCTGGCGACAGCTGGCAGGTGCTGCGCGTGCAGCGTGGCCAGACTCTGAGCGACCTGTTCGACAAGGCCGGCATTCCGGCCACCACCCTGCACCGGGTACTGGACCATCCCGGCGCACGCGAGGCGCTGACCAAGCTGCGCCCCGGCGCCGAGATCGCCTTCGACATGCCGCTGTCCGGCGACCTGCGCAGCATCCGCTTCGACCGGGATGCCGACAACCGGGTGGAACTGAGCCTGGCCGGCGACGACATCAAGGAAAAGGTGACCAGGCGCGAGACCTCCACGCGCACCGTGGTCACCAGCGGCGAGATCACCAGTTCGCTGTATGCCGCGGCCCGACGGGCCGGGCTGTCGCCGTCGGCGATCGCGACGATGACCGACGACATCTTCAAGTACGACATCGACTTCTCCAAGGACCTGCAGCCGGGCGACCGCTTCAGCGTGGTGATGGATGAAACCTGGCGCGAAGGCGAGAAGGTGGACACCAGCAAGATCCTGGCGGCGACCTTCACCACCGGCGGCAAGACCTACTCCGGCTTCCGCTTCGATCGCAACGGCAAGTCCGAGTACTACGACATCAACGGCCGCTCGCTGAAGAAGAGCTTCATCCGCATGCCGATCCCGTTCGCGCGGCTGAGCTCGACCTTCGGCGCGCGCAAGCACCCGGTGCTTGGCAAGATGCGCATGCACAAGGGCGTGGACTACGCCGCGCGCACCGGTACCCCGATCATGGCCGCCGGCGACGCCCGCGTGCAGTTCGCCGGCGTGCAGAACGGCTACGGCAATGTGGTGATCCTCGACCATGGCCGCGGCCACACCACCCTGTACGGCCACATGTCGCGCTTTGCGAACATCAGGACCGGCCAGCGCGTGGCCCAGGGCACGGTGATCGGCTATGTCGGCTCGACCGGCCTGGCAACCGGCCCGCACCTGCACTACGAATTCCGCGTCAACGGCGAGCACCGCAACCCGCTGACCGTGACCATGCCGCCGCCGGAACCGCTGAAGGGTGCCGAGCTGGTCGCCTTCCGCGCGCAGACCGCGCCGGCCATGGCGCGCATCCAGGGCATGGAGAAGCTGATCTACGCCGATGCCAGCCCGGCACCTACCAGCCGCGACGAGGCCGCCCCCGAAGTGGCCAGCGCCAAGGACAAGCAGGCGACCGGCCGCAAGCGCGGCTGAGCCCCTGCGTTGACGAGGAAGGACGCGGCAGCCCAAGCTTGCCGCGTCCTTTTTTTATGCCTGCCATGAACACGACTGCCGACGCTGACGCCCCCCTGTACCTTGGCCTGATGTCGGGCACCAGCGCCGACGGCATCGACGCCGCGCTGGTGCAGTTCCCCGCCGGCGGTGGCTGCCGCTTCGTGCACGGCCTGACCGCCCGCTGGGAGCCGGTGCTGCGCGCGCGGCTGGTGGCGCTGGGCGAAGGTGGCCCGCTGGATTCGCTGGAGGAGCTGGGCGAGCTGGACGCGCGGATCGCGATCAACTTTGCCGGGGCCGCCAACCAGCTGCTGGCCGAGGCCGGCGTGGATCGCAGCCAGGTGCGCGCGATCGGCTCGCACGGCCAGACCGTGCGCCACCGCCCGCTGGCCAATCCCGCCTTCACCGTGCAGCTGGGCGACGGCAACCGCATCGCCGAACTGACCGGGATCACCACGGTGTCCGACTTCCGCCGCCGCGACGTGGCAGCCGGTGGCCATGGCGCGCCGCTGATGCCAGCCTTCCACCTGGGCATGCTGGGCACCGCCGATGAAGACCGCGCGGTGCTCAATCTGGGCGGCATCGCCAACCTGACCCTGATCCCGCGCGAAGGCGCGGTGCGGGGCTTGGATACCGGCCCGGCCAATGCGCTGATGGATGCCTGGTGCCAGCGCCACACCGGCCGCACCTTCGATGCCGATGGCGCGTATGCCGCCAGTGGCGCGGTGGACGAGGGGCTGTTGGCGGGCTGGCGTTCGGACCCGTGGTTCGCGCTGCCGCCGCCGAAGAGCACCGGGCGCGAGCAGTTCCACCTGGCTTGGGCCGAGGCACACATGGGGGAAGGCGAGTACGCCGCTGCCGATGTGCAGGCCACCCTGCTGGAGCTGACCGTGGCGACCGTGGCCGATGCACTGCTGGCGCAGCAGCCGCAGACCCGGCGCCTGCTGGTCTGTGGCGGCGGGGTGCGCAACCGGCAGCTGATGAAGCGACTGGCGGCGCGGCTGCCGGAGGTGCAGGTGGAGTCCAGCGCGGTGCATGGGCTGGACCCGGAGTACGTGGAGGCGATGGGCTTCGCCTGGCTGGCGCAGCGGACGATGGACGGGCTGGCGGGCAACCTGCCGAGCGTGACCGGGGCGAAGGGGCCGCGGATACTGGGTGCGATCCACCTGGCGTGAGGTGGTCATCCACGCATGGCGTGGATCTACCGGGAACGGCAGTCGAGCATGGCTCGACGCTACAAAGGCGCTAATCGAAGCCCTGCCCTGCGGGCAGGGCCTGCAGGGCGGCGATGGCGTCGGAGAGCGCGTCCACTTCGGGATCACCGAAGCCGGAGCGAACCTCCAGTTCACTGCTGAACAGGCCCTGCTCCAGCAAGGCGGCGCAGGTCTGTTCGTGGGTCCAGCCGCGGGCGACCGCGACTCGTCGGATACGTTCCAGCAGCAGCGGGTCCAGGTCCCGCAGCACAACGTCGGCCATGCTCACTTCCCCGTTCGCAAGGCACCGCCCCCTCGGCGCGTCGGGGGCGATGATCCCGCAGTCCGGGCGCGCAGGCAATCAGGCGACCGGCGGCGGCCCGCGGTCGGCGATCCGCGGCCACAGCCAGGCCAGCAGCAGCAGGGTCGGCACCACGGTGACCGAGCTGAGGATGAAGAACGTGCTGTAGGACGTGGCTTCGACGATGTAGCCGGAGACACCGCCGACGAACTTGCCGGGCAGGTTGGCCAGCGACACCAGCAGCGCGTACTGGGTGGCGGTGAAGTTGCGGTCGGTCAGCGACGACATGAAGGCGACCAGCACGGTGCCGGCAAAGCCCTGGAACAGGTTGTCGGCACTGAGTGCGGCATAGAACGCCCACAGCTTGCCCGGGTTGTGCGCCATCAGCAGGAAGGCCAGGTTGGACAGCGCTACGCCCAGTGCGGCCACCAGCAGCATGCGGCGGAAGCCGAATGCGGCCACCGCGATACCGCCCAGGAACGCACCGCCGATCCCCATCCACACGCCGAACAGCTTGGACACGGTGGCGATGTCAGCCTTGTCGAACCCCGAATCGAGATAGAACGGCCCGGCCATCACGCCGATCACCTGATCAGGGAACTTGAACAGGCCGACGAAGGCCAACAGCACCAGTGCCAGCGCCACGCCGTTGCGGCTGAAGAAACTGGAGATGGGTTGGATGAAGGCTTCGGCGATATCGATGCGGCGCTGCACGGCGGTGGCCGGGCGCTCCGGTTCGGCGCACAGCAGAGTGGTGACGATCGGCAGCAGCATCAGTGCCGCCATCGCCAGGTAGGCGACGATCCAGCCTTCGAACTGGGCCAGGTAGAGCGCGCCTGCACCGGCCAGGATCAGGCCGATCCGGTAGCCCAGCGTATAGGTGGCCGCCAGCGCCGCCTGGGCGGCCTGCGGTGCGATCTCGATGCGATAGGCATCGACGGCGGAGTCCTGGGTGGCGCCGGCGAACGACGCCACCAGCACCCACATCACCAGCGGCCAGACACCCTGTTCGGGCCGCACGAAGGCCAGTGCGACCAGGCCGACCAGTACCAGGGCCTGCGACACCAGCAGCCACGAACGGCGGCGGCCGAGCCCGCCCAGCAGCGGGAAGGCATAGCGGTCCAGCAGCGGTGCCCACAGGAACTTGAGCAGGTAGAAGAAGCTGGCCAGGCTGATCAGACCGATGCTGCCCAGGTCCAGGCCGACGTCGCGCAGGCGCGTGGACAGCGTCTGCGAAGCGATCAGCAGGAACGGCAGGCCACTGCCGAAGCCAAGCATGGCCATGGTCAGCGCCGACGGGGTACCGAAGGCGCGCTTGATTCCGGCCCAGCCCTTGTAGCTGACCGGCGTGGCAGCCTCGGTCACAGGTCGTAGTCCACGATGAACGGGGCGTGGTCGGAGAAGCGCTCGTCGCGGTAGATCGAGCAGCTGCGCAGTCGGTCACGCAGGCCCGGGGTGATGAACTGGTAGTCGATGCGCCAACCGACATTGTTGGCGCGGGCTGCGCCGCGGTTGCTCCACCAGGTGTAGTCCTCGCCGGTGGGGTTGAGCAGGCGGTAGGCATCGGCCCAGCCACGGCCGGCGCCGACATCGGTGGCCTGGCCATGGTCGGCGCACAGGGCGTTGAGCCAGTCGCGCTCTTCCGGCAGGCAGCCGGAGTTCTTCTGGTTGGACTTCCAGTTCTTGATGTCCAGCGCCGAACGCACGATGTTCCAGTCGCCGCACAGCACGTAGTCGCGGCCGCTGCGCGCCCACTCCTCGAGGATCGGCCGCAGCCATTCCATCACTTCGAACTTGAAGCCCTGGCGCAGGTCGCCCGAGCTGCCCGACGGGATATAGAAGGAGACCACGCTGAGGTTGCCGTAGCGCGCCTCGATGTAGCGGCCTTCGTCGTCGAACGGGGCCCAGCCCAGCGAGGTGATGACCTGGTCCGGCTCGCGCTTGCTGTAGATCGCCACGCCGCTGTAGCCCTTCTTGGTGATGGCGTCGCGGTAGAAGCAGTGGTGGCCGTCCGGACGGAACATCGGGTCGGTCAGCTGGTCTTCCTGGGCCTTGGTTTCCTGGATGCACAGGACGTCGGCGTCCTGGGCACGGAACCAGTCGAGGAAGCCCTTGGTCGCGGCGGAACGGATGCCATTGGCGTTGAAACTGATGATGCGCATGCGGGGGACCTGCGGCGGGAAACCGGGCAAGCATACCGGTTGCCCGCAGGGCTGCGCAGTCCGCCGGGGCGGGCCCGGACGCCTTTCACATGGCGCTGGACGAGCGCGAAACGCCCAGCTGGATTAGGATTTGTGCTCCAAATGAAGATGAATCGAGTTTTGATGAGCGACCACCGCCACCGTTTCCTGCAGCTGGCCCTGACCGCCGACGCCCTGCGCTTCGGCCAGTTCACCCTCAAGTCCGGCCGCCTGAGCCCCTATTTCTTCAACGCCGGTCGTTTCGACTCCGGTTCGCTGCTGTCGCAGCTCGGCGCGTGCTACGCCGATGCCATCGATGCCACCGGGATCAAGTACGACGTGGTGTTCGGCCCGGCCTACAAGGGCATTCCGCTGGCGACCGCGATGGCCTGCGAGCTGGCCCAGCGTGGCCGCGACCTGCCGCTGTCGTTCAACCGCAAGGAAGCCAAGGACCATGGCGAGGGCGGCCAGCTGATCGGCGCCGACATGAACGGCAAGCGCGTGCTGATCGTCGATGACGTGATCACTGCCGGTACTGCGATCCGCGAAGCGCTGGGCATCATCCGCGCCGCCGGCGGCACCCCGGCCGGCATCGTGGTGGCCCTGGATCGCCAGGAGATCGCCTCGGAAACCGACCGCCGTTCGGCGGCGCAGTCGGTGGCCGAAGAGGCCGGCATTCCGGTGATCGCCGTGGCATCGCTGGCCGATCTGCTTGATTTTGCCTCCGGCAATCCGGAACTTGTCGGTTACCGGCAGCCGCTGGAAGCCTACCGGGCCCAGTACGGCGTCCGTTCGATCCGCTGACCGACCAGGGGAAAGGTCATGTCCCGAGTTCCTGCTGTTCTCTTTGCCGGCCTGCTGCTGGCCGTGCCGTTCACCGTGCCGGCGCAGTCGCGCGACGGCGGCAAGGTGGAAAAGAAGCTGTACTGCTGGAACGAGGGCAAGGAGCGGATCTGCAGTGATTCGCTGCCGGCCGATGCGGTCAATCATGCCCGCGAGGAATTCAACGCGAAGAGTGGCCTGCGCAATGCGCAGGTCCAGCGCGCGTTGACCGACGAGGAGCGCGCCGCGGCCAGCACCGTGGCGCAGCAGCAGCAGCTGGACCTGATGGCCGAGCAGACCCGCCAGCGTACCGAGCAGGCGATGCTGTCCACCTATGGCAGCGAGGACGACCTGCGCCGGGTGTTCGCCGAACGCCAGGAAGTGCTGGACAACAACCTGAAGACCGCCGAGTACAACGTCACCAGCCTGCGCGAATCGCTGGTGGCGCTGCTGTCGGCGGCCGGTGACCGTGAACTGGCCGGTGGCAAGGTGGCCGACAAGCAGGCCGAGGCGATCCGCCAGCGGCACGTGCAGCTGCAGGCGCAACAGCGACTGCAGGCCGGGTTCCTGCAGCAGCAGCAGGCGCTGAAGGCCGAGATCGACAGCACCCTGCAGCGCTATCGCGAGCTGAAGGGCGTGGCGCAGGCGGCGGTCCCGGCGGGCTGACCCCGCTTCCGTCGCCGGGCATGGCCCGGCGCTACCCGGGGCCTGGTTACGGGTTGGCCCACGGAATTTATGCACTCTTTACGCGTCGGCCCGGTCCGGCGCGTAGTGCGTTTATGGGCGGCAGGACGACGATGACGGCCTGAGGTGGAGGGGTTCCACCAGGACGCTATTGCAATGTCCCCCTGGCTGTCGTTGTTGTGTGGCGTGCTGGTGCTGGTCGCCGCCGCCTATCTTCTTTATGTCGTGCTGCGGCCCGAGTTGTTCTGAGCGGAGCCGGCCATGACTGAGATGCTTGTGATTATTGCCGCCAGCCTCCTGCTGGCGTGGCCGCTGGGCCTGTACCTGGCCCGCGTGATGCGTGGCACGCCGATGAAGGTCGACGTGCTGTTCCACTGGATCGAGAAGCCGCTGTACAGGGTGTTCGGCGTCGATCCGTCGCGCTCGATGTCCTGGCGCGGCTACGTGCTGGCCTTCGTGCTGAGCAACGTGGTGGTCGCTGTGTTGACCCAGGCGGTGTTCATGACCCAGGCCTGGTTGCCGCTGAATCCGGACCAGATCCCGAACATGCGCTGGGACACCGCGCTGCACACGATGATCTCGTTCCTGACCAATACCAACCAGCAGCACTATTCGGGCCAGGCGCAGCTGTCCTCCCTCTCGCAGATGACCGGCATCACCGGCCTGCAGGTGGTGACGCCGATGATGGGCCTGGCGCTGGCGGTGGCGACGCTGCGCGCGTTGTTCTCGCGTGCGCCGCAGGCTACGGCGGCCACCGGTAGCGGCGATGACCGCCAGGTGGCGGTGGGCAACTACTACGTGGACGTGGTGCGCCTGTGCGTGCGCTTCCTGCTGCCGCTGTGCCTGGTATGGACCCTGTTGCTGACCAGCCAGGGCGTGCCGTCGACGATGGCCGGTGGCCCTCAGGCCACGCCGATCGACGCCAGCGCCGGCATGGCCGAACAGAAGCTGCCGCTGGGCCCGGTGGCGGCGATGGTCGCGGCCAAGCAGCTGGGTGCCAACGGTGGCGGCTGGTACGGCCCGAACAGCAGCTTCCCGCTGGAGAACCCGACCCCGCTGTCGAACGCGCTGGAAATCGTTGGCATCCTGCTGGTGCCGATGGCGGTGATCTTCATGATCGGCGCGTTCACCGGCCGGCGTCGTTTCGGCGCCCTGGTGTTCAGCTGCATGCTGGGCATGTCGCTGCTGTCCACCGGCGCGATGATGTGGAGCGAAGGGCATAGCGCCAGCGCCGCCACCCCGCTGCTGATGGAAGGCAAGGAAGTGCGCTTCGGCGCCGACGGCACGGCGCTGTGGGCGGCGGTGACCACCCAGGTCTCCAACGGCTCGGTGAACGGCATGCACGATTCGCTGGCGCCGCTGAGCGGTGGCATCGCGATGGTCAACATGCTGGTCAGCGCGATCTGGGGCGGCATCGGCTGTGGCCTGCAGCAGTTCATCGTCTATCTGCTGCTGGGTGTATTCCTGGCCGGGTTGATGACCGGGCGCACGCCGGAACTGTTCGGCCGCAAGCTGGAGACGCCACAGGTGCGCCTGCTGGCCCTGCTGGTGCTGCTGCAGCCGATCACCCTGCTGGTGTTCACTGCGATCACCCTGGCCGTGCCCGGCCTGGCCGGCACCTCCAACCCCGGCTTCCATGGCATCAGCCAGGTGTTCTACGAGTATGTTTCGGCCTACGCCAACAACGGTTCGGGCTTCGAAGGGCTGGGTGACGCCACGCTGTGGTGGAACCTGAGCTGCTCGCTGGTACTGCTGCTGGGCCGTTTCCCGCTGCTGATCATTCCGCTGGTGGTGGCCGCACAGCTGGCTGCCAAGCGCCAGGCCCCGGAGTCTGCCGGCAGCCTGCAGATCGAAACCCCGACCTTCGCCCTGACCCTGGTCTCGGTGATCGTCATCCTGACCGTGCTGCAGTTCATGCCGGCGCTGGTGCTCGGCCCGATCGCCGACCACCTGAGCCTGGGACTGCACTAAGGACACCCTGATGAGTACCCAAGCAAGTTCAACCCGTAGTACCCATGCAGCGCGCCCTGCCCTGCTGGATGGCGCCGGCCTGCGCCGTGCGCTGGTCGAAGCGGTGCGCAAGCTGTCGCCGATGCATCTGGTGCGCAGCCCGGTGATGGCGGTGGTGATGGCCGGCACGATCGTCGCCGCGATCGTCACCCTGACCGGCAATGCGCCGCTGGGCTTCGGCCTGGCAGTGACCGCGATCCTGCTGGTGACCGTGCTGTTCGGCAACTTCGCCGAGGCGGTGGCCGAAGCGCGTGGCCGTGGCCAGGCCGCCTCGCTGCGCCGTGCCCGCCAGGACCTGGTGGCACGCCGGCTGGCGGCGCCGCAGCCAGGCGCGGCAGAAGCCCAGGTGCCGGCCGCCGAGCTGCGCCCGGGGGACCATGTGATCGTCAGTGCCGGTGAGCTGGTGCCGGCCGATGGCGAGATCGTGCAGGGCCTGGCCACCATCAACGAAGCGGCGGTGACCGGCGAATCGGCACCGGTGCTGCGCGAGGCCGGTACCGACCGTTCCGGCGTGATCGGCGGCACCAAGGTGCTGTCCGACCAGATCATCGTGCGGGTGACCGCCGAGCCGGGCCACAGCTTCCTGGACCGGATGATCGCGCTGGTGGAGGGTGCCAACCGCCAGAAGACCCCCAACGAGATCGCGCTGACCCTGCTGCTGGCGGCGATGACGCTGACCTTCCTGGTGGTGGTGGCCACGTTGCCGGCCATTGGTGCCGCGGTCGGCGTCAAGGTCGATCCACTGCTGCTGATCGCGCTGCTGGTGTGCCTGATCCCGACCACCATCGGCGGCCTGCTGCCGGCGATTGGTATTGCCGGCATGAACCGTGCGCTGGCCGCCAACGTGCTGGCCAAGTCGGGCAAGGCGGTGGAAGTGGCCGGCGACGTCGACGTGCTGCTGCTGGACAAGACCGGCACCATCACCTACGGCGACCGCCAGGCCAGCCACTTCCATCCGCTGGCCGGCATCGACGCCAGCCAGCTGCGCGAGGCCGCACTGCTCTCTTCGCTGGCCGACCCGACCCCGGAAGGCAAGTCGATCGTGCGCCTGGCGCGCGAACAGGGCTGCGCCACCGCCGAGCCGGACCATGCCGACTACCTGGCCTTCAGTGCGCAGACCCGCATGTCTGGCGTCGATCTGGAACATGGCCGGCAGATCCGCAAGGGCGCCGCCGATGCGATCCGTGCCCACGTCCAGGCGCTGGGCGGCAACGTGCCGGCGGAACTGGCCGGTCGCGTCGAGCAGGTCGCGCGCAATGGTGCCACCCCGCTGGTGGTGGCCGAGGGCCGCCATGTGCTGGGCGTGATCGAGCTGTCGGACGTGGTCAAGCACGGCATGCGCGAGAAGTTCGCACAGCTGCGGGCGATGGGTATCCGCACGGTGATGATCACCGGCGACAACCCGCTGACCGCCGCCGCCATCGCGGCCGAAGCCGGCGTTGATGACTACATCGCCGAGGCTCGCCCCGAAGACAAGCTGGCACGCATCCGCCAGGAGCAGGCCGGCGGCCGCCTGGTGGCGATGGTCGGCGACGGCACCAACGACGCCCCTGCGCTGGCGCAGGCCGACATCGGCCTGGCGATGAACTCCGGCACGCAGGCGGCGAAGGAGGCCGGCAACATGGTCGACCTCGATTCGGACCCGGCCAAGCTGCTGGCGGTGGTGGAAGTGGGCAAGCAGCAGCTGATCACCCGCGGCGCGCTGACCACCTTCTCGCTGGCCAACGACGTCTCCAAGTACTTCGCGATCCTGCCGGCGCTGTTCGCCGCTGCCGTTCCGACCATGGCCGCACTGAACGTGATGCAGCTGTCGAGCCCGCGCAACGCGGTGCTTGCAGCGCTGATCTTCAACGCCCTGGTGATTCCCGCCCTGATCCCGCTCGCCCTGCGTGGCGTGCGCTTCCGCCCGGCCACCGCCACCGCGCTGCTGCGCCGGAACATGCTGGCGTACGGCCTCGGCGGCGTTCTGCTGCCGTTCGCGGCAATCAAGCTGATCGACCTCCTTCTTGTCCTGGTATTCGGCGCATGAACCGTTCTGTGTCCACCTCATCTTCCCTTCCGCGCGACGCCAAGGCCGAGGCCCGCGTGGCCAGCCTGCAGGATGGCGCCAGCTGGCGCCCGGCGATCGGCCTGGGCCTGGCTACCCTGCTGCTGGCCGGCGCGGTCTACGCCGGCATCGCCACCGGCTTTGCCGGCCTGGCCTACCCGACCCAGGCCGAAGGCAGCCTGCTGCGCGATGACAGTGGCCAGGTGCGCGGCTCGGCATGGCTGTCGCAGCCGTTCACCGGTGACGGCTACTTCCAGGCACGACCGTCGGCCGCCAACTACGACCCGATGGCCGCGGCCGGTTCCAACCTGGCGCGCAGCAACCCGGCGCTGGCCGAACGTGTTGCCGCCAGCACGGCTGCAGTGGCCGCGCGCGAAGGTGTCGCTCCGGCGCAGGTGCCTGCGGACCTGGTCACGCAGTCCGCCGGTGGACTGGATCCGCAGCTGTCGCCGGCGGCGGCGCAGCTGCAGGTGGCACGCGTGGCGCGTGCCCGCGGCCTGCCGGTGGAGCGCGTGCAGGCCTTGGTGCAGGCGAATACCGAAGGGCGCCAATGGGGCCTGTTCGGCCAGCCGCGGGTGAACGTGGTGACGCTGAACTTCGCGCTGGACCATGCGGCCAAGGCGCCGTGATGCCGGCCTGCATCGGCTGCGCGCACAATGGCGGCCATGACAGCGGCCCCCATGACTGATGCACGAACCCGCCAGGCCGACGCCCTGGTCGAAGGCCTGCAACGCGAAGCCGGCGGCAAGCTGACCGTGTTCCTTGGCGCGGCGCCGGGCGTTGGCAAGACCTACACCATGCTGACCCGCGCGCAGGAACAGCTGCGCCGCGGCGTTGACCTGGTGGTCGGGCTGGTGGAAACCCATGGCCGTGCCGATACCCAGGCGCTGCTGGAGGGCCTGCCGCAGCTGTCGTTGAAGGAAGTGGCCTACCACGGCCACACCCTGCAGGAGATGGACCTGGATGCCGTGCTGGCACGGCATCCGGCGCTGGTGCTGGTGGATGAACTGGCCCATCGCAATGCGCCCGGCAGCCGTCATGAGCGGCGCTGGCAGGATGTGATGGAGCTGCTGGACGCCGGCATCGACGTCTGGACCACGGTCAACATCCAGCATCTGGAAAGCCTCAACGACGTGGTGATGCGGATCACCGGCGTGCGCGTCAGCGAGACCGTGCCGGACGGTGTGCTCGACCGCCTGCACGACATCGTGCTGGTCGACCTGCCGCCGCGCGAACTGATCGCGCGCCTGCAGCAGGGCAAGGTCTATGTGCCGGAACAGGCCGCACAGGCCCTGCAGGCGTTCTTCTCGCCGGCCAACCTGACCGCGCTGCGCGAACTGGCGATGCAGGAAGCCGCCGACCGCGTCGACAGCAGCCTGCGCGAGACCCGCGCCGCGCGTGGCGAAGGCAATCTGCCGTTGCGTCGCGGCGTGCTGGTGGCGATCGATGGCGGCGGTCAGAGCGAATACCTGGTGCGCGTGGCGCGTCGCATCGCCGAGCGCCGCGACGCACCGTGGACGGTAGTGACCGTTCAGGGCCGCCGTCAGGATGACGCGACCCGGCGCGAGATCGATGCCGCGTTCGCACTGGCACGGCGGCTGGGCGGCGACGCCGAACTGCTGCACGGATCGAGCATCGCCGATGCTCTGCTCGACCACGCCGCACACAACGGCGTGTCGACCCTGGTACTGGGCCGGACCCGTGAACGGCCGCTGGCGCGGATGTTCAACCGCACCCTGACCCAGCAGCTGATCCAGCGCGGCGCGCATTACGAGATCACCATCATCAGCACGCCGCAGGCACGTGCGCGCTCGCGCCGCGAGGGCCTGCTGCCGCCGGTGCGCGGCATCAGCTACGAACCGGCGCAGGCACTGATCGCTACCGCGCTGGCCTGTGCGGTGGCCTGGCTGGCCGAACGCTGGGTGGGCATGGCCGACCTGTCGATGGTGTTCATCGTCGCGGTGGTGCTGGTGGCTGCGCGCACGCGCGCCAGCGTGGCGGTGATGGCGGCGATCCTGTGTTTCCTCGCCTACAACTTCCTGTTCATCGCACCCCGCTTCACCTTCGCCATCGGTGCACGCCAGGGCGTGATCACCGTGTTCCTGTTCCTGGCCGCTGCACTGGTGGCCGGGCGCCTGGCCTCGCGCCTGCGCATGCAGGTGATTGCGCTGCGTGCGGCCAACCGCCATGCACGTGCGCGCCAGCAGCTGGGCCGTCAGCTGGCCAGTGCCGCTGGCAATGGCGAGGTGGCACAGGCGGGTCGACATGCGCTGGAACAGGCGATGGACGTGCCGGCGTGGCTGCGGATCGGCGCGGATACCGCAACCGGTGGCCGCAGCCAGCCCGGTGACACCGACCTGGCCGCCGCCGATTGGGCGCTGCGCCACGGCCAGCCCAGTGGCCGCTTCACCGACACCCTGGCCGGTGCGCAGTGGTGGTTCCTGCCACTGCTGGATGGCGAAGACCGCGCGATCGGCGTGGCCGGCCTGTACCTGCCCGGCGCACAGGCGCGCCTGCTGCCCGAACAGCGGCAGCTGGCCGAAGCAATGGTCGACGACATCGCCCAGGCCGCGCTGCGCACGCGGCTGGTGGCCGAACTGGAGCAGGCGCACGTCAGCAACGAGACCGAGCGACTGCGCTCGGCGCTGCTCTCCTCGGTGTCGCACGACCTGCGCTCGCCACTGGCGGCGATGATCGGTTCGGCCGACAGCCTGGCCAGCTACGGTGCGGCGATGGACACGGCTGATCGCCGCGCCCTGCTGGACACCATACTGGTCGAGGGCGAACGGCTGGACCGCTACATCCAGAACCTGCTGGACATGACCCGCCTCGGCCATGAAGGGCTGAAGATCAACCGCGACTGGATCGGCGTGGACGAGCTGATCGGCTCGGCCGCGCGGCGTCTGCAGCGCTACCAGCCCAAGGTGCGGCTGGAACTGGACATTCCGTCCACGCTGGCGCCGATCTGGGTACACCCGGCACTGGTCGAACAGGCCGTGTTCAACGTGATGGAGAACGCGGCCAAGTTCTCACCGCCCGACGCCGCCGTGCAGGTACAGGCGCGCGAACTGGACGGCCAGCTGCGCATCGACGTGATCGATGCCGGCCCCGGCATTCCCGACGACGAGCGTGCGCGCATCTTCGACATGTTCTACAGCGTCGAGCGTGGCGACCGCGGCCGCCACGGCACGGGCCTGGGCCTGACCATCTGCCAGGGCATGATCGGCGCGCATGGCGGCAGCGTGCAGGCGCTGCCTGGACGCGACGGTCGCGGTACCCTGATCCGCATCACCCTGCCCCTGCTCAAGCCAGCCTCCCACGATGAGCCCGACCCCGATTGACGCCAGCGTGCCGGCCGCGCGCGTGCTGGTGATCGATGATGAAACCCAGATCCGCCGGTTCCTGGACATCAGCCTGCGCGCGCAGGGCTACCAGGTGCGGCAGGCGGCGACCGGCCAGGAAGGCCTGGAACTGGCCGCCAGCGAAGACATGGACCTGGTGATCCTGGATATCGGCCTGCCGGATATGGAAGGCCACGAGGTGCTGGAACAGCTGCGGCAGTGGAGCCAGGTACCGGTGATCATGCTGACCGTGCGTGCGGGCGAAGCCGAGAAGGTGCGCGCACTGGATACCGGCGCCAACGACTACGTGACCAAGCCGTTCGGCACGCAGGAGCTGATGGCGCGCGTGCGGGCGCTGCTGCGCACGCGCAGCGTGCCGACCGATGGCACACCGCCGGTGTTCGACGATGGCCACCTGCACGTGGACCTGGTGCGTCGCGAAGTCGCCCTCGAGGGTGAACCGGTGGCGTTGACCCGCAAGGAATACGCGTTGCTGTCGCTGCTGCTGCGCAATGCCGGGCGGGTGGTGACCCAGCCGCAGATCCTGCAGGAGATCTGGGGGCCGACCCATCAGCACGACACCCACTACCTGCGCATACTGGTCGGCAAGCTGCGGCACAAGCTGGGTGATTCAGCGCTGGATTCGCGCTACCTGTTCACCGAGCCGGGCGTGGGACTGCGGTTCAAGGGGTGAGGGTGTGCCGACCCACGGTCGGCACCCACCATGCGTGGATGAATATCCATCGAAGAGCATCCACGCATGGCGTGGATCTACTGTGTCGACCAAGGTCGACACCTACCAACAGCACCAGGAAACTGTCAGACGTGGGGCGGTGTCGGAGTGCGGGGTGTCAGCCGCATGGATGCGGCTGCCAAGCCTACAGGGACGTACTTGCGGCGTCCCCGCACTCCGACACCGCCCCACCATCCCGCGGATAGCCCGCTTTTGATGTTGATGTTGCTGTTGCCGTTGCTTCGGCGGGTGCCGGGCGCAGCCCGGCCCCACCTCAGAACCCCAGCGGGGTGTCGCCCAGCACCGGCTGCAGCTGGCTGCGGAACAAGGCCTTGATGCGCTCCAGTGCGGCCTCGTCGTTGCCTTCGAACCGCAGCACCAGCACCGGTGTGGTGTTGGAGGCGCGTACCAGGCCCCAGCCATCGGCGAAGTCCACGCGCAGGCCATCGATGGTCGACAGGCGGCCCCCCACATACGGGTTGTCCGGCGACTGCGCCGCCGCCACCAGCATCGCCACCAGCGCATGCGGCGTCCCGTCGGCCACCGGCACCTTCAGCTCTGGCGTGGCGACCATCTCCGGCAGTTCGCCCAGCACTTCGTCCGGGGTTTCCTCGCGCTGGGCCAGGATCTCCAGCAGGCGCGCAGCGGCGTACAGGCCGTCGTCGAAACCGAACCAGCGTTCCTTGAAGAAGAAGTGGCCGCTCATCTCACCGGCCAGCTCGGCATCGGTCTCGCGCATCTTCGCCTTCATCAGCGAATGCCCGGTCTTCCACATCAGCGGGCTGCCGCCATTGCGCAGCACGTGGTCGGACAGCTTGCCGGTGCACTTCACGTCGTAGATCACCATCGCGCCCGGATTGCGCATCAGCACATCGGCAGCGAACAGCATCAGCAGGCGATCGGCGTAGATGATCTTGCCTTCGCCGGTGACCACGCCCAGCCGGTCGCCGTCGCCATCGAAGGCCACGCCGAGGTCGGCGCCGAAGCGCTTGACCGTCTGCACGAGGTCTTCCAGGTTGGCCGGCTCGCTCGGGTCGGGATGATGATTCGGGAAGGTGCCGTCGACGTCGCAGTACAGCGGGATGACGTCGGCGCCGATCGCTTCCAGCAGCTGCGGCGCCAGTGCGCCGGCCACGCCATTGCCGGCATCGGCCACGACCTTCAGCGGGCGGTCCAGCTGCACGTCATCGCCGATGCGCTGGATGTAGTCGGCACTGACATCGCGCTGCTGGTAGTCACCTGGCTCGGCGGCCTGCACCAGGCGGCCCTCGACGATGCGCTGGTAGAGATCGGTGATGGCATCGCCGGACAGCGTCTCGCCGCCGATGACCACCTTGAAGCCGTTGTACTCGGGTGGGTTGTGGCTGCCGGTGACCGCCACGCAGGTACCGGTACGCAGGTGGAAGGCGGCGTAGTACACGAGCGGGGTCGGCGCCAGGCCGATGTCGATCACCGCGCAGCCGGCACGGCGCAGGCCCTCGGCCAGTCCGGCCGCCAGCTCGGGTCCGGACAGGCGGCCATCGCGACCAATCACCACCTCGCGCAGGCCCTGCTCCAACGCCACGGTGCCGATGGCCTGGCCGATCAGCGCCGCGGTCTTCGGTGTCAGTTCGCTGCCCACCACGCCGCGGATGTCGTAGGCGCGGAAGATACCGGCAGCCAGTTCTTCGGCCGGCACCGGGGGCGGTGGCGGCGGCGTGGCATCACCACTGCTGGCTACGGCGGCCACCGGTGGCGGCGCCTGCTGCAGGCTCTCGCTCAGGGTCGGGCCATGGTCGGCCTCGGACGCGGCGGCGCGGCGCGGCAACGGCAGCGACTTCGGCAAGCGGCCGCGACCGACCACCAGCAACACGGCAATGAACGCCAGCAGCAACGCCACAATGGCGCTGGCCAGTGCGCCCAGGCCGAGCGGACCGGCTTCGACATTCGGTACCGACGCGACCAGCCGCAGCGGCGTGCCTGCAACCGGGCGCGCCAGGGCTTCCGCACTTTCGGCCAGGCCCGCGTCGCCCTGGGTGACCAGATCGAACCCACCCTGGCGCAGGCCAAGGAAGCCGGCGGACGGCGCGCGCACCTGGTCCAGCGGCGAGGTCAGCCGCAGCAGCGGTTGGCGGACATAGACGACGGCCGGCCCCAGGCTGCCCAGCTGCACCGGCGCGGCCAGGCCCAGGCGGTTGCCGCCGCCGTCGCGGACCACGCGCAGGCTTGGCCGGGCCTCGGCCAGCGCGGCTTCCAGCAGCGCCAGGCGGGAATACCCGAAGGTGGCCGGATCGGCATAGGCGTTGGTCAGATCGGCCGCCAGCACCTCGACCTGCTCGACCCCGGTCCAGCTCTCGCGCACGGCCAGCGCCGCCGCAGCGGCATCGCCGGCCTGCAGCGCCTGCTGCACGCGATCATTCTTCAACTGCTGCTGCAGCTGCTGCAGCTGGCCCGCAGCGGCCTGCTGCAGGCCCTGCACGGCCTGGTCACGCGCCTCTTCCAGCGCCTGCCCGTTGGCCTCCTGCCGCCATTGCTGCACCGCGCTCCATCCGAACCAGCCGGCCAACAGGATCAACAACACCCCCAGTAGAGGTGCACTGCGACCCAACGACCGTCCCCGCTGTCCTTCCCCGATGCCGCTCATCGATGTCCCCTGTCAACGCACCCCGGTATGGCCGAATCCACCCGCGCCCCGCACGCTGTCGGTGAAAGTATCCACCACCTGCAGGCTCACGCGGGCGATCGGAACCACCACCAGCTGCGCGATGCGATCGCCCGGCTCGATGGTGAAGGCTTCGCGGCCACGGTTCCAGACGCTGATCAGCAGCGGCCCCTGGTAGTCGGCATCGATCAGGCCGGTGCCGTTGCCCAGCACGATGCCATGCCGATGGCCCAGCCCGGAGCGCGGCAGGATCACCGCGCACAGGTTCGGGTCGGCAATGTGGATGGCCAGGCCGCTGGGCACCAGCGCGGTGTCGCCCGGCTGCAGGGTCAGCGCGGTATCCAGCGCCGCGCGCAGGTCCATGCCAGCGCTGGCCTCGGTGGCGTACGCCGGCAGCGGCCAGCTGTCGCCGAAGCGCGGATCGAGCAGCTTGACCTGCAGCGGGTGGGAAGTGGATGCCTGGGTCATGCCTGGAGTCTCCGCGCGATCAGCGCCAGCAGTTGTTCGGCCAGCTCGCGCTTGGAGGTGGCCGGGAATACCTGTTCACCGTCCTGCCAGAAGGCAGTGGCGGCATTGTTGTCGCTCTCGAAACCACCGCCACTGATGCCGACCTGGTTGGCGATCACCAGGTCCAGGCGCTTGTCGACCAGCTTGCCGCGTGCGTACTTCTCCACGTCGTGGGTCTCGGCGGCGAAGCCGACCACCAGCTTCAGCGACTGCGTCTGTGCGGCGACTTCGGCAAGGATGTCCGGGGTACGCACCAGCTCGATCACCAGCGACTGGCTGTCGGCGGTCTTCTTCAGCTTCTGCGCGGCGACCTGGCGCGGCGTGTAGTCGGACACCGCTGCGGCACCGATATAGATGTCGGCAGGCAGCGATTTCAGCACGGCATCGCGCATCTGCGCGGCCGAGCGCACGTCGATGCGCTGCACGCCCGGCGGCGTCGGCAGCTGTACCGGGCCGCTGACCAGCACCACCTGCGCCCCCAGCGTGGCGGCGGCAGCGGCCAGGGCGAAGCCCATCTTGCCGCTGCTGCGGTTGCCGACGTAGCGCACCGGATCAATGTCTTCGTAGGTCGGTCCGGCACTGATCAGCAGGCGCAGCCCCTGCAGGGCACGGGTTTCCGGCGCGGCAACCGTCGCAGCGGCGCCGCCATTGGCCACCAGCGCGGCCACGATATCGCCGGGTTCGGCCAGTCGGCCGGGACCGGATTCACCCTCGGCCAGCGGGCCATCGACCGGGCCGATCACCTGCGCGCCACGCTGGCGCAGCAGGGCGATGTTGGCCTGGGTGGCCGGATGCAGCCACATGCGGTGGTTCATCGCCGGGCAGATCGTCAGCGGTGCGGTACTGGCCAGGCACAGCGTGCTGACCAGGTCATCGGCATGGCCCTGGGCCAGCCGGGCCAACAGATCGGCCGTTCCCGGCGCGACCACGATGCGGTCGGCCCAGCGGGCCAGCTCGATGTGGCCCATGGCCTGTTCGGCCGCGCTGTCCCACAGCGTGGTGCGGGTCGGCTGCCCGGACAGGGCCTGGAAGCTGAGGGGGGTGACGAACTGCTGGGCGCCGGCGGTCATCGCCACCTGCACCTGGGCGCCCGCGTCGCGCAGGCGTCGCACCAGTTCCAGGGCCTTGTAGGCCGCGATCCCGCCTCCGACGCACAACAGCAGTTTCTGGCCTTCCAGCGCGCGGCTGGGCGCGGGGGAAGCGTTGGGGGAGTCAGCCACCTGGAATTCCTGTGCAAACGAGGGCATTAGCTTACCCGATGGTCGGTAATGTCCCGGTGCACAACGCACATAGCGGGCGGCTATCAGCAGATGGGACTTGCACCACGGCGCTTCCGGGGTTCAAGTCACTGCGATTCGGAACTTTCCTATACCTGTAGGCCGATCACGTTTGCAGAATCGTCAGTGGCCACCGCAGGTGTGCCGCTTCGCTTTTCGAGGATTCCGCGTGCACCCGCGCATCATCATCGCCGACGACCATCCCGTCGTCCTGCACGGCATCCGCATCGTGCTGCAGACCCACCTGATGGAGGTCGTCGGCAGCGCGCGCGACGGCTCCCAGCTGCTGCAGCTGGTCGAGCACCACGGTTGCGACGCGGTACTGACCGACCTCTCCATGCCGGGCACCGGCCCGGATGGCCCGGAACTGATCGCTGAACTGCGCGCACGCCACCCGGGCATGCCCGTAGTGGTGCTTACCGGCGCCCGCCATCCCGGCCTGCTCGATGGCCTGCTGCGCGAGGGAGTCAGCGGTCTGGTCGACAAGTGCGCCGATTTCGGCGAGCTGCCGCAGGCCTTGAACGCGGCCATGGCCGGGCAGGTGTTCGTCTCGCAGCAGCTGCGCCACCACCTGCAGGCGCGCGACCTGATGTTCGCGCGTGAACCGGCGGCGCTGTCGGCCCGCGAGCAGGAAGTGCTGGACCTGTTGGCCGCCGGGCTGAAGGTGAACGCCATCGCCGTCCACTGCGGCCGCAGCCCGAAGACAATCAGCCGGCAGAAGGCCGAGGCCAAGCGCAAGCTGGGCCTGCAGAACAACCAGGAGCTGTTCGCTTATCTGCAGTCACGGCGCGACTGAGGCAACAGCCTACCCCGCCGCGCGCCCTGCCCTGATGGGACGCACTACCCGCGCTGGCGATGATGCAGGCATGCCCATCCATGACTGGCCCGAACAGGAACGTCCCCGCGAGAAGCTGATCGCACGCGGCCCCGCCACGCTGTCCGACGCAGAGCTGCTGGCGCTGTTCCTCGGCTCGGGTTTCGGTGGACGCGACGCGGTGCAGACCGCGCGCGACCTGCTGCAGGCGCATGGTCCCCTGCGCGTGCTGCTGGACCGCCCGGCCCGCGAGCTGGCCCGGTTGCCGGGGCTGGGCCCGGCGCGAAGCTGTGCACTGGCCGCCGGGCTGGAGCTGGCCCATCGCTACCTGGCCGCCGAACTGCAGCAGGGCGAGGCAGTCGGCAACAACCCGGCCGCGGTCGGCCGCTACCTGCAGCACCGCCTGCGCGGCCAGGCCCGCGAGATCTTCATGGCGCTGTTCCTGGACAACCGCCACCGCCTGATCGCCTGCGAGGAGCTGTTCCAGGGCACCATCAATGCCGCCCCGGTCTATCCCCGCGAGGTGGTGCGGCGGGCCCTGCTGCACAATGCGGCAGCGGTGATCCTCAGCCACAATCACCCTTCCGGCGACCCTGAGCCCTCCGGCGCCGACACCCGCATCACCGATGAACTGCAGCAGGCGCTGGCCCTGGTGGACGTGCGCCTGCTGGACCACTTCGTGGTCGGCGAGGGCCGTCCCGTTTCGTTTGCTGAACGGGGCCTGCTGTCCCCGCCCCAGCCGCGCCTGTTCGGCTGAACAGCCTTGGCCAAGGGCGGGCGGGCGCCCCCGCAGGCATGTTCTGGTCAGCGTGGGCGCGGGTATCTGCGCTAAAATGGGCGATTCCGCCGCTCATTCTCACAGCAGGCCTCGTGAAAAATCTCCTCCGCGCCCTGATCAGCCAAGGCATCGAAGCCTTGCGCGCCAATGGCACCCTGCCCGCCGACTCCCTGCCGCCGGACTTCGTGGTCGAGCGCCCGAAGACCCGTGACCACGGCGACTTCGCCACCAACGCCGCGATGCTGCTGGCCAAGGCCGCGCGCAGCAATCCGCGCGCACTGGCGCAGGCGCTGGTCGAGGCGCTGCCGCGCAGCGAGGACGTCAGCAAGGTCGAGATCGCCGGCCCCGGCTTCATCAACTTCCATCTGGCCCCGGCCGCGTACCAGCGCGAAACCGCCTCGGTCATCAAGGAAGCCCACGACTACGGCCGCAACCTGTCCGGCAATGGCCGCACGGTGGGCGTGGAATACGTGTCGGCCAACCCGACCGGCCCGCTGCATGTCGGCCATGGCCGCGCGGCGGCGATCGGCGACTGCGTGGCCCGCGTGCTCGATGCCAACGGCTGGAACGCCAAGCGCGAGTTCTACTACAACGACGCCGGCGTGCAGATCGAGAACCTGGCGCTGTCCACCCAGGCGCGGATCAAGGGCATCGCACCCGACCAGGACGGCTGGCCGGAAGGCGGCTACCGCGGTGAATACATCGCCGATGTCGCCCGCGCCTACATGGCCGGCGCCAGCGTCGATCTTGAAGGCAGCATCGTGGTCGGCGCCAAGGACCCGGACGACATGCAGGCGATCCGCCGTTTCGCGGTGGCTTACCTGCGCAACGAGCAGAACCTGGACCTGGCTGCGTTCGGTGTCGACTTCGACATCTACTTCCTGGAAAGCTCGCTGTACGCCGACGGCAAGGTCGCCGAAGCGGTGGCCAAGCTGCAGGCGTCCGGCCACACCTATGAGGAAGGCGGCGCGCTGTGGCTGCGCAGCACCGACTTCGGTGACGACAAGGACCGCGTGATGCGCAAGTCCGACGGCACCTTCACCTACTTCGTGCCGGACGTGGCCTACCACCTGTCCAAGTGGCAGCGCGGCTACGAGCGCGCGATCACCGAACTGGGCGCCGACCACCATGGCTCGCTGGCGCGCGTGCGCGCCGGCCTGCAGGCGATGGAAGTGGGCATCCCGCAGGGCTGGCCGGAATACGTGCTGCACCAGATGGTCACGGTCATGCGCGGCGGCGAGGAAGTGAAGCTGTCCAAGCGTGCTGGCAGTTACTTCACCCTGCGCGACCTGATCGAAGAAGCCGGCCGCGATGCGACCCGCTGGTTCCTGATCGCGCGCAAGCCCGATTCGCAGCTGACCTTCGACATCGACCTGGCCCGCCAGCAGAGCAACGACAATCCGGTGTTCTACGTGCAGTACGCGCACGCCCGTGTCTGCAGCCTGCTGCGCCAGGCGCAGGAAAAGGGCCTGGTGTACGAGCAGGGCAATGGCCTGGCCAATCTGGGCCGCCTGGCCGACGATGCCTCGCTGGTGTTGATGAACGAGATCTCGCGGTATCCGGAAGTGGTGGAAGCGGCCGGCGTGGCGCTGGAGCCGCACCTGGTGGCGCAGTACCTGCGTGAATTGGCGCATGCCTTCCACACGTGGTATCACGGGACGCCGGTGCTGGTGGACGACGCTACCGATCGCAACGCCAAGCTGACCCTGGCCTGCGCGGCGCGCCAGGTGCTGGCCAACGGCCTCGAACTCCTGGGCGTGAGCGCCCCGGAAAAAATGTAAGCATCAGGAGACGCAGTACACATGGCAGCACGACGCGGCAAAACCCAGGCACGACGCAACAGCAGCAGCCAGGGCACACCCGGATGGGTGTGGCTGGTGGCCGGTGTGGCGATCGCCGCTGTGGTGTTCCTGGCGGCGCCGAACCTGTTCAAGGGCGAAGGCGATGGCTTCCTGCGCGCCGGTCCGCAGCCGAACCCGAACGCGCAGCCGGCCCCGGTCGCTGATGCCGACAGTGATGTCGGCAGCCAGCCGGCCGCGCAGCCGGCCACGCCGAAGCCGGCCGAACCGGAGAAGCCCGCCGCGACGCAGTACGACTTCTACACCCTGCTGCCGGGCAAGGAAGTGGAAATGTCCGACGCCGAACTGGCCGCCAGCGCGCGCGCCGAGGACCAGCGCCGGGCCAAGGCCGAAGCATCGCGCGCGCAGGCCGCGCTGGAGGGCAAGCCGGTACCGCCGGCGAGCACGGCCACGCCGGTACCGACCGCAACGGCCAGCGTTGCCAGCACCGCACCGGTGACCGCAACCAACCGTCCGCTGCCGGCACCGCTGAGCGAACGCCCGGCCACGGCAACCCCGCCGGCCAGCACCGCACCGGCGTCGACCAGCACGGCGGCCGCCACCCCGGCGGCGCGTGCGGAAACCGCGCCCACCGCGCCGGCGACCACGGCCGCACCGGTGGCCGCCGACAACGCGCGTTACATCCTGCAGGCAGGTGCCTTCGGTGCGTCCGGCGATGCCGAAGCCACCAAGGCCAAGCTGGCCATGATGGGCCTGGCGGCACGCGTGGAGTCGGCGCAGATCAACGGCAAGACCGTGTATCGCGTGCGCATGGGGCCGTACGGCAGCGCCGGCGAACTGTCTGAAGCGAAGCAGAAGCTGGATGGTACCGGCCTGCAGGCGATGGCGATCAAGGCGCAGTGAGTCTGTCGATGTGAATGAAAAAGCCGGGCATTGCCCGGCTTTTTTTTGTCTGTGTAGAGCCGAGCCTATGCTCGGCTTCTGTTGAAAGCAGTCGAGCATGGCTCGACGCTACAAACGGCCATCAGCCCTCTCGGGCGACCTGGAATCCGGCGAACGACTGGCTGACCGGCATCAGCTCCAGGCGATTGATGTTCAGGTGCGGCGGCAGCGTGGCCACCCAGAAGATCTGTTCGGCGATGTCTTCGGCGGTCATCGGATTGGCGCCGGTATAGAGCTTGTCCGACGCAGCCTGGTCGCCATGGGTACGCACCACGGTGAACTCGGTCTCGGCCATCCCCGGCTCGATCGTGGTCACGCGCACGCCGGTGCCGTGCAGGTCCGAGCGCAGGCCCAGCGAGAACTGGCTGACGAAGGCCTTGGTGCCACCATATGCGTTGCCGCCCGGGTACGGGTAGACGCCGGCCACCGACGAGATGTTGATGATCGCGCCCTTGCGCTCCACCAGCTGCGGCAGCAGGCGATGGGTCAGGGTCACCAGCGCGGTGATGTTGGTGTTGATCATCGTGGTCCAGTCCGACAGCTTGGCGCTCTGCGCCGGCGCGGTGCCCTGTGCGAGGCCAGCGTTGTTGACCAGCAGATCGATCTCGCCGAAGGCCGGCGGCAGCGCCAGCAGGGCCGCTTCCATCGCGATCGGATCGCGGATGTCGAAGGCGGCCGCATGCACCACGTCCTTGCCGTAGCGCTCGACCAGCGGCTGCAGGCGTTCGCCGCGGCGGCCGGTGGCGATCACCTTCCAGCCGGCCTGGGCGAAGCGGTGAACGGCGGCGGCGCCGAAGCCGGACGTGGCGCCGGTAATCAGGACAGTGCGGGTCATCAGGCAACTCCAGGGGAAAACCAGACCCCCATTCTGGCACCGTCGGTTGGCCTCTGTGTTGCCGGATCGGCCAGATCCGGGGTCAGATCCCCCTGCTCCGCAAAGGGACCTGACCCCAGCTGCGGGGTGACCGGTACAATTGCACCATGATCAACAATGATGTCCTGCGCAGCGTGCGCTACTCCCTGGACCTGGGTGACCAGCACGTGGTGACCCTGTGCCAGATGGCCGACCCGGCCTTCGCCGTGGATGCCGAACAGGTGAAGGCCTGGCTGCGCCGCGAGGACGAAGCCGGTTTCGAGGCGATGAACGACAGCGCGCTGGCCCACTTCCTCGACGGCCTGATCGTGCACCTGCGCGGTCGCGACGAGAGCCAGCCGCAGCGTGCGGTGGAAACCCGCATCGACAACAACCTGGTACTGAAGAAGCTGCGCGTGGCCTTCCAGCTGCGCGACGTGGACCTGATGGAGATCTTCGCCAGCGCCGGCTTCAACGTGTCCAAGTCGGAAGTCGGCGCGCTGTTCCGCCAGCCCGGCCACGCCAACTACCGGCGCTGCCTGGACCAGATGCTGCGCAACTTCCTCAAGGGCCTGAGCCTGCGCCTGCGCGGCTGAGCACGGCCTCGACGAAGGCGCGCGCGGCCGGCGTCGGCAGCCGCTGCCAGACCAGGTGCACGCGCCGGGTCGGGGTCGGCTGCAGTGGAATCTGCACCACGCCCCGGAAGCCTTCGGCGATCAACGCCGGCACGATGCCGACTGCCAGCCCATGGCGGACGAAGCGCTCGACCAGTTCCATCAGGTTGACCTCGAAACGCACCGTGTGCGGCAGCCCCGCGGCGGCGAAGGCATCATCGGTCTGCCGGCGCGCACCGGTGCCGCGCGGGAAGTCGACCAGCGCTTCATCCTGCAGCGCGGTCAAGGGCAACCGTTCGCACCCGGCCAGCGGATGCGATGGCGCCAGCACCGCCACCAGATCCTCCTCCTGCAGCATGCGGTGACAGACACCGTCCAGCGCTGCCGACGGCGCCAGACCGACCAGCGCCACGTCCAGCGCACGTGACTGCACCTGCGCGATCAGATCCTCGCTCTTGTCCACCCGCAACTGGAACTCCACCTGCGGGTGCGCCTGCTGGAAGGCCGCCAGCATCGCCACCACATCAATGTCGGTCAGCGAGGAGATCTGCCCGATCGCCAGCAACCCGCGCACCTCGCCACTGACGGCAGCCACGTCGGCACGCAGATGGCGCAGGCTGGCCAGCACCTGGCGTGCGTGCACCAGCAGCGCCTCGCCGGCGGCGGTGGCCCGCACCTGGCGTGGCAGGCGCTCGAACAGCGTTGTGCCCAGTTCCTGTTCAAGATGGGCGATCTGGTGGCTGAGCGCGGACTGCACCACGTGGCAGCGCTCGGCGGCACGGGTGAAATTGCCCTCTTCGGCCAGCGCCACGGCGAATTCGAGCTGCTTGAGATTCACGCAACCATCTCATTTTCAGATGACAGGGATGATGATGATTCATTTCCATCATGACCGCAGCAGGCGGACACTGTGCACCCCGCTTCCTGGAACACCGCGTGAGCCCGTCCCTCCCCCCTCTGCACCGCTGGCAGGTGCTGCTGATGTCGGTCGCCACCGGCGTGGCCGTGGCCAGCAACTACTATGCGCAACCGCTGCTGCACACCATCGCCGATGCCTTCGGCGTGCCGTTCGGCCAGGTCGGCATGGTGGTCACCGCTGCGCAGCTGAGCTATGCCGCCGGACTGATCCTGCTGGTGCCGCTGGGTGACCTGTTCGAACGCCGCCGCCTGATCGTGGTGATGAGCCTGCTGTCAGCTGGCGGCCTGGTGATCAGCGCCTGCGCACCGTCGCTGGCCTGGTTGCTGGTGGGCACCGCGATCACCGGCCTGTTTTCGGTGGTGGCACAGGTACTGGTGCCATTCGCCGCCACGCTGGCCGCGCCGGAACATCGTGGCCGCGTGGTCGGCACCTTGATGAGTGGCCTGCTGCTGGGCATCCTGCTGGCGCGTACCGTGGCCGGCCTGCTTTCCAGCCTGGGTGACTGGCGCCTGGTGTATGCGATCGCTGCCGGCACCCTGGTGCTGACCGCACTGGCATTGCAGCGCGGCCTGCCGCGATTCCACCACAGTGCCGGCCTCGGCTACTTCGCATTGCTGCGCTCGATCGGCGTGCTGTTCGTGCAGGAGCCGGTGCTGCGCCAGCGCACCCTGCTGGGCGCCTGCAGCTTCGCCATGTTCGCGATCTTCTGGACCCCGCTCGCGTTCCTGCTGGCGCAGCCACCTTACGCCTACAGCGATGCCACCATCGGCCTGTTCGGGCTGGTCGGTGCCGCCGGCACGCTGGCTGCGGGCCTGGCCGGGCGCATGTCCGACCGTGGCCAGACCGGTCGTGCCACCGCCATCGCGCTGGTGCTGTTGCTGCTGTCGTGGCTGCCACTGGGGCTGTCGGCCCACTCGCTGCTGGCGCTGCTGGTTGGCGTGGTGGTGCTGGACCTGGCCGCACAGCTGCTGCACGTCAGCAACCAGAACCTGATCTACGCACTGCAACCGGCGGCACGCAACCGGCTCAATGCCGGCTACATGACCGGCTACTTCATCGGCGGTTCGCTGGGCTCGCTGCTGTCGGCACAGGTCTACCAGCGCTACGGTTGGACCGGCGTCTGCCTTGCCGGTACCGCAGTAGCCGTGCTGGCCCTGCTGCTGTGGCTGCCCGGCGCGCTGCGTGCGCGCCAGGCGGCATCGTCGAACTAGAAGCTGCCCTGTAGTGCCAGCTCCCACCGTCCACCGGCATTGCCCGGGAACAGGCGCTTGGCTGCACTGTCGGTGTCATGCACGGTGGCGCGCAGCTCCCATGCTGGAGCCAGTGTGGCAATGGCGCTGAGCTGGCCGTGCAGGTAGTCCGGGCCCTGCGCGGTGGCCAGCCAGTACTGGCCCACCGCTGCTTCCAGGCGGACGCGTTCGTGCAGCGGCACACGCACGCCCAGCTGGGCATAGGTTCCGCGATGGCCACCGGCCAGCGCATCGTTGGAATGCGCAACCTGCAGCCAGGCGCGCTGCTTCCAGGTCACGGTGCTGTTGAGTTCGGTCCAGTCCAGCGCACGGCCGGTACCCGGATACATGTAGCGGGTCAGGTTGGCGTCCAGTGTCCAGTCCGGTGCCAGCGCGCCGGACCAGCCCGCCACCAGGTCGAACTCGCTGCGCGCGCCATTGTCCGGTTTGAACGAAACGTTGGAACCCCAGACGCTGGCATACCAGCCCGACGGGATCGAGATCTTCGCGCCGGCCTGCACCGCCGGGTCACCATCGCTCTGCGAGCTGCCGCGCCACACGTAATCACTGGTCAGTGCTGCACTGCCACTGACCTGCACCTGTGCCTGCGCGCTGCCGATGCCGAGCAGCCCTGCCAGGGCGGCCACCACCGCCGCCATCATCCCCTTGCTGTTCACTGCACTGTGTTCCTCGTCGAATGCGGTCACGCCGCCGGGACGGCAGTGTCCAGTGCGTGGCCGTAACGAATCGAGGGTGCTGCCCGGCCTGCGGCGCAAATTCGGCGTAAATCCCGTGGATGGAGGCCACGCGCCAACGGCGCGGTATCATGGCGCCTTGTTTCCAGGAACCAACCGCGTGGACGCCATCCTGACCCCGGTATCGATCGGCGAGCTGATCGACAAGATCACCATTCTCGAGATCAAGGCCGAGCGCATCAACGATGCGGCCAAGCTGGCCAACGTGCGCACCGAGCTGGACGGCCTGCTGCCCCTGTTGCAGCAGCAGCTGCAGGCACAGCCGGCGCTGGCCGTACTGAAGCAGCAGCTGAAGGCGATCAACGAGCGCATGTGGGACATCCAGGACCAGCTGCGCGACAAGGAAGCGGCCCAGGTGTTCGACGATGCCTTCATCCAGCTGGCACGCGGTGTCTATGGCACCAATGGCGAGCGCGTGCAGGTGAAGAACGAGATCAACCGCGTGGCCGGTTCGGCGCTGGTGGAAGAAAAGCAGTACCAGGGCGAGTAACGCCGCTCATCCGCATTCCAGCAGGTGGCGGAAGCGGAACAGGTCACCGTCTCCGCGGATACCAAGCTTGCGGTAGGCCGAGGTTTTCTGCGAGCTGATCGTGCTGGCCGAGCGCCCCGATCGCAGGGCCATTTCGCTGGTGCTGAAGCCCTTCAGCACCAGCCTCAGCACTTCACGTTCGCGCTGGCTCAGCGGCGCCAGCACCGGTGCGGATGCCCGGCGTGTGCGTGGCAGCTTCAGCTCCTCACGCAGTTCCGGTGGTACGAAGCGCCCTCCTCGAGCGACCACGTCAATGGCGCGCAGCAGCGTTTCCGGTGGCGTCGACTTGGACAGGAAGCCGCGCGCGCCGGCACGCATCGCGGTGGTCACCGTGCTGGCGTTGCAGTGCGCCGACAACACCAGCACCGGCAGCGCCGGCCAGCGCTGCGACAGCACCCGCAGCAAGGCCAATCCATCGCCCACGTCGCCCATCGGCAACGCGTCGATCAGCAGCAGGTCGACGCAGCTCGGGCTGCGCTCCAGCAGCTGCAGCAGGTCGCCCTCGTCGGACAGGCTCAGCCGAACCTGCACGCCACCGTGTTGCCGCAGCAGTACTTCCACGCCCAACCGCAATACCGGGTGCGGATCCAGCAGCGCCAGGCGACGTGGCCGATCAGGAAGCAGGGGAGGAAGAATCGGCGGCATCGCGGCATGTCCAGGCAACATGGGACATCCACCGTAGGTCGGTGCCCGCAGCGGCGGAATCCAATTCCTTGCAATGCTCGGCCCGGGTGCGCCACCAGTCAGATGACATTCTGTTTTGCGACGTCACAAACGCAACAGGCCCGGCAAGAGCCGGGCCTGTCGAGGCTTCTCCAGCGCGCAATCGCGCCGGGGCAGCAATTACCAGCTGAAGCGCGGGCCGACGGTGTATTCCTTGTCGCCGTGGCGGTTCATCTTCAGCTCGCCGTTCAGGCCCCAGTTCTGGTTCAGCTTGACCTGACCACCCAGGCGGCCGTACCACTGGCCATCCGGATTGACGCCGTGCTTCTTGGCGTAGTCTTCGTAGCCGACCATGCCGTAGACCTCGGCGTGGGCGCCGAAGGCAGTGCGGATACCGGCTTCAGCGCTGTAGCCGTTGAAGTCCAGACCGTGCTTCGGGTCGAACTTCTGGTAGGCAACGCGGGCAACGAAGTCGGTGCTCGGAGCGATTTCAACGTTGTAGCCGGCACCGATCTTCCACTGGTCAACCTTCAGGTTGGTGTGGTCGATTTCCTGGCGGCTGTATTCGCCGAAGGCGTGGAAGTTCGGCAGGAAGCCGTAGGAACCCTTCACGCCCCAGCCATCCGCCTTGATGCCATCGACGTCGGTCTTGGCGTAGTCGGCTTCGGCGTAGTTGTAGGACAGGTTCTCAGCAGCCGAGGCGGTGAACGGCAGGGCAGCGGCCAGGGCCAGAGCAATCAGCGAATTCTTCATGGGGGTACACCTTTACTTTCTTATGGTGTGCAGCAGCGCCAGGGCGCCATCGCATCGGGAATGTAAATTCTCCGTTATTCGCCACAACGCTCCCTGAAAACAGCAGTCTTCGCATTGCTGAATTTTTTGCCTTGATTCAGGCTGCGTCTGGCATACGCGCGCGGCGCGCGTGCATTTGAACCCCGCCGACGATTGCAACAGGAGGTTGCCTTGCACGTGCCTGCCCCGCTGCGGTTCCCGTTCTGCGCCGCCATCCTGGCCTTCGCCGGCGTGATTTCCATCGCATCGGCGCAGCCGCTGCAGCCCGCCGACTACCAGCGCGCCGAACGCGTGCACGACAGCCATCTGCGCGGTGCGCTGCGCAATGCCTCGATCGTGCCGAACTGGCTGGCCGATGGCCGCTTCTGGTACGAACGCGAAGATACGCAGGGCCGACGCCAGGCGGTCCTGGTCGATCCAGCACAGGCCACCCGCCAGATCCTGTTCGAGCCGGACGCACTGGACACTGCGGTTGCGCCCTTCGGAGCCAGCGGGCCACGCCTGCGCCTGGCCAGCGTGCAGGTGATGGGTGATGGCCTGCGGCTGCGTTTCAGCGGTGAGATGCCGGTCGACTGCCAATGGCCACGCTGGCACTGCGTGCGGTCGCACGATGCAATGCCGCCGGCAGATGCACTGCCTTCGCCCGCTGGCGATGCCTGGCTGCAGATGCGCGACCACAATCTGTGGCTGCAGTCGCCCGGAATGGCAGCACGAGGGCTGACCACCGGCGGTGAACCCGGCCATGGTTATGGCGTACTGCCGGACTTCACCCTGCGCGGTATTCCACGCCGCCAGGGCCGGATGCCGGCACGGCCGTTCGCGGTCGGCTGGTCACCGGACGGCCGCTACGTGGCCGGCATCCGCTACGACGAACGTGCACTGCAGGACTACCCCTATCTGGAAAGCACGCCGGCCAACAGCGCGCGCCCACGCGTGCATACGGTGAAGCTGGGGCTGCTGGGCGACGCACAACAGGTACGCGACAGCCTGTATGTGGTCGATACCCGCAGCGGCCGGCAGCACGACATCACGCTGCCCGAAGGCTGGAACACCCTGAGCGAGGCCGGCATCCTGGGCTGGGACGGTGGCCGCCTGTATGCCGTGATCGCGCACTTCGGCGCGCCACGGCGCTTGCGCCTGGTGGAGATCGAGGCCAGCAGCGGTGCACTGCGCACCGTGCTGGAGGAGGCCAGCGATACCCGCCTGCAGCTCAACGTGTATTCGTACAACCGGCCAGCGGTGGCGATCCTGCCCGGGCAGGACACGGCCGTGTGGTTCTCGCAGCGCGATGGCTGGGGCCATCTGTACCGGGTGCGCCTGTCCGACGGCAAGGTGCTGCGCCAGCTGACGCGTGGCCGTTGGGCGGTGCGTGACCTGCTGGGCGTGGACGCTGCGCACGGCTGGGCGTATTTCAGCGCCGGCGGTGTCGAGGGCGGCGATCCCTACGTGCGCGGCCTGTACCGGGTTCCGCTGCGCGGCGGACCGGTGCAGCGCCTGGCCGCCGATGGCAGCGACCATCTGGCCGATGCCGGCACCGGTGCGCTGTTCGGGGGACGCGCGCCGCAGGCACTGTCGCCGCATGGGGGCTATCTGGTGGATACCGTCTCCAGCCTCGTGCAGCCGCCGCGCACCGTGCTGCGTGCCAGCGATGATGGTCGCGAAGTGATGGTGCTGGAAGAGGCGGACCACCACGCGGTGGTTGCCGCTGGCTGGCGCCCACCGCGGCGCGAACGCCTGTTGGCCGCCGACGGGCACACGCCGATCTTCGCCACCGTCTACCTGCCCCGTGACTATCGCGATGACGGCAGCTTCCCGGTGATCGATGCGATGTACGGCGGTGCCTTCATCAGCAATGCGCCGGTGACCTATGCCGAAGCCGTATCGGCGTTGAATCCCGTCTCGCGCGCCAGCCTGGCCGAACTGGGCTTCGTGGTGGTCAGCATCGATGCGCGCGGCACCGGCGGCCGCGACAAGGCGTTCCATGACAGCAGCTTCCTGCACGCTGCCGATGTGCAGCTGGATGACCACGTGGCTGCACTGCGCCAGCTGGGTGAACGCTACCGGGGCATCGATCTGCAGCGGGTGGGTATCTACGGGCATTCGTTCGGCGGCTACAGTGCGGCGCGCGCCCTGCTGCGCTACCCGGCGTTCTACAAGGTGGGCGTGGCATCGGCCGGCAGCCACAACTTCCAGGGCATGTACGGCGGCGCGTTGCACGGCATGGATCGGCTGTTCGCGGGCGTGCTGCCGGCCACGGCCATGGCCGATGGCGTGCCGGTGCCCTTTGCCGGGCTGGACAACGCAGCGCTGGCCGGCAACCTGCGCGGGCATCTGCTGCTGGTCTACGGCGAACTGGACGAGAACGCACCGCCGGCACTGACCCTGCAGCTGGCTGCGGCCCTGAACACGGCCCAGCGCCGCTACGACCTGCTGTACCTGGCCCGGCAGGACCACGAACTGTTCCGCAACGACGCCACCTACACGCACCGCATGTGGGACTACTTCGTGCGTCACCTGGCCGGCCGGGAACCGCCGGAGACGGTGCTGGCACCGCTCCCGGGTGGCCCGGGCTGAACAGGCACACGCGGGATGTCGATCCCCGACGCGCTGGTTCGTCGTGTACTTGAAGGCCGTGCATGCGGCACGGTCCATCCGGAGGCAGGCAATGAGCTACATCGATGGTTTCGTCCTGGCGGTACCCATCGCCAACAAGGAGAAGTTCCTCGCCCACGCACGCACTGGGGATCCCGTTTTCATCGAGTACGGCGCGCTGCGCGTGGTCGAGTGCTGGGGCGATGACGTGCCGCACGGCAAGACCACCGATTTCTTCGGCGCGGTGAAAGCCACGCCGGATGAGACGGTGGTGTTTTCCTGGATCGAATGGCCGGACAAGCCGACCCGCGACGCCGGCATGCAGAAGATGATGGAGGACCCGCGGTTTGATCCAGCGAAGAATCCGATGCCGTTCGACGGCGCGCGGATGATCTACGGCGGCTTCGTGCCGCTCTACGAGCTGACGCGCTGAACCCGGCGGACGTGCTCAGCGCGCGTCCGTGTCATCGCTGGCAGCGGCATGGCCGGCGCCCAGTGCGGCGCCGGCCCCCAGGCCCATGCCGGCACCCATTCCGCCGCCACCGCCGCCTCCACCCGCACGGCCGCCCTTGGCATCGCCGTCGTTGCGGCCCTTGCCGCCGCCGCTGGCACCGGGCCGGGTCGGCCCCTGCGGAGGAATCTGCAGATCGGCCGGGATTGGCGCGAGGTCCAGTGCTTCGCGCACGAAATCGCGCAGCGAGACCACCAGGTCATGGGTGTGCACCGGTCGCCCCTGCGCCAGTTCATTGGCCGCGCGCGCGGCCAGCCGTACCTGTTCGTCGGTGCCCAGCAGCAGGATGTCCGACAGCGCGGCCTCGACCGCATCGCGGATGCGCCGCGCACGGTCCGAGCGCGGCTCGGCGATGCCTTCGGCATCTTCACGCTGGCGCAGGTCACGGCGATGGCTGGGATCCACGCCCAGTTCTCCAGTGAACGAACCGCCCAGCGTCTTGTAGGCGGCCATCAGCGTGCGCAGCCGTTCATTGATCTGCCGGTTCTCGCGCTCGCGGCGCTGCTGCAGGGTCTGCATCACCAGCAGGCGGATGCCCACGCCCAGCAGGGTGATCAGGACCAGGCCGGCCAACGTGGACAGCACGCCCTGCCAGGAACTGAAGTCGATACCACGCATGCCCGGGGCTCCTGCAGGAAGAACCTGCATCTTGCCCCAGAAACGCGAAAGGCCCCACCACCCGGTGGGGTGGCAGGGCCTTCGGTCGCGGCGCGATTACTTGCGCTTGGCGACCTTGCGCACGGCCTTCTTGGCCGGAGCCTTCTTGGCGGCGACCTTCTTCAGCGGCGCAGCCTTCTTGGCGACCGTCTTGCGGGTGGCGGCAACCTTCTTGCCCACCGCCTTCTTGGCGACGGCGGCCTTCTTGCCGACAACCTTCTTGGCAGCGGCGGTCTTCTTGCCGACGGCCTTCTTGGCGACAGCAGCCTTCTTGCCGACCACCTTCTTGGCGGCCGCAGTCTTCTTGGTGGCGACCTTCTTGGTGGCGGCAACCTTCTTGCCGACAACCTTCTTCGCAGCCACGGCCTTCTTGCCAGCGACCTTCTTGGCGGCGACGGTCTTCTTGGCCACGGCCTTCTTGGCGGTAGCGACCTTCTTGCCGACCACCTTCTTGGCGGCCGCGGTCTTCTTGGCAACGGTCTTCTTCGCGACGACGGCCTTCTTGGTGGCGGCCTTCTTCACGGTGGCGACCTTCTTGCCGGCAGCCTTGGTGGCGGCCTTGGTGGTCTTCTTGGCGGCAGCGGCCTTCTTGGTCACAGCCTTGCCGGCAGCGGCCTTCTTCTTGGCCACTTCCTTCTTCAGGGCAGCGGCTTCGGCCTTGGCGTTCTTCTTGGCCGCTTCCAGCTTCTTCTTGGCGTTGGCAACGGTCTTGCCGACCGACTTGGCGGCCTTCTCGGCCTTCTTGGCAACGGTCTTCTCGACCTTGGCCACAGCCTTCTTGGCCTTGGCAACGCGGGTACCGGCAGCCTTGGTGGCGCGCTTGACGGTCTTCTTGACCGACTTCACGGCGTCTTCGGCGGCGTGGGCGATGGTCTCGCCGACGTTGGTGGCGGCTTCTTTGACGTTCTCGACGGCGTCGGTCACGACCGACACACCATTACCGTTGCTCATGTTGCCCTCCTGGGGGCCTTAAGTATCAAAACGGGGCGATGCTATACCGACATTGACGATCGTGGAACGGGGCACGCGCCCGCAATCGCATCTGATGCGACGGCCATGGTGTAGCCCACCACTGCCGCAGGAGCGGCGGGTTCACAGGAAACCCCTTTTTTTAAGGACTACGCCACATCCACCGCGTGGTCGAAGATGGCCGTTGCGTGCCGTTGCATGGATGCGGCATCCGATGCGTGTTGTGGCGCATTGCGGCACCCGGTTGCGCGGAACTGCGCAAGTATCGGTCTGTGTCCGCGCGCCCAGCGATCGTCTTCGGTGATGCAGGCGTCGCCTGTGCGGGTGTCGCCACAGCCTTGCTGCCAGCCTCCGCACCCGCCTTCTTCGGCCTGCGGTTTTCATGGCGCATTTATCCAGATCGCGACACACTCATTCAGCTTGTTTTACCGTAGGGCCGAACCGCCCCCACCCACGCCAGCGAACCGACTCCCATGCGACCGCTTCCCACCCTGCTCACGCTCGCAATCGCCGCCGCCTTCGGTGGCTTCGTTGCCACCGGCATCAATGCCCACCTGGACAACCGTGCCGACGCAGCACCGCTGCCAGCGGTGCTGCCGACCACGGCCGCGTTGCCGGCCGCGGTGGCCGGGCAGGCGGTGCCGTCGCTGGCGCCGATGCTGGAAAAGGCGATGCCGGCAGTGGTCAGCGTCAACACCAAGCAGGTGGTGCGCGTACGCAACCCCTTCTTCAACGACCCGTTCTTCCGCCGCCTGTTCCCGGACATTCCGCAGGAACGCATCAACGAATCGCTCGGCTCGGGCGTGATCATCGACGCCAAGGAAGGCCTGGTGCTGACCAACCACCATGTCATCGAGAACGCCGATGACGTGCAGGTGACACTGGCCGATGGGCGCACGGTGAAGGCCGAGTTCCTCGGTTCGGACCGTGATACCGACATCGCGCTGATCCGCATCCCGGCGCAGAACCTGACCGACATCAAGCTCGGCAACAGCGACCAGCTGCGGGTGGGCGACTTCGTGGTGGCCATCGGCAACCCGTTCGGCTTCAGCCAGACGGTCACCTCGGGCATCGTCTCGGCGGTGGGCCGCAGCGGCATCCGTGGCCTGGGCTACCAGAACTTCATCCAGACCGATGCATCGATCAACCCGGGCAACTCCGGTGGTGCGCTGGTCGACCTGCAGGGCCAGCTGGTCGGCATCAATACCGCCAGCTTCAACCCGCAGGGCAGCATGGCCGGCAACATCGGCCTGGGCCTGGCGATTCCGTCCAACCTGGCGCGCAGCGTGGTCGACCAGCTGGTCAAGCACGGCGTGGTGGTGCGCGGCACGCTGGGCGTGGAGAGCCAGAACCTGACCGCGCAGATCGCGCAGGGGCTGGGCCTGGGCGAAACGCGGGGTGCGCTGATCACCCGCGTGCTGGCCGGTTCGGCCGCTGCTGCGGCCGGGCTGAAGCCGGGCGACGTGGTGGTCTCGGCCAACGGCCAGCGCGTGGACAGCGCCGAAGCCCTGCACAACGTGGAAGGCCTGGCCGCGGTCGGCAGCCCGCTGGCGCTGGACGTCCGCCGCGAAGGCAAGCCGCTGCAGATCAAGGCCACGCTGAAGGAACAGGCGCGTGCGGTCACCGGCGAGAGCCTGGACCCGCGGCTGACCGGTGCCACCTTCGTCGACCTGCCCGAGTCGCTGCGGCAGTCGGGTGTCGGCGGCGTGCTGGTCAGCGAGGTCAAGCGCGGCAGCCGCGCGGCGACCAACGGCCTGCAGCAGGGCGACATCATCACCGACGCCACCGTGGGTGAATTCGCCGACCTGGCCAGCTGGCGAGCCAATTTCCAGCAACGCCCGCCGACCCTGGTGGTGCGCGTGCTGCGCAACAATGGCCAGCAGCAGGGCCAGCTCGTGATGCGCTGATCGCCCTGCCGTAACACCCCCTATACCCCGGCAATGCTATTGCTGTCAGTCCAGGTCGGCACCGCCGACACCCGTTCCCCCATCGCAACAGGAGTGATTCGATGAGCCCCACCAATACCGAGAACCTGAAGGAACACCTGGGTGAAGCCGGTTCCCACCTGAAGCAGGCCGCCACGGCCGCCGGCGGTGCGATCAAGGGCGCAACCGGTGCCGCGACCGACGAACTGCGCATCGGCAAGGCCAACGTCAAGGCCGAACTGTCCGACAGCGCGCTGTCTGGCCTGGCCGCCGCCGAATTCGGTGGTGCCGCTGCCAAGGAACAGGTCGACGCGTTGATGGACAAGGGCAAGGACCTGATCGACAGCGCTGCCGAGTTGATCCGTGAGCGTCCGCTGGCCTCGTTCGGCGTCGCCTTCGCTGCCGGCTGGATGATTGCCAAGCTGGCCCGCGGCAGCAGCGACAAGTAAGCCGCGGCGTGAGCGAAGACAACGCGCAAGCCCCTGATCCGGCGGCCACCCCGCCGCTGGATGAGAGCATCCGCCAGGTCGGCGCGGCCGGTCGTGCCGCTGCCGATTCGGCCAAGCATTCACTGCGGTCGCTGCGCCGCCTGGCCTCGGCCGACTTCGCGCTGGCACGCAGCGCGTTCGGTCGTGCGCTGGCCTGGGCCGGCGTGGCGATCGTGTTCGGTGCGTCGGCGTGGTTGCTGATGGCCGCCACCCTCATCGCCCTGCTGCAGAGCTGGGGCCTGAGCTGGCTGCAGGCGCTGCTGATCACCTCGTTGCTGAGCCTGGCCGTCACCGGCTATGCGATCTGGCGGGTGTCCTACTTCTTCCACCACACCGGCATGCACGCCACCCGGCGCCAGCTGTCACGCCTGGGCCTGTTCGACGAGCCCAGCGAAGATGACCCCGATGCCGATGTGCAGTTGCCGGAGGGCAAGCCATGAAGTTCGGTGCGCTGCAGCGGCGGGTGAAACGCTGCGAACAGGTGGTGACCGTGCGCCTGGTCGAGACCCAGGACCACTGGTCCACGCTCAGCCAGGTCTGGCGACAGGGCTGGTCGCCGCTGCGCATCGTGGTGGTCGGCCTGGCCGGTGGCTTTATTGCCGGCAAGCTGGAAGTGCCGGGCAAGGTCAACGGTGCCCGCTGGCTGCAGATGGTCGGTTCGGTCTCGAATCTGTTCGCCAGTGCACAGGCGGCGTTCGCCACGGCGATGGCGGCGCAGGCGGCAGCCAGCGCCGACGACGCGGCCGAAGAAGCCGACGATGCCAGCGAACAGGCACAGGCGGCGGCCTCCGCTTCCGACGCACGGCCCACACCGCGACCGGAACCCGAACCGGAACTGCGCGAACCGCGCCCGGCCGAAGCGGCCACCGAGCTGTCCGAACGTTGATCCACGGAATCCGCCGCGCCGATCGCGGCCGGCGGATAATGCGCTCCCCTTCCCGGTTGGTGCGTCGATGAGCGAGTCCCTCCTGTCCCCGTCACCGGCCGATCCGCAGGATGCGGAAGCGCCGCTGCCGCCCCCCTCGCGCCCGCGCGGGCCGATGTCGCTGGTGGTGCTGGCAACCCTGGCGGTGGGCTACACGCTGTGGGCCGCGCAGGACATCATCCTGCCGGTGCTGCTGGCGATGTTCTTCGCACTGGTCGGCAACCCGATCCTGCGCCTGCTGCAGAAGCTGTGGATTCCGCGCGCACTGGGCGCCCTGCTGATCCTCGGTGCGGGCCTGGGCGTGACCGGTTCGCTGGCGGTGCAGTTGATCGGCCCGGCGATGGAATGGGCGCAGGAAGCACCGCAGCAGCTGCGCAAAGTGGCCCGTCAGGTGCAGGACCTGACCAAGCCGGTGCAGCAGGCCAACCAGGCCGCGGAAAACTTCGCCCGCGTGGCCGGCGGTGACAGCAACCACAAGGTGCAGGTGATCCGCACCCAGCTGGACGATCCGTACCGCATGCTGACCCGTGCGCCGCGCCTGGCCGCGTCGGTGCTGGCGGTGGTGCTGCTGACCCTGTTCTTCATGATCTACGGGCAGAGCCTGCAGCGCGCAGCGATCGCGCTGTTCCCGAACCGCCAGCAGCAGCGTTTCACCACCGACATCCTGCGTTCGATCGAGCGGGAGGTCTCGCGCTATGTGCTGACCATCAGCGTCATCAACACCCTGGTCGGGCTGGTGTTCGCCGGCGTGCTGATGCTGTTCGGCATCGGCCTGCAGGAAGCCTTGCTGTGGGGCACCGTGGCTGCACTGCTGAATTTCGCCCCGTACGTGGGCCCACTGATCGGCGTGGCATTGATGCTGTTGATGGGCTTCGTGGAATTCCGCGACCCGCTGCAGGCCCTGCTGCCGGCCGCTGCCTACCTGGCCCTGCACACCCTGGAAGGGCAGATGGTGACCCCGATCGTGCTGGGCCGGCGGATGAAGCTGTCGCCGCTGGTGCTGATCCTGGCGCTGATGGTGTTCGGCTGGGCCTGGGGCATGATCGGCCTGCTGCTGGCGGTGCCGCTGCTGGTCTGCATCAAGCTGGTGCTGGCACGGCTGGACGGCATGCAGGGCTGGGCACGCCTGCTGGAATGAAAGCCCGCGCGGGCAGGCGTAGAATGGCGGGGTGAATTTTCCCGTCCAAGCCATCACTCTCGACCTTGACGACACGCTGTGGCCGTTCGCTCCGATCGGCGCCCGCATCGACCTGGTCCTGCACGCGTGGATGCGTGAACACAGCCCCGCCACCGCCGAGATGTATCCGGTGGCGGCCATGCGCGAACTGCGCGAGCGCCTGTACCACGCCCATCCGCACCTCCACCACGACCTGAGCGCGCTGCGCCGGCTGACCCTGCACGAAGCCCTGCACGGCAGCGGCGCCAGTCTCGATCTGCTGGAACCGGCGTATGAAGTGTTTTACGCCGCACGCAACCAGGTCGAGTGCTACCCCGATGCGATCGATGCGTTGGCGCGGATTGCCGCGCGGGTGCCGGTGGCAGCGCTGAGCAACGGCAATGCCGATCTGGAGCGGATCGGCCTGGCCCATCATTTCGCCTTCCAGCTGGGCGCGCGCGAGCACGGCGCAGCCAAGCCCGAGGCAAGCATCTTCCACGCCGCCTGCACCCGCCTGGGTGTGGCGCCGGCACAGGTACTGCATGTCGGCGACCATGCCGAGATGGACGTGGCCGGGGCGATCGCCGCCGGCCTGCGCGGGTGCTGGATCAACCGCGAAGCAGCCACCTGGACCCATCCGCACCTGCAGCCGGACCTGCAGTTCGACACCCTCACCGGCCTGGCCGACTGGTTGGATGCCAACCTCGACGCCGCCGCACCCCGGAGTACCTGACGCATGAGCGAGATCACTGGCTTCACCACCGACACCGCCGCAGCGCTGCCGCTGTACGTGCTGGACCGCGAGCAGTTCGCGGCCTGGAAGGACGGCCAGCCGGCCGCCACCCAGGCCTGGCTGGCGTCGCAGGGCTTCACCGCCGGCGCGCACAGCGTGGCCCTGCTGCCCGGCAGCGATGGCCTGGCCGGTGCGGTGATGGGTGTGGGTGATCGTGGTGATGCCTACAGCTATGCGCATGCCCCGCACGCCCTGCCGGAAGGCAGCGTGTGGCAGCTGGCCAGCGAACTGCCGGCCGCCGAACTGGCCCTGCTGCAGCTGGGCTGGGGCCTGGGCAGCTACCGCTTCGACCGTTACCGCAAGCGCAACCGTGCACCGGCGCAGCTGGTGGCGGCACCGTCCGGCGAGGTTGCAGACCTGATCGCCGCCAGCCTGCGCGTGCGTGACTGGGTCAACACGCCGACCGAAGACATGGGCCCGCAGCAGCTGGAAGACGCCGCACGCGCCCTGGCCGATGCGCATGGCGCGCAGGTCGAAGCGATCACCGGCGATGAGCTGCTGAAGCAGAACTTCCCGGCCATCCACGCCGTGGGTCGCGCATCGCACCGCGCACCGCGCCTGGTGGTGCTGCGCTGGGGCAAGGACACCGATCCGGCGCTGGTGCTGGTCGGCAAGGGCGTGTGCTTCGATACCGGCGGCCTGGACATCAAGCCCGCCGACGGCATGCGCAACATGAAGAAGGACATGGGCGGCGCCGCGCATGCACTGGCGCTGGCCGGCTTGGTGATGGCACGCGGGCTGCCGGTGCGCCTGACCCTGCTGGTGCCGGCGGTGGAAAACGCGATCGGTCCGGATGCCTTCCGCCCGGGCGAAGTGATCGCCACCCGGAAGGGCCTGAGCGTGGAGATCGACAACACCGATGCCGAAGGCCGCGTGATCCTGTGCGATGCGCTGACCTTCGCCGGTGAGCAGAAGCCGGACCTGGTGCTGGACTTCGCCACCCTCACCGGTGCCGCACGCATCGCACTGGGCCCGGATCTGCCGGCGCTCTTCAGCAATGACGACAGCGTGGCCCAGCAGTGGCTGCAGGCCGGCGACGCGACCCGCGACCCGGTCTGGCGCATGCCACTGTGGCGCCCCTACCTGCGTTACCTCAGCAGCGGCATCGCCGACCTGGCCAACGCCGGTTCGCGCATGGCCGGCTCGGTGACCGCCGCGCTGTACCTGGAGCGTTTCCTGGAAGAAGGCCAGCGCTGGGCGCACCTGGACGTGTACGCCTGGAACGACGGCGAACGCCCGGGCCGTCCGGCCGGTGGCGAAGCGCTGGCGCTGCGTTCGGCATGGGCGATGCTGAAGGCGCGTTACAGCTGATCGGGTGGGTGCCGACCTTGGTCGGCACGCCGTCCCCGGCAAACTTGACGAAAAATTGAATACCGGGCCTGGAAGGGTTCTGCGAGGATGTGTGGGTCGACCACCCACACGCTCCGTGAAGGCAGGACTCCGACCATGTCGCTCTTCCGCTACACCCGTGCCGGCCAGACGGCGGGCGCACCGCGCAGGCATTCGCCGCTGCCCTGGATCGCACTGATCGCGCTTATTCTGGGCGCCGTCGCACTGGCCTTTGCCTGGCTGGCCGGCTGGATTGGCGACCGCCTCACCGCGCAGCGCTTCACCGACACCATCGAGGCCACCGGCCCGGCCCATCCCGGGTTCCGTCGTGCGCACAGCAAGGGCATCTGCGTAAGCGGTTGGTTCGAACCCAGTGCGCAGGCCCCTACTCTGTCCAGCGCCCGCGTGTTCTCGCAGTCACGCGTACCGGTGATGGGCCGCCTGTCGATCGGCGGCGGTGACCCCTACGGCGCCGACAACACCGCACGCGTGCGCAGCCTCGCGGTGCAGATGGTCAGCGATGACGGCCAGGAATGGCGCATGGCGATGAACAGCTTCCCGTTCTTCGCCGTGCCCAACGCCGAGGCGTTCTACGAGCAGACGCGCGCCTCCATCCCGGACCCGGCCACCGGCAAGCCCGACCCGCAGAAGATGGCCGCGGTGCTGGCCAAGTACCCCAGTGCACAGGCCTTCCAGCAGTGGGCCAAGACCGCGCCGTGGACCAGCAGCTGGGCCGACACCACCTTCAACAGCGTCAACAGCTTCTGGTTCACCAACGCGCAGGGCCAGAAGCGCGCGGTACGCTGGCGCTGGCAACCGCAGGCGCCGGTGGTCGAGATGGATGCGGAAACGCGCAAGCAGGCCAGCATCGATTTCCTCAGCCAGGAACTGCAGCAGCGCCTGGCCAGCGGCCCGGTGCGCTGGAACCTGGTCGTGACCACCGCCGAGCCCGGCGATGCCATCGATGATCCGTCGGTACCGTGGCCCGAGTCGCGTGATCAGGTGGTGGCCGGCGTGCTCAGCCTGGACCGCATGCAGTCGCAGGAACAGGGCGCGTGCGGGCAGATCAATTTCGATCCGCTGATCCTGCCCAGTGGCGTGCGTGGCAGTGACGATCCGATCCTGGCGGCCCGCTCCGCCGTGTACTCGCAGTCCTTCAACCGCCGCGAACGCGAGCGCGCCACCGGCAACGTCGAGCAACCGAAGGAGGCCGCACGATGAGCACCGGCAACGGCCACTTCAACCTGCTCGCGCGCGTGCTGCACTGGTTCATGGCGCTGATGATCATCGCCATGCTGTTCATCGGCGTGACCATGGTCGCCTCGCTGCACCTGCGGCCGATGCTGATCGACCTGCACCGCCCGTTGGGCATCGCCATCGGCGTACTGGTGCTGTTGCGCCTGTACAACCGGCTGCGCCATCGCCCGCCGCCGCTGCCGGCGGATCTTCCGGTGTGGCAGGTGATGGCCGCCAAGGCTTCGCACTGGATGCTGTATGCACTGATGCTGGCAATGCCGCTGATCGGCTGGGCGATGCTGTCGGCCGGCGGTTATCCGATCGTGCTGTGGGGCGGCCAGCACCTGCCGCCGATCGTGCCGCATACCCCGGCGCTGTACGCCGCGTTGCGTAATGCGCACAGCCTGCTGGCCTATGTATTGTTCGCCACGGTGCTGATGCATGTGGGTGCGGCGCTGTTCCACCTGTGGGTGCGGCGTGATGGGGTGTTCCAGGCGATGGCGCGCGGGAAGGATTGAGCGGGTTCCACCTGCGCCCACGCATGGATAGCGCCGGGCCATGCCCGGCGGATCATTTCCGCGCCTGCGGAGAGGTGTCACTTTCTTTGCTCGTGCACCGCGCTGCAGGAGCAGCGTGGAACGGCGCAGCCGGCCCGTAGGGTGGCGCACATGGATGTGCGCCATCAAGAAAGTAACCAAAGAAACGCTCCGCCGGCCGCGAGCCGGCGCGCTTCGCACGCCGGTGCCCTGCGCTCCTCGGTCCGTCGAGGGACGGTGCGGGAACTCGCTGCGCTCAGACACCCGCACCTCTTCGCCCTCGCCGGACCTGCGGTGCTCGGCTCGCTTGAAGGCGGACTGGAAAATCAAGATCAACGGCAACGGCAACGGCAACGGCATCCACGCATGGCGTGGATCTACTGGGTGCAGCTGTGGCATTTGACCTTGGGTCCGCCTTGAGCGAGCCGAGCATCGCAGGGGAATCAGGGGCGAAGAGGCGCCGGTGTTTGAGCGCAGCGAGTTCGGCGCCGTCCCCTGATTCACCGAGAAGCACAGGGCACCGGTGCGCAGCACCGGCTCGCGACCTGGCGGCGTGTTTCTTTGGTTACTTTCTTGATGGCGCACATCCATGTGCGCCACCCTACGGGCCGGCTGCGCCGTTCCACGCTGCTCCTGCAGCGCGGTGCACGAGCAAAGAAAGTGACACCTCTCCGCAGGCGCGGAAATGATCCGCTACAACCACCCCTTCTGCCGCGCCAACCGGTACGCCTCGATGCGATTGGCCACGCCCAGCTTGCCGATGCACTCGGACAGGTAATTGCGCACCGTGCCGTGCGACAGCCCCAGCTGCTCCGCGATCTCGCTGGCGGTGCGGCCCTCGCCCGCAAGCCGCAGCACGCGGCGCTCACGGTCGGTCAGCGGGTCGGCCTGCGACCACGCATCCAGTGCCAGTTGCGGGTCGATCGCGCGGATGCCCTGTTTCACCTTGCGCAGGGCGTCGGCCAGGTTCTCGGCCGGTGCATCCTTCAGCAGGTAGCCCAGCACGCCCGCCTCCAGCGCGCGGCGCAGGAAGCCGGCACGGGCGAAGGTGGTCACGATCACCACCTTGATCGGCAGTTCCTGGCGGGCGATGCGCTGCGCCAGTTCCAGACCGGACAAGCCGGGCATCTCGATGTCGGTGACCAGGATGTCCGGTTGCAGCTGCTGCAGCATCCGCCACGCGGTTTCGCCATCAGCGGCGCTGCCCAGCACCTCGATATCCGGCTCCAGGCCCAGCAGCGCCGACAGTGCGCCGCGCACCATGGCCTGGTCTTCGGCCAGCAGGATGCGGATCATGCGGCACCGTCCTGCGCCAACGACGTGGACGACAGCGGCGTGGTCGCGGCCATCAACGGCACGCGCACCGTCAGCACGGTGCCCGCCCCGCGCGGCGACTGCAGCGTCAGCTGGCCACCCAGTGCTGCGGCCCGCTCACGCATGCCGCACAGTCCATTGCCCTCGGCCTGCACGCCGCCACGGCCGTCATCGCGTATCTGCATCGCCAACTGTCGTTCCTCAAGCATGAAATCCACCTGTACCCGGGTCGCCTGCGCATGGCGCACGATGTTGGTTGCCGCCTCACGCAGCACCAGCGCCAGGCCACGTTCCACGTCCACCGGCATGGCAGGTGGCGTCGTGTACTGCAGATGTACCTGCTGGCATTCCAGCAGCAGGCGTGCCGATGCCAGCTCGCCCGCCAGGTCGCTGGCGCGGATGCCGGTCACCGCACTGCGCACCTGTGCCAGCGCTTCGCGGGCGATGTCCTCGGCCTCGCCGATCTCCTGCCGGGCGCGCGCATCACCGCGGTCGTGCAGCTTGCGCGCCAGTTCCAGCTTCAACGTGATCAGCGACAGGGTATGGCCCAGCAGGTCGTGCAGGTCGCGGCCGATACGCTCGCGCTCGGCGGTGGTCGCCAGCCGCCGTACCTCATCCTGGGACAGCTGCAGTGCGACGTCGCGCTGCTGGCTCAGGGCCTCCACGTTCACCACCAGCCCGACGATGAACGAGACCGCCGGCATCCACACCATGGCCTGCCACGGATAACCGAAGTACAGCGCGGTGCCGCAGAACAGAAGGTTCAGCCCGGTGAGCTGCAGCAGGTACTGCCACCAGCCGCCGCGGCTGCTCATGCGGATCATCACGCAGCCGAACACGAAATAGCTCAGTCCCGAGGGATACCACGGCAGCAGTACCAGGGCCATCACGATCATGCCCAGCGCATAGCGCCATGCATGGTGCCGTGGCGCCAGCATCACCTTGGCGTAGAACAGCAGGAACAGCGGATAGCTGACCAGGGTCAGCAACAGCCAGCGCAGGGTGAAGCCGTTCCCCAGCACCGGGGTGAGGAAGATCCATACCGACCACAGCAGGTGGATCGCACTGCTCCAGGGCGATTTGCCACGTCGCAGCAGCTCGGCCACCGCCGAATCCGGCGCGGGGCGCAGCAGGGAGGCAAGCCAGCTCGGCGGCATGGGAGGATCCAGGCGGGGACGATCGCTGCCGATCATGCCAGTTCAGCCGATCCGGCGCAGGCGGCGCCGTGCCAACAGCAGCGCCACCACCGTGACCGCCAGCAGCACCAGCAGGTGGCCGGCGAGACTGCCGATGGATGGCAGCCCGACCACCGGCAACGCCAGCTGTGCCAGATGCCAGGTCGGCCACAGCGGTGCCATCGTCGAGAACACCGTGGGCAACGCCGACAGCGGCAGCCACAGGCCCGACAGCAGGGCCAGCGGCAGGTAGACCAGGTTGACCATCGCTGGCGCCGCACTGGCACTGACATGGCTGCCGATCAGCAGGCCGATCGCCCCCAGCGGCAGCGCCGCCAGTCCGGCCACCGCCAGCAGCTGCAGCACCTGCAGCGCGTGCAGCTGGACGCCACCGAACACGCGCGCCACGCCGATCAACAACGACGCCACCAGTAGCGCGAACATCATCGCCATGGCCAGCCGCGCCAGCAGCGGTGCCGCCGTTGGCATCGGCAGCGCGCGCTTGAGGGTCAGCAGGCCGCCTTCGCGGTCCAGCGCCAGCTGCACGCCGAAGCCGAACAGGGCCGGGGCCATCGCACCGAACACGCAGTAGGTGGCCAGCAGGTACAGCGGTGCGTGACCGCGCCCCAGCAGCACGCCGAACAGCAGGTAGAACAACACCGGAAACAGCAGCGAGGGCACCGCGAACGCTGGCGTGCGCCAGGCGCGGCGCAGTTCGGACACCAGTTCGGCACGGTAGGGGCGCAGTACCTGCCGCCACACAGGCAGCGGTTGCCCGGCGGAGCGGATCAGGGTGTTCATGCGGCCTCCCGGGTCATGTCGAGGAAGGCGTCGGCCAGCGCCGCGCCCTGTACTTCCAGTTCGCGCAGCTGCGCATCGGCGGCCAGCAGGCGGGCCACCACCGGCTCGGCCGGGCTCGCCAGCAGCTGCAGGTGTTCGCCGTCGCGCTGCACCTCCTGCACGCCCGGCCACTGCTGCACGTCCTCAATGGGCAACCCGCTGCGGCAACGAATCCGACGCGGCCGATCGGCCAGGCGCAGCTCGCTCAGCGGGGCATCGGCCAATACCCGGCCCTGCTCCAGCACCACCACCTGCTGTGCCAGCGCTTCAGCTTCTTCCAGATAGTGGGTGGTCAGCAGCACGCCGCAGCCTTCGGCCACCAGCTGCCGGATCGCCTGCCACATCGCCTGCCGCGCCTGGATGTCCAGGCCGGTGGTGGGCTCGTCCAGGAACAGCACGCGCGGGCGGCCGCACAGCGCGATGGCGAACTGCACCGCGCGCTGCTGCCCCCCGGACAGCTGGCCGTAGCGACGGCGCGCCAGTGCCTGCAGGCCAGCGCGCTGCAGCACCTCCTGCAGCGGCATCGGGTCGGGGTAGCAGGCGCTGGCCTGCGCCACCAGTTCGTCCACCTGCAGCATCGGTGGCAGGCTGGTGCTCTGCAGCATCACGCCCAGGCCGATACGGCTGGCGCGCTGCTGCGGGTCACCGCCGAGCAGCTCGACCTGGCCGGCATCGGCGCGACGCAGGCCCAACAGCACGCTGATCGCGGTACTCTTGCCGGCACCGTTGCGGCCCAGCAATGCCAGCACCTGGCCAGCGCGGACCTGCAGGTCGATGCCCTGCAGGGCGGTATGGTCGCGGTAGCGCACCTGGACCTGCTGCAGGCGGGCCAGCGACGGGGCGATCGGATCCATGGGCGGTACCGGTAGCGGGGACGTTGCCATCCTGTGCCGCCGTGGTCACGTTTCGCAGTTGCCGCCGTCAGTGTCATCGGGTGACAGCTGTCACTGCCGTCATCGCTGTGCCTGCCTTCATGCTGTGCCGCACGCTCCACCGCCGGAACCGCCGCCGTCCGCTCTTCCGGCCACACCCGCCCGAACGCCTGTGATGGAACGAATGAACGCTTCTGCCGAGCTGTTGAAGGAACTCCGTATCGACCGCAAGTCGCCCCCGCCGGCCTCCGGAGGCAATGGTGGTGGCCGCCGCTGGTTGTGGATCGCGATCATCGTGGTCGTGCTGCTGATCGCCGCGGCCGTGGCCTTCCTGTTCGGTCGCGCACCGGCCGTGGAGGTGGAAACCGCCCCCGCCGTGGCCATCCAGCAGGGCAGCGCCAGCAGCTCGGTGCTCGACGCCAGCGGCTATGTGGTGGCCCGTCGCATGGCCACGGTGTCGGCCAAGATCACCGGCAAGGTGCGTGAAGTGATGATCGAGGAAGGCATGCGGGTCGAGGCCGGCCAGGTGATGGCCACGCTGGACCCGATCGATGCGGACGCGCAGCGCAGCCTGTACGCCTCGCAGCTGCAGGCTGCACGCAGCCAGGTCGCCGGGCTGGAGGCCCAGCAGAAGCAGGCCGCCGCCGAAGCCAGCCGCCTGCAGGCGCTGGTCGGCCAGCAGCTGGTGTCGCGCTCGCAGTACGACCAAGCCGTGGCCCAGCGTGACAGCCTGCGCGCGCAGCTGGATACCGCGCAGCGCAACGTCAAGGTGGCACACGACCAGCTGTCCATCGCCGACCTCGGCGTGGACAACAACATCGTGCGCGCACCGTTCTCCGGCGTGGTCACCGCCAAGGCGGCGCAACCGGGCGAAATCGTTTCGCCGCTGTCGGCCGGTGGCGGCTTCACCCGTACCGGCATCGGCACCATCGTCGACATGGACTCGCTGGAGATCGAAGTCGAGGTCGGCGAGGCTTTCATCGGCCGCGTGCAGCCGAAGATGCCGGTGGAAGCCACGCTCAACGCCTACCCGGAATGGAAGATTCCCGGCGAGGTGATCGCCATCATCCCCACCGCCGACCGCGGCAAGGCCACGGTGAAGGTGCGCGTGGCGCTGAAGGTGAAAGACCCGCGCATCGTGCCGGAGATGGGCGTGCGCGTCAGCTTCCTGGAGCAGGCGCAGCCGCAGGCGGCCGCCAAGCCGCAGGGCGTGCGCGTGCCGGCGGGCGCCGTGGTGCAGCGCGAGGGCGCCTCGGTGGCCTTCGTGCTGGGTGACGAGAGCCGCGTGCAGCAGCGCTCGGTCGAGGCCGGCCAGGCGATGGGCAAGGACCGCCAGATCCTCAAGGGCGTGAGCGCAGGTGAATCGGTGGTGGTGAACCCGCCGGATACGCTGCGCGATGGCGCCAAGGTGCAACAGAAACAAGCGCAGTAACGGCCTGGCGCCCACGGGCGCCGCCGGCAGCACCGCTCGACGCACGCCTGCGGCCCCCGCCGTGGCGCTTCCCCGTTTCCCGCCTTCCGTGGAGAACCACCCATGTCGACCCTGGTTTCACTGCGCAACATCACCAAGACCTACCAGCGTGGCCCCGAGAAAGTGCAGGTGCTGCACGGCATCGACCTGGACATCGCCAGCGGCGACTTCGTCGCGCTGATGGGCCCGTCCGGCTCGGGCAAGACCACCCTGCTCAACCTGATCGGTGGCCTGGACAACCCCAGCGGCGGCGAGATTAGCATCGAAGGCGAGCGCATCGACCAGATGAGCGGCGGCCAGCTGTCGACCTGGCGCAGCCACCACGTCGGCTTCGTGTTCCAGTTCTACAACCTGATGCCGATGCTGACCGCACAGAAGAACGTGGAGCTGCCGCTGCTGCTGACCCACCTCAATGCCGCGCAGCGCCGCCGCAACGCGGAGATCGCGCTGACCCTGGTCGGCCTGGCCGACCGCCGCAGCCACCGCCCGAATGAACTGTCCGGCGGCCAGCAGCAGCGCGTGGCGATCGCGCGGGCGATCGTCTCCGACCCGACCTTCCTGATCTGCGACGAACCCACCGGCGACCTCGACCGCCAGTCCGCCGAAGAGATCCTCGGCCTGCTGCAGCAGCTCAACCGCGAGCACGGCAAGACCATCATCATGGTCACCCATGACCCGAAGGCCGCCGAGTACGCCACGCACACGGTGCACCTGGACAAGGGCGAGCTGGCCGACGCGCCGCTGGCCCACTGACGGAGGCCACGGCGATGAAATACTTCTCGTTGGTGTGGGCGCAGCTATTCCGCAGCCGAACCCGCACGTTGTTGACCCTGCTCTCCGTGGTCGCGGCGTTCCTGCTGTTCGGCATGCTCGATTCGGTGCGCGTGGCATTCACCTCCGGCGGCAGCGTGGAAGGTGCCAACCGGCTGGTCGTGGCTTCGCGGCTGTCGATCACCCAGTCGCTGCCGATCCGCCTGGAAGCCCAGGTGCGGCAGGTGGCCGGCGTGCGCGACGTGGCCTATGGCATGTGGTTCGGCGGCATCTACCAGGACCCGAAGAACTTCTTCCCGAACTTCTCGGTGTCACCCAACTACTTCGATGTCTACCGCGAGCTGCAGATCGACCCGGCACAGCTGGAAGACTGGAAGCAGACCCGCACCGGCGCCATCGTCGGCGAAACCCTGGCCAAGCAGTTCGGCTGGAAGATCGGCGACACCATCCCGCTGCAGGCAACGATCTTCCCGCGTGGCGGCAGCAACGACTGGCCGCTGGTGCTCAAGGGCATCTACCGCTCCAAGGACCGTGCATTGGCCGCCAACGAAGAACGCCAATTGATGATGAACTGGAAGTACTTCGATGAATCCAACGACTACATCAAGAACCAGGTGAGCTGGTACACGGTGACGCTGGACAACCCGGACCACTCCTCGCGGGTGGCGCAGGCGATCGACGCGATTTCGGCCAACTCGGACCACGAAACCAAGACCCAGACCGAGTCGGCGTTCCAGCAGGCCTTCGTCAAGCAGTTCGCGGATATCGGCATGATCGTCACCTCGATCATGGGCGCGGTGTTCTTCACCCTGCTGCTGTTGACCGGCAACACCATGGCGCAGGCCGTGCGCGAGCGCGTGCCGGAGCTGGCCACGTTGAAGACGCTGGGCTTCAAGGACAGCACCGTGCTGACCCTGGTGATGGTGGAGTCGGTGCTGCTGATCGGCCTGGGTGGCCTGATCGGCATGGGCCTGGCCGCCCTGATCCTGCCGGCCATCGGCCCGAAGAGCATGGGCATGCTGCCGCCGCACGTGCCGACGCCGACCTGGCTGATGGGGCTGGGCCTGATCGTGGTGATCGGCATCATCGTCGGCCTGTTGCCGGCGCTGCGTGCCAAGCGCCTGAAGATCGTCGACGCACTGGCCGGCCGCTGAGGAGAACACAGACATGTTCAAGAGCAAACTCAAGAAGTGGCTGGGCAACGGCGTGACGGTGCTGCTGCTGGTGATCGGCCTGGTGCTGTGGATCAGCCTGCCGTGGATCGGCGTGCTGGCCGTGGCCGTGCTGGTGGCACTGTGGCTGCTGCTGACCCGCGGTGGGCGACTGGCGCTGGCCGCCACCCGCATCGGCGTGGCCAGCCTCCCGCAGCGCTGGGGCGCCTCCTCGGTGATCGTGGTCGGCATCGCCGGCGTGGTCGGCGTGCTGGTGGCGATGCTGGCGATGGGCGAAGGCTTCCAGGCCACGCTCAACAACACCGGCGATGACACCACTGCCATCGTGCTGCGCGGTGGCTCGCAGGCCGAGACCAACTCGGTGATCACCCGCGAGCAGGTACCGATGCTGTCCACCCTGCCCGGCATCAGCCGCGATGCGCAAGGCCGGCCGCTGCTCTCGCCGGAGCTGTCGCAGGTGGTCAACCTGGTGTCGAAGTCCGATGGCACCGACGTCAATGCGCAGTTCCGCGGCGTGGGCCCGCAGGCGTGGGCGGTGCATGACAAGGTCAAGATCGTCGAGGGCCGCAAGTTCGCCACCGGCCTGCGCGAGATCGTGGTCGGCCAGGGCGCCAAGGGCCAGTTCCGCGATATGGAGGTCGGCAAGACGCTGACCCTGGGCAACCAGACCTGGACCGTGGTGGGAGTGTTCGCCACCGGCGACGCGCATGATTCGGAACTGTGGACCGACGCCGATACGCTGGCCACCACCTACCAGCGCAGTGCCTGGCAGTCGATCAGCGTGCGCACCGATGGCAAGGCCGGCTTCGAGCAGTTCAAGACGGCCGTCGCTGCCGACCCGCGCCTGAAACTGGACGTGGAAACCACCCGCGTGTACTACAGCAAGCAGGGCGGCGGCCTCACCAAGCTGATCGACATCCTCGGCAAGGTGATCGGCACGATCATGGCGGTGGGTGCGGTGTTCGGCGCCCTCAACACCATGTATGCAGCGGTGGCCACGCGTGCGCGTGAGATCGCCACCATGCGTGCGATCGGCTTCCGCGGCCTGCCGGTGGTGACGGCGGTGATGCTGGAGACGATGCTGCTGGCCCTGCTCGGCGGCCTGCTCGGTTGCGCAGTGGCGTGGCTGCTGTTCAATGGCTACAGCGTGTCCACCATCGGCAGCAATTTCAGCGCGGTGGTGTTCAAGTTCCACGTATCGCCGGAACTGCTGTGGACCGGCTTGAAATGGGCATTGGGCATCGGCCTGGTCGGCGGCCTGTTCCCGGCGCTGCGCGCGGCACGTTTGCCGATCACCACAGCGCTGCGCGAAACCTGAGCATCACGCAGCGACAGACTGCGCATCACGCAGGGGGACGGAGCGAAAGCTCCGTCCCTTTTTCGTTGGCGGGGTCAGATCCCGGTGCAGTAGATCCACGCCATGCGTGGATGGATGCATGCGTACATGCGCTGCTACAGATTGCAGGAATTCCGCCGCTATCGATGCCTCTGCCCATCGCAAACGCAGCGCACGTGACGCTGCGCACAGCGCATCTGTGGATTGTTGGTTGCGATTCATTTTCGCGCACATCGCACAGCGCGGAGACAAACAGTTACGAATGGAAACATTCTAGAATCGCGCCCCCCACGTTGGTTTGCAGCACCCCACGCGCCCATAGAACGGGCGCTTGTTTTTACTGAAACACGAGATTTCACGGATGTCCCTGAAAACCAATCCGCTGCGCAACGCGATCGTCATCGCGCTGGCCGCCAGCTGCACCACCCCCGCCTTCGCACAGAGCGCCGGCGATACTCCGACCAACCTCGACCGCATCGAAATCACCGGCTCCCGCATCCGCCAGGCCAGTGTCGAAACCGCACAGCCGGTGGTCGCGCTCAACCGCGCCGAGATCGAGAAGAAGGGCTACGTCAACGTCGCCGACATCCTGCAGGACATTCCTGCCGCCGGTGCGCCGAGCATGAGCCGCGCGTCTTCGCTGACCTCTTCGCGCGATTTCGGCGGCATGTACGTCAGCCTGCGCAACCTGGGTCCGGAACGCAGCCTGGTGCTGATCGACGGCCGTCGCATGGGTGTCAGCGCCGGCGGTTACTCCGACCTGGCCTCGATCCCGTCGTCCATCGTCGAGCGCGTGGAAGTGCTGACCGACGGCGCCTCCGCGCTGTACGGCTCCGATGCCATCGCCGGTGTGGTCAACATCATCACCCGCAAGAATTTCGATGGTGGCGAAGCCAGCGTCTATGTCGGCCAGTACGGCCAGGGTGACGGCCAGAAGCGCGCCTACAGCGCGACCTTCGGCAAGACCTTCGAGCGTGGCTGGTTCAGCGTGGGCGCCGAGCGCACCAAGGAAGACGAGGTGCTGGGCAAGGACCGCGAGTTCAGCCGTTACACCAATGGCCCGCGCCACCCCAACGATGGCCTCAACGGCAACACCCCGTGGGGCTACGTCACCGTCGGTGGCAAGAACCTGACCGTGGGCCCGGGCGGCGACCCGAGCAAGGCCGGCAACTTCCATGCGCCGGATCCGGCCGATGGTGCCAACACCAAGTCGAACATGAGCCTGCTGACCGGCCTGGAGCGCACCTCGGTGTTCGCCAACGGTGGCTTCTCGATCACCGACAACCTGCGCATCGTCGCCGACGCGCTGTACAGCAAGCGCGAGTCGACCAAGCACCTGGCCGGCTACCCGTACTCGGTCAGCGCCGCACAGGCCCGCAATGGCAGCCGTGCCGCCCTGTCCAAGGACAGCGCGTTCAACCTGTGGGGCCAGGATGCGCTGTTCGCGCACCGCACCGAAGAACTGCCGCGGGGCACCGAGAACAACCTGGAAACCAAGCGCGCCAGCATCGGCCTGGAAGGCAGCTTCGAAACCGGTTCGCGGTACTGGGACTGGAACGTCAACTACATGTACAACCGCAACGAAGGCGAGCGCATCGGTACCGGCAGCATGTACCAGCCGCACGTCAATCTGGCCGTCGGCCCGTCCTTCATGGACGGCAACGTGGCTCGTTGCGGTGCGCCGGGCGCGGTGATCGCCGGCTGCGTGCCGTGGAACCCGGCCGCCCCGATGGGTTACACCGGCCCGGGCTCGCTGAGCAACCAGGATGTGCAGGACTACCTGTTCACCCGCTTCGTCGACAAGATGCAGAGCACCACCAAGGTCGCCAGCGGCAACATCTCCGGCTCGCTGTTCACCCTGCCGGCCGGCGACATCCTGGCCGCGATGGGCTTCGAGCACCGCAGCGAGGAAGCCAGCTACACGCCGGACATGATGGTGCAGAAGGGCGAGATCGCCGGCACCGGCGGCCAGCCGACCCGCGGCAACTACTCGCTCAACGAGGTCTACCTGGAACTGCAGGTGCCGCTGCTGGCCGACCTGCCGTTCGCCCGCGAACTGTCGCTGGACGTGGCCGGTCGCTACTCGGACTACAACAACTTCGGTTCGACCACCAACAGCAAGTTCGGCCTGAAGTGGAAGCCGATCGACAGCCTGCTGGTGCGCGCCACCTACGGCACCGGCTTCCGTGCGCCGACCGTGGATGACCTGTACGGCGGCACCGTCAGCAGCCGCGACTCGTTCACCGACCCGTGCGATACCTCCTTCGGTACCGCCGCCACCAGCCCGACCGTTGCTGCCCGTTGCCAGGCGCTGAAGGTGCCGGCCAACTTCCGCCAGCTCAACAGCGATGGCAGCGTGGCCACCAAGCCCGGCCAGCAGGCCACCACCGATTTCAGCTCGGGTTCCAACCCGAACCTGAAGCCGGAAACCGCCAAGACCTGGACCGTGGGCCTGGTCTACAGCCCGGACTTCGTGCAGGGCCTGGACGTCAGCCTGGACTGGTGGAAGATCCGCATCGACAACGCCATCGTCGGTGAGTCGGCCACCAACATCCTGGAACAGTGCTACGTGCAGGGTTCGGATGCCGCCTGCGGCCGCTTCACCCGTGGCAGCAACGGCCAGGTCAACGCGCTGGACCGCTCGCTGGTCAATGCGGGCTACCGCGAAACCGCCGGCTATGACATCAACGTGCGCTACCGCCTGCCGGACACCGCGTTCGGCAAGTTCGCCGTCAACTGGAACACCACCTACACCGACTACCTGGAGCAGCGCAACGACAGCGCCGCCACCACCCCGGTGGAACAGCGTACCGGTTGGGCGGGTGACTTCCGCGTGCGCTCCACCTTCAACCTGGATTGGCAGTACGGCGACCTCGGCATCGGCTGGACCGCGCGCTACTACTCCAGCATGAAGGAGAAGTGCTCGTACATGGACGAGTGCAACATGCCGGGCTTCAACTCGTCGTACACCAGCGCATCGCCGACCAACAAGGTGGGCTCCAACACCTTCCACGACCTGCAGGTGCGTTACAGCCTGCCGTGGGATGGCACCGTGTCGCTGGGCGTGAACAACGTGTTCAACCACCAGGGTCCGATCATGTACAGCCAGCCGAACAGCAGCTTCACCTACTACGGTGGCTTCGACATCGGCCGCTTCATGTACATGAAGTACCAGCAGCGCTTCTAAGCCTGCAACCGCGTTCCCGCCACGGCCATCCCTCTCTCCTGGCCGTGGATGGAAGCAGAACGGCGCCCCTCGGGGCGCCGTTCTTTTTTCGGGAAGCGGGGTCGGATCCCTTCGCCCCGCGAAGGGCCCTGACCCCATTCCATGCGACCCCCTCCCGGTCAGCGCCTCGCGGCGCGCATCGTGCGGATGTTGTCGCCGACGAACAGCACCAGGCCGGCCCAGATCGCGGCAAAGCCGATCGCCTTGGCGGTATCGAACGCTTCGTGGAAGAAGAACACGCCCAGCAGCAGCTGCAGGCTCGGCGCGATGTACTGCAGGATTCCGACCAGCGACAGCGGAATGCGCTTCACGCCGTAGGCGAAGCCGATCAGCGGCACTGCGGTCACTGCGCCGCCGAAGATCAGCAGCAGGTCATTGCGCCAGCCCCAGCCATGGAAGAACGCACCGCCATGGCCGTTCTCGGCCCAGATCGCGAAGGCCAGCGCCGGCAGGAACAGGTACATGCTTTCCACGCCCAGGCCGGCCACCGGGTCGACCGAAACCAGCTTGCGCAGCAGGCCATACAGGCCGAACGAGCAGGCCAGGCCCAGCGCGATCCATGGCGGTGTGCCGGCGTCGATGGTCAGCCAGGCCACGCCCACCGCCGCCATCGCCACCGCCACCCATTGCAGCCGGCGCAGGCGTTCCTTCAGCACCAGCACGCCCAGCAGCACGTTCACCAGCGGGTTGATGAAGTAGCCCAGGCTGGTCTCGATGACATGGCCGGCGTTGACCGCCCAGATGTACAGGCCCCAGTTGAAGGCGATGGTCAGGCTCGACACCAGCAGGATCGGCAGCGCGCGCGGCTGCGCGGCGATCTTCTGCCACCAGCCCAGGCGCGAGCTGATCAGCAGCCAGCCCAGCACCAGCACGGTGCTCCAGATGATGCGGTGGGCGATGATCTGGAACGAAGGCACCTCGTTGAGCAGATGCCAGTACACCGGCACCAGGCCCCAGATCACGAAGGTGGACGCGGTGACCAGCAGGCCCCGGCGTTGTTCTTTCTCGTCCATGCTCATTTCTTTCTCGTCCTTGCCATCGTCAGCACCACCACACCCAGAAGAATCACCGCCATCGCCAGCAGGTCGCGCCAGCCGAAGCGTTCACCGTTGAGCAGTGCGCCCAGCAGCACCGCGATCACCGGATTGACGTACGCATAGCTGCCGGCCAGCGCCGGGCGCACGTTCTGCAGCAGCCACACGTAGGCGGTGAACGCGACGATGGAGCCGAACACGCACAGGTAGGCCATCGCCAGCAGGCCGCCGGTGTCCGGCAGCGTGGTCGGGCGCTCGCCGAGCGCCAGGCCGATCAGCACCAGCAGCACGCCGCCGCAGATCATCTGCCCGGCCGCGGTCATGAACGGGCCCGGCAGGTCCAGCCCGCGTGCCCACACCGAACCGAACGCCCAGCCGATCGGCGCGATCAGCAGCAGCACCAGCCCGGTCGGCGAGGCGGTCAGGCTGCTGCCGGCGTTGAGCCAGACCACGCCCAGGAAGCCGATGGCGATGCCCAGCCACTCACCGCGGCTGGCATGCTGCCCGCGCAGTGCCGAGAACAGCGCCATCCACAGCGGCACCGAGGCCACCGCCGTAGCGGCCAGCCCCGAAGACACCTCGCGCTCGGCCAGCACCACCATGCCGTTGCCCAGCACCAGCATGGTCACGCCCATGATGACCAGGTTGCGCCATTGCCGCAGGGTTGGGTTCGGCAGCTTCCAGAACAGGCGCAGCGCAAGGAACATCAGGCCGCCGGCAATGATGAAGCGGCTGCCGGAGACCATCGTCAGCGGCAGTGCGCCGCCGTGCAGGGCCTTGGCGATGCCCAGGTAGGTCGAACCCCAGACCACGTAGACCAGCAGCAGTGCCAGCGCGACAAGGCCACCCCGGGGGGCAGCCGCAGACGAAGAGGGGGGAGCCGACATGACACACCAGGGAGCCGGGGGAAGGCGGATTCTAGGACGTTTTGAGTATGGTCCGGGACCCCAGACGGTGGCACGCTGTCATCCATCCATGCACCCTGCTCTGGTCTGCTACCCCGTGTTGACGGTCGATGCAGTACCAAGAGGGCTGCCCGGCCGCGCCGCCCCAAGGCCGGGCGCCGTTTTCCCTGCGCACGGACGCGCCGCATCGAGGATTCCCACCCAGATGAGCACCACGTCCCAACCCGCCGTACCCGCGAACGACCGCGCCGCCCTGCGCCGGTCGATCTCCAACACCCTCAAAGGCTCCGCCGGCAACCTGGTGGAGTGGTATGACGTCTACGTGTACTCGGTGTTCGCCGTGTACTTCGAATCGCAGTTCTTCTCGCCCGACGACAAGAACTCCACGATGTACGTGTGGGCGATCTTCGCGGCGACCTTCCTGATGCGCCCGATCGGCGCCTGGTTCTTCGGCCGCTTCGCCGACCGCCATGGCCGCCGCCTGGCACTGACCGTGTCGGTCACGCTGATGGCGCTGTGTTCGTTCCTGATCGCCATCACCCCCACCGCCGCCAGCATCGGCATCTGGGCCGCCGTCATCCTGCTGTTCGCACGCCTGCTGCAGGGCTTCGCCACCGGTGGCGAATATGGTGCCAGCGCGACCTACATGTCCGAAGCCGCCATTCCCGGCCGCCGCGGCTTCCTGTCGTCCTTCCACTACGTCACCCTGGTCGGCGGCCATGTGCTGGCCCAGCTGACCCTGCTGCTGATGCTGACCTTCTGGGGCAAGCCGGAAATCTCCGAGTGGGGCTGGCGCATCGCCTTCGGCATCGGCGGCATCGCCGCGGTGGTGGTGTTCTGGCTGCGCCGGGGCATGGACGAATCGCTGTCGGAGTCGTCGATCGAGGCCGCGCGCGAAGGCAAGGCACAGAAGTCCGGCTCGATGTACGAACTGTTCGTGCACCAGTGGCGGCCGCTGCTGCTGTGCTTCCTGATCACCGCGGGCGGCACCGTGGCCTTCTACACCTACTCGGTGAACGGCCCGAAGATGATCCAGAGCGCCTTCGCCGGCAACGACCCGATGACCGGCACCCTGATCAACCTGGGCGTGCTGGCCTTCCTGATGGTGCTGCAGCCGGTCGGTGGCTGGCTGTCGGACATCATCGGCCGCAAGACCCTGCTGGTGTTCTTCGGCGTCGGCGGCGTGCTGTACAGCTGGTACCTGATCACCCAACTGCCGCACCAGCATGACGCCACCCTGGCCTTCCTGACCCTGGCCATGGCGTTCGTCATCCTCACCGGTTACACCTCCATCAACGCGGTGGTGAAGGCCGAGCTGTTCCCCACCCACGTGCGTGCACTGGGCGTGGGCCTGGGCTATGCGCTGGCCAACTCGCTGTTCGGCGGCACCGCCCCGCTGCTGTACCAGGGCGCGCTGAAGACCGGCCACGTCGACTGGTTCGCCATCTACGTGACCGCGACGATCGCGGTATCGTTGGTGGTCTATGTGTTCTTCCTCACCAACAAGGGCCCGAACTGGCTCGACGGCACCCGCAAGTAAGCGCGTTGCCATGATCGCGGCCACCGGTGCACTGCCGGTGGCCGCAGCGTCCCCCGCCACGCCATTGATGTGGATCGCGGCGACGCTGGCCGCAGCCACGGCACTGGCCTGGCTGCTGCGCCGCCCCAGCGCGCAGGCCGCGTGGCCGCGCATCGGGTTCGGGGTTGCCCTGCTGGTGTTCTGCGCCGCGCTGGTGCTGCAACTGGCGGTGGACCTGGGCAGCGGCCACAGCTCGCTGCATCTGCGCCTGCATCGCGGCATCAATGCGGGGCCGCCGGTTGGACTGCGTACGATGGTGGCGTGCTATCTGGCAGCGCTCGCCGCCAGTGGCTGGGGCGCCTGGAAGCTGCTGCGCCAGCGACGGTAGTGCCGGCCGCTGGCCGGCAACTCCACCTTCTTTCGGTAGTGCCGGCCGCTGGCCGGCAACCTCATGAACCTTCGGAAAGAGCTGGGCGTTGCCGGCCAGCGGCCGGCACGACCTCAACGACGGGCCGCTTCGCTCTTGTCACGCGCGCCGCGGAACTCCGATTCCTTTTCCCACGTCGGCCAACGGCGGCTGTTGGCCAGCTCGGCGCCCAGGTCGTAGACCAGCAGGGTGTCGGCGGCGTGGCCACTCGGGTCCCAGCTCGGCGTCCACGCATCGCAGGCCTGGTGGTAGCAGTCAGCGAAGTACTTCTCGCGCAGCGCGCGGCCGGCTTCAACCCCACCGTCCAGCTTGTCCAGGCCCGGGCCGATGGTGATCGCCGGCACGCCCAGGCGGGCGAAGGCGAAATGGTCGGCGCGGTAGAAGAAGCCAGCTTCCAGGTTCGGGTCCGGGCTGTAGCTGCGGCCACGGGCCTTGGCCACGCGTTCCAGGTCGCCTTCCAGCGAGACCCGGCCCTTGCCCCACGACGCGATGTCGCAGGTCGGGCCATCCGGGCTGAACATCTCGATGTTCAGCACCGCGGCGGTCTTGTCCAACGGCGCCAGCGGGTGCGCGGCGTAGTAGCTGGCACCCAGCAGGCCCTTCTCTTCGGCGGTCAGCGCCACGAAGTACAGCGTGCGCTGCGGCTGCGGACCGGCGGCGAACACCCGGCCCAGTTCCAGCACCGTGGCCACGCCGGTGGCGTTGTCGATCGCGCCGCGGCGGATGCGGTCACCCTTGGCGTCGGGCTGGCCGATACCGAACGCATCCCAGTGCGCGGAGAAGATCACCGCCTCGTCGCCATGCTCGCCACCGGGCAGCTTGGCCACCACGTTGCGGGTCACCACCTGCTCGCGCTTCAGTGCGAAGTCCACGCTCAGCTTCGCGTTGTCCAGTGCCACCGGGCGGAAGTCGGCGCGCATCGCCTTGCGCTTTTCCGCATCGAAGTCGAGGCCGGCGTCGGCGAAGATCGCCTCGGCCAGCTCGCGCTGCATCCAGCCACGCAGCGGCGTGTGCTGCGCCATCGCCTCGGCCTGGCCGCGCTCGATGTCGAACAGCGGCGAAGTACCCGAGCTCTTCACCGTGGCCCAGCCATAGGCGGCCGGCGCGGTCTCGTGCACGATCAGCACGCCTTCGGCGCCACGGCGTGCGGCTTCCTCGAACTTGTAGGTCCAGCGGCCGTAGTAGGTCACCGCCTTGCCGTCGAACGCGCCCGGTGCATCGGCTTCGAAATCGGCATCGTTGATCAGTACCACGGCGATCTTGCCGTGCAGATCCACGTCCTTGTAGTCGTTCCAGTGGCGTTCCGGCGCGTCGATGCCGTAGCCGACGAACACCAGCGGCGCGTCCTTGATCTGCACGCGCTTGCGCGGCTGCAGGCTCTGCAGGGTCACGTCCACGCCATTGGCCAGCGCACGCTTGCCCTGCTTCAGCGACAGGCTGGCCTTGGCCGCGCCGTCCAGCTGCGCGCGCACCAGCGGCACCGGCTGCACCCAGCTGCCGTCCACGCCGCCCGGCTGCAGGCCATAGCTGCGGAACTGCTCAATCAGGTACTGCACCGTGCGCTCTTCGCCCTCGGTGGCCGGCGCGCGGCCCTCGAATTCATCCGACGCCAGCACGCGCACATGGCGCGACAGTGCCTGCGGATCGATGCCGCCGCCCGGCAGGTCGTTGGCCGCATGGGCCAGGCCACCGACGAACAGGCAGGACGACAGCAGCAACACGCGCATCGGATTCACGGCAGTACCACGGCTAGCTTGGAAGTCACCAGAGTGTAACGTGGTCGTGACATCACGGCGCGGCCTGGGCCTGCGTCATCCGCGCATGGCGTGGATCTACCTGCTGATGCGGTCCAGCCAGCAGGCCAGGCCCTGTGCGTTGAGCTCGATGTCCATCGCCAGCACGGCGGTCACTGCCGCCTCGTCCAGCGCACAACCATGCAGCTGTGCACGTTCCAGGTACAGCGCCTGCAGTGCGGCCAACAGACAACGGTGGCGGTCCGGACGGCCATCGCACTGGCGGCCGATGGCGGCCATCGCATCGATCTGCTCGAACAGGTCCCCTGCCAGTTTTTCCACCTGCTCCACGCGCCCATAGTGGGTCAGGTACATCGCCTGCGGCGCGTAGCCCAGCATCCGCCGGATCGAGGCCTTCATCGCCTCCGGGTCGAACTGCACCGGCGAGGAGGTCGGGAAGATGAAAGCGCCCTGCGCGCTGTCCAGCTCGCGGTAGGAGATGCCGAACGTATCGCCGGTGAACCAGGCGCCGCTGCGCGCATCCCACACGCAATAGTGGTGCAGCGCATGACCCGGCGTGTGCAGCAGCACCAGCTCGCGGCCGGCCAGATCGATGCGGTGGCCGTCTTCGGCCACCACTACGCGCTGTTCGGGAATCGGTTCGATGCGGCCATAGCTACGCGTGATCTCTTCGGCGCCATACACCGCCGTCGCACCGGCGATCAGCCGGGTCGGGTCGATCATGTGCGGCGCACCGCGCGGGTGCAGCACCGCCTTCGCATTCGGCAGCTGCTGCATCAGCAGGCCTGCGCCGCCGGCGTGGTCCAGGTGCACGTGGGTGAGCAGCAGCCAGTCCACCGCTTCCACGCCCAGGCCGGCGTCTGCCAGCGCCTGCAGCATCGCCGGCACCGACAGCCCGGTGCCGCAGTCGACGAAGGCCGCGCGGCCGTTCTCAACGATCAGATAGGCCGCGTCGAAATCGGGACGCTGGAAGCCGGTATCGATGGTGTGGATGCTGGGGTCGGCGGTCATCGGCACGCACCTGGCAGGATCGGGAACAGACCCCCATGGTAGGCGCGCAGGCGGCCCGGATTCGATGCGGCTTTGGTCGGGTAGTGCCGGCCGCTGGCCGGCAACCTCGGGATAGCCGGGAGAAAGCATGTGCCGGCCAGCGGCCGGCACTACCGATCAGCCGGAGCGCAATGCGAACCGCGGCCGCAGCAGCAACGCCAGGACCAGCACCGCCAGGAACGCGCCATAGGCATACAGCACCGCCAGCACCTGCGGCCAGATCGGGCCGGCGCCGGGCTGCACCACGCCGATGCGGTAGCCCCACAGCATCGACACGATGCTCAGCGCAAACGCCAGTAGCAGGGTGGTGCCATCGAACAGGCGCCGCCGCGCGGTGCGCGGCTGGCGCGGGAACAGCCAGTACAGGCTGCCCAGCAGCAGGAACCAGGGCAGGAACAGCAGCAGCGACAACCAGGCCATCGCAGACTCCATGTCATCGCGCCGGAGGCGCGCGGACATCATGCCATGGGCGCTGTGCCGCGGTCGTGTCGGCCGCTGGCCGGCGTTTCCTATGCAAATGCCGGCCAGCGGCCGGCACTACCTTTACTCGGCGCGCAGCACGGCCAGGGCGGCCAGCACCACGTCCGCCTCGGCCTCCAGCTTGAACAGCTCGCTCTGCAGCTGGTCGCCCTGCTCGGCCTGCTTGATCACCGCGATCAACTGGCCGGCGTCACGCGGCGAATCGAAGCCTTCGCTCTGGATCAGCAGCGTGCCGTCACCGGCGGTCAGCTTGAAGTAGAAACGGCCGTCCTTCTCGCGATACTGCTTGAACAGCGGCGGTGCCACGCGGGCCACACCGGCGTCCTCGCTGGCGATGTCGCCCGCAGTGGACAGGTCACGCAGGCCCACCGCATGGCGCAGCTCGTCCAGCAGCGGGGCCGCCAGCTGCTCGCGCAGCTGCTGGCCACGGCGCTTGAGCAGCGCTTCAATCTTTTCCGGCTCGGCCATCAGCGCGTTGTAGCGCTCGCGCAGCGGCGACAGCTCGCTGTCGATGCGCTCGAACAGCTGCTGCTTGGCATCGCCCCAGCTGATGCCAGCGGCGAACGCCTTGGCGAACTCCGCCGTCTGTTCCGGCGTGGCGAACGCCTGGTACATCTGGAACAGTGCCGAGCCTTCGGTGTCCTTCGGCTCGCCCGGTGCGCGCGAGTCGGTCAGGATCGAGAACACCAGCTTCTTCAGCTCCTCGCGCGGCACGAACAGCGGAATGGTGTTGTGGTAGCTCTTGCTCATCTTGCGGCCATCCAGGCCCGCCAGCGTCGCCACCTGCTCGTCGATCACCACGTCCGGCAGGGGGAAGTACTCCTTGCCGTACACGTGGTTGAAGCGCTGGGCGAAATCGCGCGCCATCTCGATGTGCTGGATCTGGTCACGGCCGACCGGTACCTGGTTGGCCTTGAAGATCAGGATGTCGGCGGCCATCAGCACCGGGTACATGAACAGGCCGGCGCTGACGCCTGCATCCTCGTCCACGCCTTCCTCGCGGTTCTTGTCCACCGCCGCCTTGTAGGCATGCGCGCGGTTGAGGATGCCCTTGCTGGCGATGGCGGTCAGGAACCACATCAGCTCGGTGGTCTCGCGGATGTCGCTCTGGCGGTAGAACCACACGTGTTCCGGGTCCAGGCCGCAGGCCAGCCAGCTGGCCGCGATCTCCAGGGTCGCGCGCTGGGTGCGCTGCGGGTCCTGCGACTTGATCAGGCTGTGCAGGTCGGCCAGGAAGAAGAAGCTCTCGATCCCCGGCGCGCGGCTGGCCGCGATGGCCGGACGGATGGCGCCAACGTAGTTGCCCAGGTGGGGCGTGCCGGAGGGGGTGATGCCGGTAAGGACTCGGGTCGTCATGACTGCGTGGGGTAACCTTCGATGAACGGGGCCAGTTTACCTTGCACGCCACCAACCCCGTCAGGGCCTGCGGCGCGTTCATTCACGCAACCCCGCTGGAGACGCCCGATGAAACGCCTGCTGCCCCTGCTGCTGATCCTGCCCCTGGCCGGCTTCCGCCCGGCTCCGATGCCGCCGCCGGTGTACGAGGGCGGCCCCGTGCGCATGGCCCTGGTCGACCGCGACCGCGGTACCGAACTGCGCAGCTACCCGGCCGAAGGCCAGCGCTGGGTGGCCGGCGAGCGCGGCCACCGCTATGCCGTGCGCCTGTACAACGACAGCCCGCGCCGGGTGCTGGTGGTGCTGTCGGTGGACGGCGTCAACGCCATCTCCGGCGAAGATGCCGATCCCTCGCAGACCGGCTATGTGCTCAATCCCGGCCAGCGCGCCGACATCACCGGCTGGCGCAAGAGCCAGGACGAAGTAGCGCAGTTCGTGTTCAGCAGCCCCAGCGGCAGCTATGCCAGCCGCACCGGCCGCCCGGACAACATCGGTGTGGTGGGCGTGGCCGTGTTCGAGGAAGCGCGCCGCTGGCGGCCCGAGCCGATCCTGCGCCGTGGCCCGCCGCTGCCGGCCCCGGCACCGGCGGCGGAAGCGGCGGCCGATGCCAGCGCCAGCCGCATCGAGGGCTACGCCAGCAAGTCGCAGGCGCCGGCGCTGGGTACCGGCCATGGCGCACGCGAGCAGTCCTCGGTGCGCGACACCGACTTTGAACGCGCCAGCCGCAGCCCCGCACAGGTCCTGCAGCTGCGTTACGACAGCGCCCGCAACCTGCGTGCGCGCGGCATCCTGGTGGATTCGCCCTCGCGCCTGCCGCGCGAGCCGCAGGCCTTCCCGAACCGCTACGTGCCGGACCCGCCGGCGCGCTGATCACCCCGCCCAGACAACACAACGCCCGCAACCTCTCGGTGCGGGCGTCGTGCTGTGGGGGAAACCGAAGCGCTTACTTGTAGTCCGGGTAGTCCTTGCTCACCGCGTCCTGGAACTCACGTACTTCCTTCTCCGCGCGGTCCTTGGCCCAGCCATAACGTTCCTGCAGGCGGCCGGCCAGGTATTCGGCATTGCCTTCGGCCACATCGAAGTCGTCGTTGGTCAGATCGCCCCACTTGGCCTGGGCCTTGCCCTTCAGCTGCGACCACTTGCCGGAAATGATGTCTTTGTTCATTGCTGGGAGTCCTTGGTTGCAACGGCGTTCTTACCGTGGCTCCAGCTTCGCGCAGCGGCTGTTGAGTGCCGGTCAACCGGCAATGAAATACATGCTCACGTGCTTGAATGGTTCACTCCGCTTCGACAGACGCAGCGAAACGCACGCACAAAAAAAGGCCGGGGATGTCCCCGGCCTTTTCTCTTTCAGTTGCGTGCGGGGCTCAACGGCCCTTGGCGGTGTCTTCAACCTTTTCGCCCGCCTTCTGCACGTCCTTGCCGGCGCCGGCAATGGTGTTGCAACCGGCCAGCAGGGCCACCGAGAACATCGACAACAGCATCAGGGCAACTACGCGCTTCATGGGCTTCTCCTTGGGTTCGCCGCTATACCGCTTCATTCGCGGATGGGATTCTTTCGCTCGGCGGGAGGGCACCAATGCCCACTGCCGCCGCGTGAAGTGCAATCTGGCGGCAGGGGCGTGGAGCGGGTGTGAACGGTTCGAGATTCCGTTCAGCAGGGGCGCTCAGTCGCGCATCAGCGTGGACTTGCCAAACAGGCTTTCCACCAGGTCCACGGCCAGTTCGGCGGTGGCATTCTGCTTGTCCAGCAAGGGGTTGAGCTCGACGATATCCAGCGAACCCATGCGCCCGGTGTCGGCAATCATCTCCATCACCAGCTGCGCCTCGCGGTAGTTCACCCCGCCCGGCACGGTGGTGCCCACGCCCGGCGCGATGCTCGGGTCGAGGAAGTCCACATCGAAGCTGACATGCAGGTGGGTGTTCTCGTCGATGCCGGCCAGCGCCGCTTCAACCGCGCGCTTCATGCCGTTCTCGTCGATGTAGCGCATGTCGTACACATCGACCTTGTGGGTCTTGATCAGGCGCTTCTCTTCCGGGTCCACCGAGCGGATGCCGATCTGGTGCATCTGCGCCGGGGTGATCGCCGGCGACGTGCCGCCCAGGCGGGTCAGCGCGTCCGGGCCGAGGCCACACAGGCACGCCACCGGCATGCCGTGGATGTTGCCCGACGGGGTCACATCGCTGGTGTTGAAGTCCGAATGCGCATCCAGCCACAGCACGCGCAGGGTCTTGCCCTGCTCGCGGCACCAGCGCGCGACAGCGGTGATCGAACCGATGCCCAGGCAGTGGTCGCCGCCGAGCATGATCGGCATTCGGCCGGCCTGCAGTTCGGCGTAGCTGGCTTCCATCAGTGCGTGGTTCCACGCCACCACTTCATCCAGATGGCGGTAGCCTTCCACCGGCGCGGTCCACGGGTTGCGCGGGCCATCCAGGTTGCCCAGGTCGCGCACGTCCACGCCGCGCGCCTCCAGCGCCTCCGGCAGGCCCGCCACGCGCAGTGCTTCCGGCCCCAGCCGTGCACCGCGATGGCCCGCACCCACATCAGTGGGAACGCCAATCAGGGATACGGAAATGGGATGGGCCATGGGTGCCTCCTGCGGTGGGGAAAAAGAAGCACAGTCTAGCCAGAGCTGTGTGACACCACTCGCGGCGGTGCAGCAGGCGGTGATCCAGAACACCGGGGCCACGCTGGCGTTCCTGGTCAGACATCCCAGCGCTGGTCCGTAAGGAAACCGACCTTTCTTGACCGACCTCACAGCCAGGTCGGTATCGCCTCTTATCCACGGCGGCCATTGTCTCCACGCTGCGCCGGCACCCCAACGGTGCCTCTTCAATTCCCCAACAAAGGAGAACGACGCGCATGAAACATGCACTCACTGGATGTGCGGTATTGGCGATTGCCCTGGGCGGACTGGTTGCGCCAGATGCCCGTGCGTCTTCCCAGCGCATCACGCATACGGTGACCTCCGATGCGCTTGCAATGCACACGCAAGGCGCACGCCAGGTGCTCGACTGGGTGGCGCAGCGTGTAAAGCCAACGTTCGCCCCGCAGGGCTATGGCAACGTGCAGGTGGAACGGCGGGCGTTCTCGGTAGGGCGCGCGTCCGCACGCTCGGACGGATCGATTCCCGGAAAGCTGCCGGAGCAGGGCATTCCCGGTGAGATCTGCCGGGTGGAAAACCTGCTTCCCGACGGCTCCCTGCAGACATGGGAATTCACCTGGGTGGAACCCTCATCGGGCCATGGCGGTGGCTGGGATGTCACGGGGTACACCTACAAGAAGGGCAATGACCCGGTAAACCAGCAGTAACTGCTCGCTGCCCTGCCCCGCATCAGACACGCTGCCGCGGAATCTCGGCAAACCGGTGTCAGGCGCCGCATGTGAACGTTGTTGCGTGCGGCAGGGCCTTGCTGGCTGTCCATGAGGACGCTCAAGATCCGGACGGAACGCGTTGGGATTCACATCTGGTAGGGTGTTCTGGCAACGCCGCCAGGACAGTTAAGCCAGCTTTACTTCGCGGGCCATCATGGGCCGCGCGGCAGCGAAGGTGTGGACGGATTCATCGATGGCGACGGCACTGCGCAATATGTCGCTTCTGGCATTGCACTGCTCGAAACAGGCCAAACGCAATAATTCATTTTTCCTTTCAGATCACTCGATGCCATCGAAACAAACGACTGGCAGGCAGTGATTTCGCGTGCGCATGATGAATCGCCACCTGCAAAGGTGGCCGGGACTTCCAAGCCCGTGTTGTCAACGATGTATACGCTTGCCAGTCGGCGTCGTCTTTTCAGGGGCGGCGCCGGCTGGCAATCCGTTCGCCGATCGACGGCGGGCGGTGCGTGGGGGCCTCGTGCCCGCCGATTCGTTGACCCGGTCTTGGAAGCCACGCATCGCCCGCCACCCTACCGTGGCGGCACCTCTGTTCCTGACGAGGATGCCCGCATGTCCAGAACCCACCACCCGTACCTGACCGCCACCCTGGGCGAGGCCGCCCTGCGCCTGCCGCCCGAACTGGCGCAGCCGTTGGAAGCCGCTTTTGCCGCTGCGAACGAGGCACCCGCGCCGATCAATCTTACCGGCTGCCTGCAGCGCATCCGCGCCGGTGATGCCGCCGACGGACAGCCGTGGCAAGGGCCGGCCAGCACACCCGGCCATGCCGTGGCAGCCGCACGCAGGGACCGCGCCGCGGTGGGTTTGGTGTCGCTGTTGGAGCTGTACCACGCCACCGAGCGCGTGCGCGTGGACGGGGAAGAGAAGGACGACATCGGCGACGGCACGCGCGAAGGGCTGATGCTGGCCTGCCGGGGGCTGGCGGAGTATGTGGCGTTGCAGGTGGGTACGAGGTAGTTGGCGAGAAGATCTGCACAAATGCCTGAATTCTACTTCGTTGTGGAGTGTTTCCTTGCACTCGCACACGCGCGACTCATTACCGAGGGTGATACTCGACGACGCCGAGGGATACTCAATACCAAGACCGAAGTCACATCTACCCCTGTCGATCTCATGTCAACTGCTCCGCGTGGCTTCGAAACCACGGTGCACCACGCATCCTTCTAGACCAAGGAGAGATCTAGCATGAGAATGAATTCCAAGAGCATATTGGCCGCCTCCACTATCGCATTGGGAAGCGCACTCCTTTTCACAGGTTGCAATCTGAAGAGTGTTCGGGCTTATGGCGAGTGCAGCGGAAAACAAGCGGGTGGCGGAGAGTGCAAGGCGGGCATGGAAGTTATCTGGGAAGGGGACGGCGGTGGGAAGAAGGGCATTTACAACTCCCTGCTGTCTTCGCTCAGCGCACTCCCAGATGCCGCGACGTTTGAGCTGGATACATCCGGATCAACCATACCGTATCCTGCCACGGGCAATGCGGTACTCCGGGTAAAGAACGTCGCTACCGGCGTAATCAGCGCGTCCCAGACGTTTTCATGGATCAGGACAGGCACTGTGATCCGAGTTGCGGACCCTAACGCGGTGAATGCCTGGGTATACGCAAATGTGGGTAATGGCGATGCCTTGAGCTACGACCTACTCCCCTTCCATTCGGCATACGGAAATGGTCCGCAGGTTATCGCTGGGCAAGCCAAACAGGAAGGCATTACCAAGGCGAGCTACTACTTGGAGTTCGAAGGACGGGATTGCGTCAACCACCCGTCGCCGCACTTGTGCATGGAGATGTAGTAAACAACAGGAGATGCGGGTGCACCTTGAGCACCCGCACCTTTGGGAGAAGCGATGAAAGGAGTCGTACTCGCCGCATTCGCCGCCTACATCCTGGCAGGCTGCGCCACAACGATTGGATTGCCACAAGGCATCCCTCCGGATGGCTATACCGAGCTGGTGTCCACGCCTCTCGGGCCATTCCGCTACTTCCGGTCTCTCTCCATTGTTCCAGGGCGCAAGGACCTGCCCGCTCTGGAATCGTTTCACTGCACCAACACCCAGCACGAAATCCTGCTCTTGACGGCTGCAGGATCACCGGTTGACGTTGCCGATACCTGCATGCGCATTGATGCAGCAGCGAAGTTCTCCGAATCATGGATAGAAGCAAAGGCTAACAGATACCGGATTCTTCTCGCGCCAACGGATACCGCCGCGACGATACAGTCGCGTGCTTTGGGATCGTTCTCGGGTGGGAAGACATTGGCACTTGCGGCTTCGATACATGACGACCGCGGACGGACAGTTGCAAACCTTGTCGATCTGGTCGCACACGAGACATTCCATGCGCTAGGTCATGCTACAAGGCACCCTCAGGCGCTTGATGAACGCATCGCCTACTACGCCGGACTCTGCGCACAGCTTCAGGTAAATGGCGTTGTTCGAGAGGATTCGCTGCCTGGAGCCGCCATCGGTACGGACGAAGCTGCAGTGCAGCTGTCTTCGCAAGCAGCCTATCGTGTCCGTCTCGAGACCTATCCCCTTCTCGCCGATGGCCGCATTCAAATGAATGAGCAATCTGGCGAACGTATGCTCCAGCGTTGCAGCCAACTCAGAAGGAGTCTTACGAGGTCGCGTTGAACACGCCTGCAGACCCACATTCTTTCCAGAACGGCAACGCACAAAAAAACCCGCCATTGCAGCGGGTTGATTGTTCCCAGTGGACATGTGCGGATGCCAAGGGATCGAAGATGGTGCCGCTTATCCGAATCGAACGGATGACCTACTGTTTACAAGACAGTTGCTCTACCAACTGAGCTAAAGCGGCATGGGTGGTGCACCGGCGGCAGCGCCGCGGTCCGGGGATTCTAGCGCAACCGCGTGCATTCCAGCGACCGGCTCTGTGCCGCCCCGCTGCGCTGCTGGGCCTGGGCCGGCTGCGTGCCCGCCGCCAGCTGCCCTTCCAGCCACCATTGGCCGGCGTCGCCGCTGGCGACCAGGCGCGGCTGGAAGCCGGCGGCCTGCACCGCCGCCATGCGCCGCTCTGCGCCTTCGCGGTTGCGGTACTGGCCCAGCGCCACGGCGTTGGCCTCCTCGCCCTGGCTGATGATGTAGTAGTCGCTCAGGCCGGCGGCGACGATGCGCTTCACGGTGGCCTGCGCTTCGTCGCGGTTGGCGGCGGCCGGCAGCATCACCCGGTAACGGGCACTGCCGCTGGCAGCGGGCTGTTCGCGCAGGCGCACCTGGCTGAGCTGCGTGCCAGCCTTGCCCTGCGCGCTGCTCGCGGCGGCGCGGTCGGCGAACGGGCCCAGTGCGACGCAGCGCGGCGGCTCGGCGGCTGCGGGCGGGGTTACGGGTTTTTCCGGTGCCGGTACGGGTGCAGGCGGCGCTACCGGCTTGGCAGCGGCAGCAACCGCCGCAGCGTCAGCCGTCTGCGGCTTGGGAATGTCCGGCTTGGCCGGCACGGCCGGCACCGGCGCGGGCGTCGCAGCCACAGCCGTCTTCGCGGCCGGTTCGCGTTCCACCAGCGGCGCGGTCGGGGCAGCGGCCGTCGCTTCGGCTGCGGCATTGGCATCCACACCACTGGGCACCCAGCGCAGCTCGGCCACGCCGGCCGGTTGCGGCGGCGGCGCGGGCAGTTGCGGTGCATCGCGCAGCAGCCACCAGCAGGCGACGCCAAGATTGAGGATGGCCAGTACGACGATCAGGGCACGGGTCAGCATGCGCGGATACTAGCCTGCGGGCTGGTGCACCGCCCAGCGGGCGAGGCCATCCAGCACCAGCGAGGGGTGGTAGTCGGCGCCGGGCAGCAGCGGCATCAGCGCCGGTGCGCCGCCACCATGCACCAGCAGCGACGGTGCCACGCCCAGCAGCGTGTGCGCCTGCTGTGCACTGCGTTCGATCAGCGCCACGGCCGCGCCGTCGCAGCCAGAGGCCAGCGCGTCGGCGGTGTCGTTGGCGAATTCGCTGTAGTCGCCGCCGGTCGCCGGCAGCTGCACCGCACGCGCGTGCAGTGCTTCGCGCATGGTGGTGGGCGATGCGGAAATGCGGCCCCCGTGGTGCTGGCCATCGGCGTCGAGCAGGTCAATGGTCAGTGCGGTGCCCACGCCGACCACCAGCACCGGGCGCTGCGCCTTGGCCGCAGCCAGCAGGGCCAGGAAGCGGTCAACGCCGAACTTTTCCGGCTTGGCATAGGCAATGCGCACGCCCGCGCATTCGGCGCTGGTGCGCACGACATGCACGTGCTCGAAGCGGCGCTGCAGCTGGTCCAGCATGGCGCTGGTCAGCGAGGGTGCGGCCACGCTGGCCACGAACGCGGTGCGGCCGCTGGGCAGGCTGTGCGGCGGTTGCCCGGCCATGCCTTCGGCGCCATGCGCCCAGGCCTGCACGTCACCGGCGCGGTCGCCCTGCAACGGCGCGAACTTGAAGCGCGAGTTGCCCAGGTCGAACAACCAATCGCTCATGCTGCCCTCACGCTGACTTCGCCGGCGTGCAGCAGGCGTTCCTGGCCATCGATGCGCACGCGCAATGCGCCGTCATCGGCCAGGCCTAGCGCGGTACCGTGCTGCCACTGCCCATCCAGTTCCACGCGTACTTCGCGGCCGGCCAGCATGTCGAAGGCGGCGTAGCGCGGCAGGAACGGAGCGAGGCCTTCGCGATCGAATTCTTCCAGCGCCGGCAGCAGGCGCGTCAGCACGGCCGCAACGACCACGTTGCGGTCCACCGGCGTGCCGGCCAGCGTGTCCAGGTCCACCCACGGCTGGGTGATCTGCTCGGCGAACGACGGCGGCATGTGCGTGTTGATGCCGATGCCGATCACCGCGCGCGCCGGGCCGGCGTATTCGCCACCACCTTCAGCGAGCAGGCCAACCAGCTTGCGCTTGCCATCGACGATCAGGTCGTTGGGCCACTTCAGCTGCGCCTGGGTGTAGCCCAGGTCGTGCAGCGCTTCGGCCACGGCGATGCCGGCCACCAGGCTCAGCCCGGCCAGGCGGCCGAGGCCACCGGAGTACAGGCGCAGCACCGACAGGTAGATATGCGCGGCCAGCGGCGAGGCCCAGGTGCGGCCACGACGGCCGCGGCCACCGGTCTGGCGTTCGGCCAGCAGGACGCTGACCCCGCGCTGGGGCGCGCTGCAACGCAGCAATTCGGCGTTGGTCGAATCCACCGTCCAGGCCACCTGCAGGTCGTGCAGCAGCGGCAGAACCCCTGCCGGCAGGCCGGCGCGGATCGCGTCCGGGTCCAGCAGATCGACCGCCCGGGTCAGGCCATAGCCTTCGCCGGCGCGGCCCTCTACGTCCACACCGGCGGCCCTAAGCCCTTGAATGCGCTTCCAAATTGCCGCCCGGGTCTGGCCCAGCTCACGGGCCAGGGCGTCGCCGGACAGGCGACCGGCAGCGAGTTTGGCCAGCAATTGGCGATCGTCCACGGCAGCTTCCACGAAGTCAGGAAGGAATTATGCGGGAAAGCCGCCAGCGACGCCCGCCACGCTGGGTTCCGCGGGGGCTTCCAACGGGGCGGCGAGTTCGGGCTAGAATCGGGAACTCACCTTCCCTTAACGTGGATGTCGTCAATGCGCCGTTATGCCCATTGCCTGATCCTGCTGATGATGCCCTTCGCGGCGTCTGCGACAGCAGCGCTGGACGACAGCCGCGGCGCCTGCGTGTCGTCCAACGGTGATGCCGCCTCGCAGCGCGCACCGACCGCGACCGCCTCGGCCGCCACCACCAAGCCGGCGGCGGTACGCCCGGCCGCCAGCAGTGCCACCAGCACCGGCGGCGGTGGCAGCGACGATGACGTGCTGCAACGCATCCGTGCGCCGAAGTGGCACAGCTACCTGCCGGGAATGTTCCGCTGATCAAGTCGTTGCTGCAGTGGCTGCGGCCTGCGCCGCGGCCGATCGACGATGCACTGTGGGAAGACGCCTGCGGCCGCGCGGCCTGGTTGCACGGACTGGACGACGAACGCCGTGCGCGCCTGCGCGTACTGGCCACGCGCTTCCTGCACGAGAAGACCATTACCCCGATCGGCGAGCTGCAGCTGCAGGCCGGTGACGGCGTGCTGCTGGCGGCACTGTGCTGCCTGCCGCTGCTGGAGTTCGGCGAGGTGGGGCTGGAAGGCTGGTCGCAGCTGATCGTCTACCCCGATGCGTTCCGCGTGCACCGCAGCCACATGGATGCGGCCGGCGTGCTGCACGAGTGGGATGACGAGCTGATCGGCGAGTCGTGGGACAGTGGTCCGTTGATCCTGTCCTGGGCCGACGTGCAGGCCGACCTGGCCGCCCCCCACGAGGGTTACTGCGTGGCGGTGCACGAGATGGTGCACAAGCTGGATGCGCTGGATGGCGCGATGGACGGCACCCCGCCGCTGCCACGCGAATGGCAGCGCGAATGGGCGGGCATTTTCCAGCGCGCCTACGATGCCTTCTGTGCGCAGGTGGATGCGGGCGAGGAAACGCTGATCGATCCGTATGCGGCCGAGGCGCCGGAAGAGTTCTTCGCGGTGGCCAGCGAGTACCACTTCTCGGCGCCGGATCTGCTGCAGCAGGCGTTGCCGGAAGTGGCCGCGCAGCTGCGGCGGTTCTATGGCGAGCCACCGAAGATCGAACTGCGGTAGTGCCGGCCGCTGGCCGGCAACCTGACACTGCCACCGAAGCTCATGAGGTTGCCGGCCAGCGGCCGGCACTACCGGAACACCACGCGTTGTTGCGCCAGGCGAAGCCCGGCGGACGGGAACGCGCAGCTGCGGCGGTTCTATGGCGAGCCACCGAAGATCGAATTGCGGTAGTGCCGGCCGCTGGCCGGCAGCCTGGCACTGCCACCGAAGATCATGAGGTTGCCGGCCAGCGGCCGGCACTACCGGAACACCAGGCGTTGTTGCGCGAGGCGATGCCCGGTGGACGGGAATGCGCGGCTTACGGCCCCGGCGGCAGGCGCACTTCGAAGCGGGCACCGCCCAGTTCGGCCGAACGGCCCACGGTCAGTTCGCCGCGGTAATCCTTGATCAGGTCCTGCACGATCGACAGGCCGATGCCGTGGCCCTGCACGCGCTCGTCGCCACGCACGCCACGCTGCAGCACCTTGCCGATGTCGTCCGGGGCAATGCCCGGGCCATCGTCATCCACCGCCAGCAGCAGGCCGGCACGGCGTGCGTTCGGGGCCGGCAGCGGCTGCGCGGTCAACAGCACGCGGCGGTTGGCCCATTTGAAGGCGTTCTCCAGCAGATTACCGAGCAGTTCCTGCAGGTCGCCCGGTTCGCCGTGGAAGCGCGCCGCCGGGTCGATATCGAATTCGCACAGCACGCCCTTGGAGGCGTAGACCTTTTCCAGGCCACGCACGATTTCCTCGGCATTGGACTCGATCGGCAACGGCGCGGAGAACAGCTTGTGGCCCGACGAGGCCGCGCGCGCCAGCTGGTACGAGACCAGGTTGTTCATGCGCTGCAGCTGCACGTCCAGCTCCTCGCGCAGTGCGGTGTCGCCGGCACCGCTGTCCATCTGCGTGCGCAGCACCGCGATCGGCGTCTTCAGGCTGTGCGCCAGGTCGGCCAAGGTGTTGCGCTGGCGCTCGAGGTTCTCGCGCTCGCTTTCGATGAAGGCGTTGATACTGTCGGTCAGCGGTTCCAGCTCGCGCGGGTGGCGCTCGCTCATGCGCTCGGTCTCGCCGCGCTGCACCTTGGTCAGCTCGGTGATCACGCGGCGCAGCGGGCGCAGGCTCCACTGCAGGATGACGGTCTGCAGCAGCAGCAGGATCAGGCCGATGCCGCCCAGGTAGAACCAGACGCGGCCACGGAACACGCGCAGCTGCGCACCCAGCGCGCGCGAATCTTCCATCACGTAGATGGTGTACGGGAATTCGGTGGCGGGATCGGCGTCGGCGCCCCACACCAGGCCCAGGCCATAGCGGTAGACCGAGCCCTGGCTGCCATCGATCTGGATCATCGGCAGCGGGCCTTCGAACACTTCCTGGCGCGGCGCCAGCAGGCCACCACCGACGGTGGGCAGCATGGGACCTTCGGCGGACATCGAATTGCCCTTGCCGTGCGGCATCACCACCTGCAGGTACAGGCCACTGCCCGGCACGTCGAAGCGCGAATCCGGCGGCTGCTCGCGGATGTACAGCGAGCGGTCGCGGGTGAAGTCGATGCCGGCCGCGTAGGAGGTGGCGTAGTTCTTCAGGCGCTCACGCAGGTTCGCCTTCGCCGTATCGGCGAAGGCGGCGTCGAGCGCGTAACCGGCCAGGGCCAGGAACGCGACCAGGCCCACGGACGCGGCGAGCATCTGGCGCGCCTGCAGTGAGCGCGGCCGCCAGCGTCGGAAGAACCACAGACGGCCGGACATCGTGTTATCGCCAGGGTGAGCCGGCTCAGCCCTCGTTGCGCGGGATCGCGAAACGGTAGCCGCGACCGCGTACGGTCTCGATCGGCTTCAGTTCGCCATCCGGGTCCAGCTTCTTGCGCAGGCGGCCGATGAACACTTCCAGCACGTTCGAGTCGCGGTCGAAGTCCTGCTGGTAGATGTGCTCGGTGAGGTCGGCCTTGGAGACCAGTTCACCGGCATGCATCATCAGGTACTCCAGCACCTTGTACTCGTAGCTGGTCAGGTCGACATTGCTGCCGGCCACGCTGACGGTCTGGGCGGCGAGGCCCAGGGCGACCGGGCCGCATTCCAGAGTCGGCTTGCTCCAGCCGGCGGCGCGGCGCAGCAGCGCGTTGACGCGGGCCAGCAGCTCTTCGACGTGGAACGGCTTGACCAGGTAATCGTCGGCACCCTGCTTCAGGCCCTCGACCTTGTCCTGCCAGCTCGAACGCGCGGTCAGGATCAGCACCGGGAACTTCTTGCCTTCGTCACGCAGGGCCTTGATCAGCTCCATGCCCGACATCTTGGGCAGGCCGAGGTCGATGATGCCGACATCGAACGGAACTTCGCGCCCCATGTAGAGGCCTTCCTCGCCGTCCTGCGCAGCATCGACGGCAAAGCCTTCGCGCTTGAGCCGGGCTGCCAGGGTCTCACGCAGCGGGGCTTCGTCTTCGACCAGAAGGATACGCATGAACTCTCCCTAGTGTCCTGGGTGTGGCCCGGAGGCCTGTGGGGTACGGGTTGATAGCGACAACTATCCCTGTTCAGGGGTTATCGCCGCGTAGTGATGACATATCCGACCGCGGCGTGCGCGGCTGTGAACGCGACGGGGCAGGGTCGTCCATGTAGCGGACCCGGCCCCGGTCGTCCATGTACTTCACCCGGTTGATATCACGACCATCGAACGGCACGCGCTCGGCACCGAGGATGTGGCCGCCGGTGGTGCGCTGCACGCGGCGCACGGCATCGGACAGCGAACGCTCGTCGCCACGGTTGCCACGCTCGCCCCGCTCCATCATCTCCGCACGCCCCTGCTCACCGCGCTGCGGCTGCTGTGCCAGCGCCGACGACAGCGGCGCAGCCGCCAGCACAACGCAGGTGGCCAGGGCAATGCGGCAATGGAGGGAAGCGGAAGACATCGATGCGATCCTAGCCGAGCACGGCGATTCGTTCAAAAGTCGTAAATCCGGATGCCGGGTTTCGGGCCCGGCGCTTTACAAATCCTTTGCAAATTCTTGGTTTGGGGCAGTGAATCCGGTCTGAACTTTTCCGGCCGCGACCCCGCGATGTTCAGCTATGTGAACATTCGGGACGAATCGCCGCGCCTTGTCAAGTCAGGAATGTGACGGCGGTCACGCTGCAACGCGATCAGCGTCGCGTTCGGTCACGGCCAGTGCCTGCTCGACCAGGCTCCAATCGGCACCCGGGCGGTGTGCGCCCTCGCTCAACACCTGGCGGAATGCGCGGCCACCGGGCTGGCCATGGAACAGGCCGAGCAGGTGACGGGTGATGTGCTTCAGCGCCAGGCCTTCGCCCAGGCGCGCTTCCACATACGGGCGCAGCGCGCGCAGCAGGTCACCGCGGGCCTGCAGCGGGGCGCCGGTCTGCAGCGCCTCCAGCTGATGCAGCAGGTAGGGGTCGTGGTAGGCCGCACGGCCCAGCATCACGCCATCGACGTGCGCGGCCTGCGCCTGCACCGCCTCGAGGCTGGCCAGGCCACCATTGAGCACCACGGGCAGCGCCGGGCGCTCCTGCTTCAGGCGGTAGGCCCAGTCGTACTTCAGCGGCGGAACCTCGCGGTTCTCCTTCGGCGACAGGCCCTTCAGCCACGCGTTGCGCGCGTGCACCACCACCATCGCGGCACCGGCGGCGACCTGGCGGTCGACGAAGGCGGCGAACACGTCGTAGTCGTTGTCCTCGTCCACGCCCAGGCGGCACTTCACCGTCACCGGGATCTCGACGGCATCGACCATTGCCGCCACGCACTCGGCCACCAGCACCGGCTCGCGCATCAGGCAGGCGCCGAAGCGCCCGGCCTGCACGCGGTCGGACGGGCAGCCGCAGTTGAGGTTGACCTCGTCGTAGCCCCACTCGGCGGCGACGCGCGCAGCCTGCGCCAGCAGTGCGGGATCGCTGCCCCCCAGCTGCAGCGCCAGCGGCTGCTCGCTGCGGTCGAAGCCGAGCAGTCGCTCGCGATCACCGTGGATGACCGCGTTGGCATGCACCATTTCCGTGTACAGGCGCACACCCGGTGCCAGCACGCGATGGAACACGCGGCAATGGCGGTCGGTCCAGTCCATCATGGGGGCGACAGACAGGCGCAGGGAATCGGCGTAACGGGCGGTGGCGGACGTCATCGGGGTGTTGATCGTGGAGACTGGCATTGCCAGTGAGATCAATAGTTTACACCGGACGGCTGAATGGCGGCGGGTGGCTCCGGGGTCGGTCGACCGGCCCCGGGACGCCGCGTGGGCTTACAACCCGCGGTTGCGCACCTGTTCCTGCTGCTGTTCCTGCGCACGCTGGTTGAACTGGCTGTCCAGCGCCTCGCTCTGCCGGCTGCTGGCCTCGACCGAGTGCGATACCGCCTGCTGGCGGTCGACGAAGGTCCGCTGCGCCGCCGGATCGCCCAGCTCGCCCTGCACCGCGAACAAGCCGGTGCCGTCGGGGCGGGCCACCACGTGGTCGATCTGGCGCATGCCCGACACCTTGCTTTCGTAGGCCAGCTGGCCGGCTGCACGCTCGGCCTCCTGCGGGTTGTCGAACAGCGGCTTCAGCCCGGCCTGGGCACGCTGCTGCTCCAGCGCCTGCAGCTTGCCCAGCGCCTGATCGAAGCGCGCGTTGTCGGCATGCCCGGGGTCGCGCATGCTGGCCGGCGCTGCAGGCTCGGCCCGGGCCGGAGCCTCCGGCGCGGTACCGGCCTTCACCGCGTTGGGGGCATCGACCTGCGCCAGGGTCTTGCGGCCTGCCTTGCCATCGTCGTCCAGGCCGTTGTTGGCTTGGAACTGCTTGACCGCTGCGAGCGTGTCCTTGCCATACACGCCATCGGCGTGCAGCGGCTTGCCATCGGCACCGGCATAACCCAGCGCCGCCAGCTTGCCCTGCAAGGCCTTGACCTCATCGCCCCGCTCGCCCTGCTTCAACACGCCATCGGCCATCGGCGCCTGCTGCGCACTGCGTGCGGCCTGCGCGGCCTCGGGACCCTGCGCGTGGACCTTGCCGCCCAGGGTGATGCGGTCGTTGAGGATGTCGCCCAGATAGCGACGGTACTGGTCCGGCTCAACTTCGATGTGCGCGTGCACCGCACCCGGCGAGCCTACGTCCGACTGCCGCACCAGCGGCGCACCGTACTCGACGAAATCCCCGGTCTTGTACGGAATGGATCCGCGCGCGCCGTGCAGCACTTGGCCCACCAGCTCGCGGCGCGCATCGCCGACCGGATGGCTGTAGATGCTGATGGAGTTGGTGCCGTCGTTGTTGAGCTTGACGTAGCCGGCGACCGGACTGGGAACCATCAGATTGCGCCCGCCTGACCGGTCGGTCAGGATCAGGTCCTTCTGCACCAGCGGGATGTTGTTGACGTCGCCACGCCGGCGCACGGCCTCCAGCTCGCCCTCGACCATCTCCGCGCTACGGTCGACCCGGCTGGCATCGCCCGCGCGAACGGCAGCTGCGTTGGTGTTGGGGTGGTGGATCTTCAGTTCGCGGAACGCTTCTTCGCCACTGATGCCGTGGCGCAGGATGCGGTTGCTGCCGCCGTTGCCGAACGGCTCCACCACCGAGATGCGCTCGCCGCCGGGTGCAGCGGCTGCGGCTGGCCCGCTGTGGCGTTCGGGTGCAGGTGCTGCGGCCGGTGCAGCAGGCGCAACGGGTGCGGCCGGTGTCGGCGTTGCAGAGCGGTGCTGTGCCGCTTCGGCCTGGATCGCACTGCGCGTGCCTGCGTCGGCCATGCCGGTGGCCGGCAGATGGTGCTGCTGCTGGAAGGTATTGAGGGCTTGCTGGCTCCCTGCCCCCAGGTAACCATCGGCGGTAATCGCTTTGCCCCGTGCATCGGTGAGCCCCAACGCCGCCATGTCAGCCTGCAGCGCGCGTGCCTCGCGATCGATCGCGCCCAGCGTTGCCGGACCGGCCTTGCCATCCACCGGGGTCAGGCCATGATCGCGCTGGAAGGCTTCGACGGCCTGCCGGGTAGTGGCATCGAACTGTCGGTCGGGATGGATGGCCTGCGCGCCTGCGCCGCCATAGCCCAGTGTGTGCAGGTTGTGTTCCAGCTTTTCCACCGCGCGGCCGCTTGAGCCCTCCTTCAGCACCTGCGGACCACCGCCACCGTGGCCGTGCGCTCGCGCCTGTTGCAGCGCGACCTGGATATCCGGGTCGCTGCCTTCGGTGGCGGGCGCGAAATCGCGGCGCCCCACCTTCAGGTGCGCGCGATCCATTTCGGCGGAATGCTGCGCATAGGCATCTTCATACCCGGCAGCGACGTCGGCGGCAGTCAGCCCGGCATAGGAAGGGGTGCGATGGCGGATGGCAGCGGCTTGGTCGCGCAGTTCCTGGTAGTCACCTCCGCGCTTGAGCACCGCTTCCAGGCCATCCAGCCGACCCGGCAGCTGGTTGGCGGTCTTGGCGATCAACGCGATGGCCTCGAAGCGCTTGTCCTCGGCAATGCCGCTGCCATGCTTGTCCAGCATGGTCATGGCGATATTCGTGGCATTGCGCACCTGTGGGTAATCGATGTGCGTGTGGATCCACTGCTTGCCTTCCGCCGAGCCGGCCCAGGCATTGATGCTGTCACGCGTCGGTGCATCGATGAAGCGGATGGATGAGCGCTTTCCCTCGCCATTGCCGTGGCTGAGCAGATCCGCACGCAGGTCAGTGCGATCATGCGTGAAGGGCAGGTTGTGTGCCTTGGCGTAAGCGCTGGCCTGGTCGATGACCCCATCGACATACGTTGTCTCGCCCGGCTTCAGTTTGCGCTCCTGCGTCGCGCCCAGCGGCCACTCGCCACGTTGGCCGAAATCCACCTGGATGGTGCCCAGCGAATAGCCGCTGTTGTCCCTGACCGCGCTGACCGTGCCCCATTGCGGCTCATTAAGGTGCTTGGTGATGCCGGCGATGCTGAGGTGGTACGAAGATCCACCACCTTCAGTACCGCGTCCGACAGCAAAGAACACCGCGCCGGCAGTGGCGTCCAGGTTGCGGGTGTCAATATTGTTTGGCATGTCTCACTTCCTTGTCCGTGGAGGAATGACCGGGTGCAGTTGCCTGCTGGCGACCGTGGATCAGGGCGTCAGCACGCGCGTGTGCAGCTCGACGGCGCGGTTGGCATACCGGTTGATGCGGCACGACTGTGCATCCAGCATCGGCCCCACATGGTCGCTGGCAGGTGCACAGCGCTTTTCGGTATCTGCAGCCCAGTTGGCCTGCTCGTCCATCCAGCGGTCCTTGGCCGGGCCATCGGGGCCGTCCATCAGTCGCGCGACCTGTGCTTCCAGCAGCGCCTTGTGGTGGGCGAGCTCGGCCGTATCGCAGGCTTCCAGCTGGTCGTCCATGCCGCGGGCGTCCTGCACGCAGCGGGTGTATTCCGGACGCAGCGTTGCCTGGGTATACGAGGTATCCGGCGGCGCGCTCTGCGCCAGCAGCTGGTCGGCACGGTTGGCGACACGGTACAGGCGGCATTCCTGCGCGCCCTGCAGCTGCTGCACGCTGCCGTTGGGGACATCGCGGCAATAACGGTCTGTATCGCTGCGCCAGCTCGCCTGGGTGGCCTGGAATGCCGTCCGGGCAGCGGCGTCGAGCCCGGCCAGCGCCTTGCTGGCCGCCGCTTCGAGGCGCGCTTCCTGGTAGGCGAGTTCGTCCTTGCCGCAGGCCTGCAGCTTGCCGGCATCTTCCACCCCATCCACACACCAGCCATAGGCTGGGCGCAGGCGACCCTCGGTATAGGACGCATCCGGGTAGTGGGGGGAATCTGCCGATGCCGGGCCGGAAGGTGCTGTCGGCGATGCCGCAGCAATCGACGCGGGAGCCGCCGTTTCGGTCGATGCCTGGGAAGAAGGCGCCTGGCATGCGGTGAGCGCCAGGCACAGGGCCAGCACCTTCCAATACCCACGGCCGACGCCGACCCGTTCGTTGCGCCCAAGCGCGTCCATTGCCTGCATTACCTGTTTCTCCCTTGCGTGTCGCCAGCGGGTGCCGGCAGGGAGGGGCCGTCCGTCGACCCCCATCACGCGGGCAATGCTACGACAGCGCCGGTTTCAACTGCCTGACTGGATTCAGAATGCGTGCACGTCGTCTCAGACGCGGACGCTGGAACCTCAGTGCCCGCCCCCGCGCCCACCCACCTGTTCGATCAACGTCAGGCTGGCCGCATTCAGGCCCACCACCGTCACCTCCGTCCCATGCGCGGCCAGCTTTTCCTGCGCGCGTTCCAGCGCGGCCACCGCAGTGAGGTCCCACAGGTGGGCGTCACGCAGGTCGATCTGCACCTTCGACGCCACGTGCTGGTAGTCGAACGCGGCGCCCAGCTGGCCGGCCGAGGCAAAGAACACCTGCCCACGTACACGGTAGGCCTGCGTGTCTCCGGCATCCTCGCGCTGCACGTCCAGCATGCGGCCAACCTTGTGCGCGAAGAACAGCGCCGACAGCAGCACGCCACTGAGCACGCCCTTGGCCAGGTCGTGGGTGGCCACGGTGACCACCACGGTCAGCAGCATCACGGCCGAAGAGCTGCGCGGGTGCGTGCGCAGGTCGCGCAGCGAGCGCCAGCTGAAGGTGCCGATGCTGACCATGATCATCACCGCCACCAGCGCGGCCATCGGGATCTGCCGCACCAGGTCGCTGCCGTACACCACCAGCACCAGCAGCAGCACGCCGGCCACCAGGCAGGACAGCCGGCCACGTCCACCGGACGTCACGTTGATGACCGACTGGCCAATCATCGCGCAGCCGGCCATGCCGCCGAGAAAACCGGTGACCGTGTTGGCCACGCCCTGACCGACGCATTCTCGGTTGCGCTCGCTGGGCGTCTCGGTGATGTCTTCGACGATCTGCAGGGTCATCATCGATTCGAGCAGGCCAACCACGGCCAGCGTGGCCGACACCGGCAGCAGGATGCGCAGGGTCTCCCAGCTGAGCGGCACATCGGGGATGAGGAACTGCGGCAGGCTGTCGGGCAGCTGTCCCATGTCGCCAACACTGCGCACGTCCACATCGAAACCGATCACCACGGCTGTAAGCACCACGATCGCCACCAGCGGTGACGGCACGGCGCGGGTGAGGCGCGGCAGCAGGTAGATGATCGCCAGGGCGGCGGCACACAGCACGTAGACCGTGGGACCGCGGCCAATCAGCTCGGGCATCTGCGCCAGGAAGATCAGGATCGCCAGCGCGTTGACGAAGCCGGTGATGACCGAGCGCGAAACGAAGCGCATCAGCGAGCCAAGCTTGAACACGCCGGCCAGCACCTGCAGCAGGCCGGCCAGGATGCTGGCGGCGAACAGGTACTGCAGGCCGTGGTCCTTGACCAGGTCGACCATCACCAGCGCCATCGCGCCGGTGGCGGCGGAGATCATGCCGGGGCGGCCACCGGCAATGGCGGTGACCACCGCGATGGAGAACGCGGCGTACAGGCCGACCTTCGGGTCGACGCCGGCGATGAGCGAGAAGGCGATGGCCTCGGGAATCAAGGCCAAGGCGACGACCATGCCGGACAGCAGATCACCACGGATGTTGCCGAGCCATTGCTGGCGCAGCGGATAGGACGTTTGCATGGGAAAACTCCGCGCGCACGCGGGCGTGGCCGCATGGCGCTGCAGTGGAAAGACGCGGGTTCCTGAGCCGGGCGGGCCGGCTGCCGATGTGCGGCAAGGGTCAGGGTGGCGTGATCACTGCAGTGCGTCGTCGGGGAGCGTGGGAACGGCGCAGTCTACGGGAAGGGCCCGGGCGGCTCAAATGGCTGCCCGGGCCGGCAATCCCCGCTCAGTAGGTGTAAGCCGCAAGGACGAAACTTGGCAGGCGCGAAGCGAACGTCTGGTAGGACGCTCCACTGAGGGAACGCTGGCGATTGGCAGCCCGCCGGGTGAAGTTGACCCGCATCTGCGATGCATTCGGCGTACTGATGGCTGCCGAATAGCGCATGTTGGTACGGATGGTGGGGTTGCCGCTGGGCATGGCGTAGACGTCGTGGCAGAGGCCGATGTCTGACAGCAGGTAGGCAAGATTGTCGCCTGGGCCGTTGATCAGGTCACCGGTGAGGATGTTCTCGTTGGACGTCTCGCTGGGAAGTGGCGGCCGGGCGCCGGTCGTATTGACCAGGCCCGCCATGCGCAGCGGGCGGCTGCTCATGTCCCACTGCAGCGAGCCATCAGCGTTGTAGACCTGCATGCCGGTGTTGTTGCTGGGAACCGCATGTCCCCATGCCCACCATTCGAAGCTGGTGGTTCCCTGGGCCATGTTCCAGCCGAAACCCGCAGTGCCGGTGGAAATCCGCGTGGAGCCGCCATTGCAGCGGATGAACACCAGGTAGGGCACGCTCTGCGCCGGAAGGCTGACCGAGCCGTTCTGGCCCAACGGCGACGTGTTGCTGCCGATGGTTTCCACGCCCTTGCCTGCCGCGAAGAAGGCAAGGGCGTGTGCGTTGACCAGAACGGGGACACCGCTGTCGTTTGTGACTTCAAGGCCGACGGTCATCAGAAGCTCCCGTAGAAGACATAGGCATTGGGATTGGTGGTCGTCATGAACGTGAAGTTGAGTGTGAGGTAGTCGCCCTCGGCGGCGCCTGGTTTATTGAAGGACATGAATGCCATGTTCGGCGCGGAGAACTGGTTTCCATTCATGTCCTGCCAGCTGTCCCAGAAGGTGCTCGGCAGAATCGCGAATGGCTGCCCCATGCCCGCCATGCCCACATAGATGCTGTCTCTGGTGCTGACGTGCATCTCACCCATCACCTTGCCGGCACGATCATTGGTGTCGAACCACATCTGCCCATCCGGGCCGAATATCTGCATACCGGTTGCCATTACCAGATCCCCATGCGGACGCGGACGCGGCCGTTGTTGTCGTAAACGTGGATGACGCTGTCGTTGATGGTCAGGCGGCCGCCATTCTCGGGGCCGTTCATCGTCAATGTGCCGTTCTTGTCGAGCCTCCAGCGCGGTTGCCCACCGGCGCCGACCGCATTGGACTGGATCACGTCGCCGATCATGGCGTTCTGGATCCAGCCATTGCCGATCAGTGCCTGGCTGATGAAAGTCTGCCCGCCCTGCACCACGAAGGGCGCACTGACCTGGCCGCTGTTGGTGTTGAACAGCGCGAAGCGATCGGCCTGCATCAGGATCTGGCTCTGGTAGCTGCCATCCGGCTGCTGCTCGACGCCAAGCCCCATGCCGGCCATGTAGATCTGCCCGGCACTGCTGATCTGCGCCTTGACCGTATAGGTTGCGCTGACCTTGCCATCCAGGTTCACCACGGCCTGCGAGACCTGCTGGACCGCGGCACTGACACCTTCGATCCTGCCGGGCACACCCTCGATGGACGCTTCAACCGTATCTACACGCCTGGCCAGTGCCGCGTCCTTCTCGGCCATCACGCTGTAGACGGTGATGGCACCGGCGCTGACATCGTTCTCGCCGACGTTGTAGTCCTCCTCACCGGCGGTGTGGTCGCTGACCTGGGCGAACAGGCCATCGACCTTCTGCCCCTGCGCGGTCACCTTGCCATCGACATCGGTGACGTCCAGTTCCAGCTGGTCGACGCGGCCGACGATGGCGCCAGCCTCGGCGATGGCGTCGCCGATGTTCTTCCAATGGCTGCCCGGCGGCGTCTCGTTGCCTGCGGCAGTGCCCTGCCAGCTCCAGATCCGACCGTCGTGGATGACAGTCTGACCCGGGGTGTAGGTTGCCGCGGCATCCCAGACCAGCGGCAGCACTTCGGTGACGCGCTCGATCTTGCCCTTCAGCTGTTGGCCCAGCGCGCTTTCGTTGATGCGGCCGGCGAAATAGGCATCGTAGTCCGACGGGTTGCTGCTGGACTCGCCCAGAACACCCGCCTCCACCGGATGCCACGGACCCACGTTGCCGCTGCGATCGACCAGGCGCCCCCAGAACCAGAAGCGTGCACCCGCCGCGAGACCGTTCATCTGGTGCCGCGACTGTGGATAGGCGAAGTCGCCGAGCTTGATGGCGGCTGCACGATCCGGGCTGGTGCTGTACCAGAGTTCAGTGCGCTCGGTATCCGTGGCGCCTGCCGGGAACTGCCAGGCCAGCTCGATGCCGAACACCCGGCTGCGCGCGGTCAGCGAGGTCAATGCCGGTGGCGGCGTCGTCTTGCCTTCAATGGTGGTGAGCACACTGAGCGTCGGCTGCGATACCGCGCCCAGCGCATTGACCGCGCGTACCCGGGCCAGATACTCGCCCGCATAGACGCCCCGCACTTCCAGGCTCTGTGTGCCGACGCGGCCGGCGCGGACCCAGTTGAGATCACCACGGCGCCATTCCACGTCATAGCCGATCGCCTTGTCCGCCGCATCCCACTCGATGGTGAGCACGGACGTGGCAATACCCTGGTCCACCACCACATGCGAGGCCATCCGCACGTTGGCCGGTGCCGGCTGCACGCTGGGCGGAATGATGCTGATCGGCGGCTGCTCCAGGCGCGTGCCGTCGTCGATGGCGGCGTACTTGCCCGGCACGTGCTTGAGCGCGGTGATCTGATAGGTCAGGTCCTCGCCTTCGCTGATCGACAGCACGCGATAGTGCTGCAGGGCCAGCTCCGGCGATTCCAGTGCCCAGACCGACTGCGCCACCGGCACCGCCGACCACGGCGCGGTGACCGTTATCGTCTCGCCGTCCACCGACTGCACGGTGCGTGCTTCGGTCTGCCCGCTGGGCAGCGTGGCACGCAGGGTGTCACCGGCCGCGATCTGTTCCGGCACGCGATCCAGCACCAGGCTGCGCGTATCCGCACTGCGGATGCGACCCGCATTGCGGCGGCCAGCGCGGTTCGGGTCGGCCACCTGGATCACATCGCCAGGCATGCAGCCCAGCGCGTCCAGGCCCACCGAGAAGCTGATGGTTTCGGTTTCCAGCATCTCGGTGTGCAGGATGTGGTTGCCCACGCGCTGCGCCTGCGAACGCGAGTGGCAGCCCACCGCCGTCACTTCGGTCTGGTTGATGCCGTAGCGGGCCACACCGGGCAGGTGCTGTACCACTTCGACCTTCTGCCGGCCGAAGTCATCCGGATCGATCCACGACACCAGCGCCACCGTGTGCCGCGCCGTGCGGCTGCTGCCGGCATAGTGGAAGCGCCCTTCGATGACGTTGGCCTGGCTGTAGGTCAGCACCGGGTCCTTGGGCATGTCGGCCGAGGCCATCACCTGCCCCGCCGCATAGAAGCTGATGCCGCGGAACATGGTGGCGATGTCCTGCAGCACGCGATAGGCCTCGGCGCGGGTCTGCAGATACAGGCTGCAGGTGAAGCGCGGCTCTTTGCCGCCCTGGCCATCGCTGACCAGTTCATCGCAGTAGCGCGCGATCTGGTACAGCCGCCACTTGTCCACCCAGTCCAGCGGAACACGATGGCCCAGGCCAAAGCGATCGTTGGTGACGATGTCGAAGAACACCCAAGCCGGGTTGTTGGTCCACCCGCTCTTGAAGGTACCGTCCCACACGCCGCTGTAGAGACGGCTGAGCGGATCGTAGTTGGAGGGGATGCGCACGATGCGCCCCCACAGCTGGTAGGACCGGGTGGGGATGTTCTGGAACTGGCTGGCGTCGACCTGCACCGCCGCCAGCGCGCAGTTCGGATAGCGCAGCTTGGCATCGATGATCTCGGTCATCGACAGCACGTTGATGGTATCGGCGATGGTGCTGCTGTTGGCGTTGGCGGTCAGCCGGCGGATCCGCACCTGCCACTGGTTGCCGGCAGGCAGATCGATGCGGCGGCTGCGCTCGTACTGGCTGGTGGTCTTGCCACTGAAGGCATCGGTCAGCACCGTGCTGAACGGGCCGCCGTCGGTGGACAGATCCACCGCGTACATGATCCGGTAGCCTTCAGTGTCACCGTTCTCGGTGTTGGTCTTCTGCAACGCCGGTACCGCAAAGCGGATACGGACGGCCGACAGGTCAGCACCGGATACGGTGCGTACCACCGGCGCATCACTGCGCAGCTCGACATTGACGCCAACTTCGTTCTCGATGGAGGGGAAGCCGCTGATGTGCTCCTGGTCCTGGGTGCCGGAACGCGTCTGCACGTCCACGCCGGAGAAGTTCAGCGTGCCGTCGGGATTCTCGATCGGCACCTGGTCCAGGTAGATCGACTGCTTGCCGGCGACCAGTCCGCGGATCTCGCCTTCGCTGGCGAGGTCGATGATGCGGGCCACCGCCATCGAGTGCAGGCTGTCGGCGGTTTCGACCGGGGTTCGGGCGTTGCTCGCGCCCTTCTTGGCGCCCGCCAGTACGGGCGCAGCTGCACCGCGCGTGCGCAGCGTGGAATGAGTGATCTGGTTCAAAACTGGTCCTCCGCCAGGATGCCGCCGCTGATCACGGCCGAGCCGATGAACATGCCCTTGCTGTCATGGCCGCCATAGGCGACCGGAACGGGGTTGCCCTGCGCCTGCGTGTTGACGGTGCCGTTCATGCTGTAGCTGGGCGCGTTTTCGGGTGTGTCTTTGGCGCCCAGGCCTTTTGGCTGGGGGGAGAGCATCTGGGTGATCCCGCCAACCACCATGCTGACGCCGGTTGATACCAGTGCAGCCCCACCAGCCCAAGATGTGTAGCTCCCCACAACGATCAGCACGATGCCAATGATGGTTTGCAGTACGCCTCCCCGCTTGCTACCCACCATCACCGGCGCGATGCGGATGTCATCCTGCCCTGGCGGGTCGTGCAACTGATCCCGCGACAGGTTCTGCCTGCCAGCGAACACGGCAAATTCCATGCCCTTGGCTTTGGCACCCATCAGGTACTGCTGGAACCCCGGCAGCATCGTGCACAGCGCATGCACGGCCTCGGCCGGGCTGTTCACCGCCAGCCGGAACCTGCGTCCGAAGCGGGCACCCAGCTTGCCGTACAGGCGGATCGTACGAAGACGGTCAGTCATGGCGCACCTCGCGATGGCGGACGATGCAACGGGTGCGCTCGGCCCACATGCCGCCGTAGGGCACGGTCTCGGACAGGCGGCCATGCAGGTGATGCAGCATCTGCCCGTCACCGAGGTAGATGCCTGCGTGGTTGGTAACCGGCGAGCGGATCTGCATCAGGATCATGTCGCCCCGCTGCGGTTCGCCCTCGATCAGGTCGAAGCCCTCGGCGTGCAGCCGTTCAAGGCTGTACAGGTCCTGGCCATGGCTCCACCAGTCATCCTGGCGCTCGTACTCGGACAGCCGGATGCCCAGTTCGCGCGCGTGGAAATCGCGGACCAGGCTGTAGCAGTCCAGTACACCGTGGGCGAACTGGCGACCGACCAGCGGTGCCATGTAACCTGAGGGATGCAGGGTCTGCAGATCAGCGCACAGCGGTGGCTCGCCGGTTACCTGGCCGACGCTGACAATGTGCCAGGTCAGCCCGCTGCGCTCGCACATGACCCGATCGGCATCGGACGGCGTTGCAGCGGCATCGGGGTGGCTGTGCACCAGGGCCAGCACCTCGCCCTTGTCCTCGGCCACGGCATAGTCCTCAGCCGGCAGGCGGAAATGCTCGCTGGGCGTGGCGGCCACGTTGCGGCAGGGAAGATAGCGTTCGTGGCCTTCAATGGCCACGATCAGCCCGCAGCATTCGCGCGGGTACTCGGCCACGGCGTGCGCCTGGATGGCCTGCAGGGTTGTCGGTTGCATGTTTCACCCATGAAAAAGGCCCGCGCGGGCGGGCCTGGAAAGTGGAGTCGGGAAGGGGTCGATCAGGAGCGCAGCAGGCCTGCGGCGGGGAAGCCGCCATAGGGCAGCGGCTTGTCCTGGCCAAACCGCAGCTTGCAGCTGCGCACCCGGCCGCCGCACTGGTCGCGTGCCGGATCGTCGGTGGCGACGTCGTCGCTGTCCGCTACCGCCGGACCGTTGTAGCCGCAGTACGCGCCGCGATAACCGCCACGCACCAGCCAGCCACACATGCCGGCGATGATCTGCCTGCCCGGCAACTGCTGGCCATTGAGATCAATCGCGGTGGTCAGCTCGAACTCGACCATCTGCTTGTCTTCGCCGATCTTGCGCTCGATGAACCAGACTTCGTCGGGGAAATGCTCGGCAGGATCCGCACTGGGATTGCCTTCCTCGAAGTTGGTGGCATCCAGGTACTTGGCCAGCGTCTGCCGGCGGATGATGCGGGCACCGACCAGGTCATCGAACAGCAGGCACATGGCGGTGATGCGGCCATCGATGTTGCTCACGCGCAGGCGTGGGTTCGGTGGCTGGTCACTGGTGCGTTCGAAGCCACTGGCCTCGATCGGCCAGGGGCCATACTCCTGGCCCTGCCACCAGATGACACCACTCTGCAGGTGTGCGTGGAAGAAGAGCTTGTCGGCGCCGAAACTGCTGGCGTCGAGCTCGTAGACGGTGATGCGGCCACCCGGCTCAAGCTGCTGGGCATCGGCGGTGATCATGGGGTGTGCTCCTGTGCGGCAATGGGAAGAGGGGGTGGTACGGGATACCGCTCCTGGCCGCGCGGTACGATGACGTGGTGGCCCGGGCGCAGCGACGTAGTGGTAGTGAAGCAGGCGTGCTTTGACGCCTGCGGAAGCATGGTTGTCATGGCTCAGAGCTCCGCATCGGCCTGCACCAGCACCTGTGAGGTGGTCGACCACACCACCACCGCGCCCCACTGCTGCATGTTGTTGGACATCGTGGACAGCACGGCCGCGTCCACGGTGGACTGCCAGCCCGGATCGCCACCGTTGAAGTTGATGAGGCTACCTTCGGAGCCGAAGCCGACCAGGTTGAGCGCGGCAGAGGGCGAGGTGACCCTGGGCGCCACGCGCTTGCGTACCTTGAACGGAATGCACGCGCGCGTGTCGCCGTTGGCGGTGTAGGTGATGCCCAGGATCCGGTTCACATCCACCGTCTCGTAGTAGCGCTGGCACAGCAACAGCTCCAGTGCTTCGGGCCGGCGATCGAAGTCGGTCGCGGTATCGCCTTCTTCGATCTGCACTTCGGCCAGCTGCACGCTGCCGCTCTTCTGCCCGGCGGCGAACGCCCGCCCGCCGAAGTCGGCACCGGCATCCAGCCAGAAGCTCAGTTGCAGGTAGCTGTCCGGGCCCAGCGTCTTGCCGGCAAGGCCCGGAACTTCCACGGTGACCTGGTGCCATCGCCACAGCGTATCGAGCACGACCGAGGCGCCGATACTATCGCGCGCGGTGGACCCGCCCGTTCCGTAGGACTGCTGCAGTTCCACACCGATGCGGAAATCGTCCACTGAGGACCGCGCCTTGAAGCTGATGGTGACGGTGCGCCCGGCCAGGCTCCGGACGTCCTCGATGCGCTGTTGGACCAGTGCCATGTGGCCAGCACCGGCCACGCTCTGCACGTCCAGCCGGAGCAGGTGGCGTGATCCGGCCAACAGGCGCCCTGCCTGGCCGCCGCCTGCAGGCACATCCTCGCGTGTGGCAGCTACCTTGGTGCCGATGGCATTGGCCTGCCAGCGGTCGGCGATGTAGCGAGTGCCCACGGATGCAGGGAACACTGCACCACGCTGCCAAAGGCGGAAGTCGCCGTTGATCAGGCAGTTGCGGCCAGCCATTCGGCCATCCAACCCATCCACCGCAGTCTGCACGGCATCCAACCCGCCATACACTTCGGCGAAGTTCTCGTTGATCTTGGTGAATGCCGGGCGCTGTGTTTCACCCCGCTTACCGTTCGCCTGAACGGTATCGAGGTCGATTATCTTTCTGCTCATTTAGCTTCCCATTCCGAATCAGCAAAGCCCAGAGACAGGTCGTTGCCACGCCTGAAAAAGACGGCGGAACGCCATACCTGATACTCAGTAAATCTCTGCATCCGCCGTCCAGTGGAACCAGCCCCCCCAGCGCCCGGGGGAATTGCCCCAGGCCACTTCGAAGACGTTCGTCGCGATCGTGGGAACCGATGCGGGCGTTCGGCTGCTGTCGTCCTGATTGACATATCCGGGCTCGACCACATTGTTGTTGGGCCTGACGACAATCACCGGCGTCACTCGCTTGCACGTCTTGAATGGCACCGACAGGTAACTGGTTGCGCCGCTCGCAGCCGAGTTGCCCCAACTGTAGCGACCGCTGTTGGTCGGAGTTCCAGGAACGACGTCATTGTCATAGGACTTTTCGTAGTAGCGCTGGCACAGCTGCAGCTCTTGGGCCAGCGGGCGCAAGTCGAATGCCGTTGCCCGGCTACCGCGCTCCAACTGCATCATCGCGATACCGAACTCTCCGTTCTGGCCGGAGATGACACCGCCATAGGCATCCGCGCACAGATCCACCACCAGCCACAGGAAATCGCTGTCGGCATTGCTTCCCAGCGTCTTCCCCTTCACCGATGGCAGTCGCGCACTGAGCTGGAAATAGGTCCAGGACGCGGCGGTGACCGCTACGGTTCCCAGCTCCACGCTGATCGCGGCGGACGGCGAACCACCGGTGCCAAAGTGCTGGATGAGACGAACACCGATGCGTTTTCCTGGCGGGCCATAGGCGAAGCCGGAAACGGTCACCTCGCCGTCGGACAGGGTGACCGCCCCTTCGATTTTCTGTGCGACGTAGGCGCTGCTACCTGCACTGGTCTTGGAAACGACGCTGTTGAGGAAACGGCGCGATTCCGGCGCGGCGCCGCCGGCAGGCAGATTGGCCCCGCGATTTGCGGTATGCGTGCAGCCCAGCGCTGCCACCGTCCAACGATCGGCCACATAGATCTCGCCGCCCTGGGTGGTGCCGGTGGTGCCCCGCTGCCAGAAATCGAAGTTGCCGTTGATCAGGCGGTTCCTGCCTGGAACTGCGGTCTGAAGAGCACGCTCCAGTGAATCCACACGCTGTCCGATCGCGGTCACGCCATCCAGCGCGCCATACACTTCTGCGAAGTTCTCATTGATTTTTGTGAACGCTGGGCGCTGCGTTTCACCCCGCATCCCGTTCGGCTGAACGGAATCGAGGTCGATGATCTTTCTCGTCATTGCTGTCGTCCTGAAAGTCCTGGGGGCGCCCAATCACAGCTCGGCTTCGGCCCACCAATGCCACCACCCGCCCCAGCGACCTGGATTGTTGGTCCAGCTCACTTCGTAGCAGGAGGGTGATGCATAGTTGACGAGGCAGGGCACGCGGGACACGTCATCCTCGGCGATGTGTCCGTTCTGCTGGGTGGTATCGGCCGAGATGATCATCACGTAGGGATGGGCACGCTTTGCCGTCTGGAATCGCACACTCTGGTAATGCGCCATTCCCGGCGAGTTGACCGAGAACGCCTCTCGCCCTTCGTTGTTTGCCGTGTTGGGTAGGATGTCGAGGTTGTAGCTCTTCTCGTAGTACCGCTGGCACAACGCGAACTCCATGCCCAGCGGGCGCCAGTCGAAGCGCGTGGCCACACGTCCCGGCTCGACCTGGAATTGTGTGAAGCCAAACGAGCCGTTCTGCGCCACCAACTCACCCTTCTGGCCGGTGCCGCACAGGTCGAACACCACGTAGAGATGGTCGTTGCCATGGGTGCCCAGCACCTTGCCCTTGGTGCTCGGTAAAGTGACGGTGACGCTGTGGTGTGTGGCCGAGGTGCCCAGTGTGAGCACACCTGCTTCGATCACCACCTCCGGCGCGGGCGAGCCGCCCGTGCCGAAGTTCTGGATGACGCGCACGCCGACCTTGCGGTTCGGTGCATCGCTGTTTGCCCACACAGAGATGGTGATGTCGCCGCTCGCGCTGCGCACCCCCTCGATCTTCTGTCCCATCCAGGCGCCACTGCTGGCAGCGGCACCGGACACGGTACATACCAGGATCGACCGCGTGTCTTCCGGGTAGCCACTCTGCCCCTCGTAGGCCACGCGCTGGACGTCATGGTTGCAGATCAATGCCGAGTTGGTGAAGCGATCGGCAAAGAACGTCTCTGCCCCCAGGGTGCCAGACCCGCTACCGACACGGCCGGAGGTCCGGCGTTGCCAGAACTGAAGGCCACCATTGATAAGCAGATTCCTTCCCGGAACGCGCTCGGTGATGGCATTCCCCACGGTCTCCGGAATCTTCGCGACATCGGTCAAGGCGTCGTAGACCTCGGCGAAATTCTCGTTGATCTTGGTGAACGCCGGGCGCTGTGTTTCACCCCGCTTTCCGTTCGGTTGAACGGAATCGAGGTCGATGATCTTTCTTGCCATTAGTGGCTCCTTGAACGAGGTGAATCGGTGGCGGCCGATCGGAGTTCGAGTACTTTCATTCAGTCACGGCTTCCCGACTGGTCCCGCAGGTGTAGGAATGCACTCAGAGTTCGGCATCGGCGGTGTAGTGGCCTGCCAGCAGAACAGATCCGCTTACCAGGAAACCTGCGCCGCCCACGTCCGCCATGAACGCCTGGCTCGTTGCCATGACTACATTGGTCAGGGTTCCCGCGCGCCATGCTCCGCCAGCGGCGTCGTAGTACCTCCAGAAGCTCGGCGATCCGATGTCACCACCTTCTCCGCCTGCGTGGAAAAGCAGCTGTGGCGTGCCGCGCATCGTGCCCTTGAACTCTGCAACAACGCGGCAGGTGCCACTGTTGAAGGCCACTGCATTCCGGTGGACGGCGGAGCTGCTCCTGCTGTTGGGCACCTCTGCAACAGGGAAGGACTTCTGGTAGTAGCGCTGGCACAGCGCAAGCTCGTGGGCCGGTGATCTCCACTCGAAGCGGGTCGCCCGTGCGCCGGCTTCCCACTGCATTTCACCGAAGTACAACTGGCCTGCCTGCGCGCCGAGCCCTCCTGTGCGCGCGTTGAAGTCGCTGCCTGCCGAGAGCCATACCGCACAGATGACCGAATCATCGCCACCGCCAAGCGTCTTACCGTAGATGGAAGGAAGACTGACGGTCTTGCTGATCCGGTTCAGGCCCTGTGCGAGCGTAAACACTTCCGGCTGTATCCCCGTGACAGTGGGGCTTCCGCCTGTTCCGAAGCGCTGCAGGAATTCGACTGCGATCTTTCTCCCTGCAGTGCCTGCGTTGTAGACCAGGAAGGATAGCGTGCTCTCTGATGCGGCAAAGGTCCGCACACTTTCCACACGCTGCTCGAACAGGAAATGGTGTCCGGCAGCGTTGTGGTTCCCGTTGCAATTGGCGGCCAACGTGAACAGGCTTTTCGGGAAGTTCGCATCGCCCGGGGCAACGGGTGATTTGAATATGCCTGCTCCGTCCATCCCTCCCTGCTGTGCAAAGAATCTGTCCGCACAGTAGGCAGCAGCAGCGGTGAAGTTGTCCCCACGCTGCCAGAAGTCGAAATTCCCGTTGATCAAGCGGTTCTTTCCCGAGACAGAGTCTGCGATGGCACCGGGGATTCCCTCCAGCGCCAACGCAACATCCTGAAAGTTCTGGTTGATCTTGGTGAAGGCGGGCCGCTGGGTCTCTCCACGCTTTCCGTTGGGCTGGATGGTATCCAGGTCGATCCGTTGAAGATCCATGCTCATGCCTACGCCTGGAAGGTCTGCTCGAACGTCGCGGTGATGGTCGAGACCTGTCCACCGAGATGGCTGTCGGTGTAGGAATCACACATGTACAACCCCTGCCCCAGTGGCCCCTTCCACAGGAAGCTGCGGCCGGCATGACCATCCAGGAAGGCCACGATCTCGCTGATGGTCCTGCGGTTGCCTACGAACTGCAGCTGGTAACTGCGCGAGGTGGCGTTCAGGCCATCAGCGGCGGCCTGCGCATAGTCATCACCGAACTTCGCGCGCTTCACGGCGGCGGTGGTGGTCCCGGTGCTCTGGCTGGTTGCCGGCCAGGTGAAAGTCTCGGTCATTACATGGCACTCCTGCTGAGCACACCACCTGCCTTCAGGTCACGACTCTGCAGTTCGCGGTACTTGCGTTCCACGAACTGGCCGATCTCGTTGCCGAACTGCTGCAGCATGCTTTCGTTGGTGGTGACTTCCTTGCCACCGTTGTTGTCGATGCGGATGCTCACACCCACGCCACCGCCACTGCCTCCACCGCCATGCGCGGCCACGCCGAGACGGCCGTCCGGCCCGCGCTGCAGCGGCATGATCGCTTCCGGTCCCGCTTCGCCGAATACGCCGGCACCCTTGGCGAAGGCGAACAGCTGCGGGGTGTCATAGACACCGCCGGAGTAGACGGAGAGGCCGGGCGATCTGAAGGTGCCTCCCTTTGCAAAGCCGGAGATCGGAATTGATTCCTTCTGCACGGGCCCCACACTGCCACCGAAGAGCATCTTCACGCCCCAGACGATGGCCTGCTGGATCGCAATCTTCTTCAGATCCGCGATCAGTGCCTTGGTCAGTTCATGATGGTTGGATTTGCCGGTGGTTACGAAGTTGTAGAGCGCCGTTCCGGCGGCATCAAATGCCTTGGTGAAGACAGTCTGCGTGTTCGTCGCGGCATCCTGTGCCTTCGCGGTATAGGCCTCGAACGCATCCTGGAATCCGTTCTCGATACCCTTCATGCCCGTCTTGATCTTCCGCGAATCGTCTTCCTTCTCGTCCTTTTTCGCGCCCGTCTTCTCGGGCTTCGCGATGTTCAGGTACGTACCCCTGGCCGAACGCCGCGCATCAGCGAGGAAGCCGCTGCGACGTTCACCATCGGTGGACAGTCTGTCCAGGTTGCGCGCGGTAGCATCAGATGCGACTTCTCCGGGTGTCCTGCCATCACGCCGGGCGTCCTCTGCAGAACTCTGCGCCTGCTCCAGCGCAGCTTGTACGACTGCCAGCGTTCCAGCCAGCTTCTGAACCATGGTATCGGCGAGGGAGATGCTGCTTTGAAGTACACCGTTGAGTGCGGACTGAAGCACCGTGCTCTTCTGCGCATACTGCTGCTGAAGCTGCGTCAGTGCATTGAACTCGGCCATGCTGCGCGTCGCGGCCTGGACGGCGGAATCCAGCCTGGCGTTGATCTCAACAGCAGCAGCCGTCGCTCCGAGCGTTGTGTCGGCCATGAAATTCTCCTGGCTTGAATGGGGCCTCACGTGCTGCCGAGGCCGTTGTCTGGCATCGGCGTTGGCCGCTGCCTGCTTATTCGTGCTGCATGTGCTTCAGGGCCGCATGCTCGATGACGCGGATGCCCGCCATCACTTCAGCGTGCCGCTCCGGCACAAGCGCTTCGCGCTGCAGCTCCTGATAGACCACGTTGTAGTCCAGCCCGATCGGGCCACCTGCGCCAACGCGCCACTGGGTGGAAACCCGTGAGAAAACCTCGATGGGAAGCACACACTCCGGCCACAGCTCGACCTGCGGCGGTGGAAAGTGCTTTGCCTTCAATCCAAGCTGCATCAGCTCGGACTCGGTGGGGGCCCGCCAGTACAGGGCCCCCACCGCCTCGATCAGTTTCCCTTGCGTGCGACCTGCAGCGCCTGGGTGTAGCCACCGATGATGGCGCCATCCAGGCCGGCCTGCTGCTGCAGCGCCAGCTCGACGCCGGCGGTATCCAGCGCCACATCGGCATCCCAATCCACCACGATGTCCAGGATGGCCTGGGCCACGCTCAACGTGTCATCGCCCAGACGCTCCAGCAGGCTGGCGTAGTCGGCCACCGACAGATGCCGGTAGGTCAGGTTGAGCTTCTGCTCGCGACCGTGACCGACGATGGTCAGGGTGCTCTTGAAGCTCTCCGGCGCCTTTACCTGGAACATCAGGCGCCCTCGACCAGGATGGAGTCGGCCAGCGCGGTGAAGGTCGCGGTGGTGCCCATCGGGGTGTTGGCAGCCATGGTCGGGTCGCCGTTGTAGCTCAGGTAGCCGTACCAGTACAGCACGTCGCCGCCGACCAGCTTGGCGCGCAGGATCACCGGCTCGCCCTTGGCATCAACGTTCTTCAGCGCCGGGTACCACGGCTTCTTCGGATCGTAGAACAGCGGCAGGGTAATGGTCTTGGCGTTCTTGAAGGTCGGCAGCTGGACCTGGCGACCGGTCGGGTCTTCCAGCAGCGTGCCGCTCCAGTACTGCTGCTCGCCACCGGCGGTGGTCGGGTCGCCCTGCTGGTCCAGGTCGACGAAGGCGCCTGCCTTGCGCAGCACGCCGGCACCGCTGGTGCCCGGGAACAGCACGGTGTCGGTGGTGTCGATGCCCAGCAGTTCAACGCTGCCGGTGGCTTCAGCACCCGCGCGGGTGGCGCGGTTGTTCAGGGCCGGCCAGCCCGGCAGTTCAATGACCACCACATCGCCGGTGTCGACGCTGTTGGCGGCAACGCTGGCCAGTGCCGGCGCAGCCTTGGAGATCGCGGTGGTGGCGATCGCGGTGGAGACAACCGGTGCGAAACCGAACTGGGTGCCCTTGGGAAGCTTGAGTGCCATGGTGTATTTCCTCGTTGGATAAAAAAAAACCCGGCGGTTGCCGGGCTGGGGTGTTGCACGGGTGAAGGGGTTTACGGGTCGGCGTACCACAGGCCGAAGTCGAGCCGCGCGCCGTGTTTGTGCAGCACCGGCTCATGCACGGCGATTGCAGCGCCGAACGACTCGGCGGTCGGCAGTCCCGCGCAGACCTGGTCCTCAATGGTGCGGATCAGGGTGTTGGCCTGGGCACGACTGTCTGCCCAGACGGTCAGCTGCACGCGAGCGTGCTTCTGTTCGGGAGTGGAACCTTCGTTGAACCACACGGACTGTCCACCCATCTGCTGGTAGACGGCACACGGGTAGAGGACCGGTTCCGGCGGAACGTCGGGATACAGCCGGCCCTGCAGCAGCGGGGCCAGCAGCGCGTGCAGCTGTGCTTCGTAACTCATCGCGGTGTCCTGGTTGGCGTCGCTCAGGCAATGCCTGAAGACTGTTCGGTGAACAGCACCGTGGTCTGGCGCCGGCTGAAGTCCGGAGCAACGCCGGTGATGTTGAAAGCGCGACCGTCATGCACGATGCGCATGCCGACATGGATGCCGGCCTGTCGCGCGGCCGCCAATCGGACATGGAAGCGCTGGCGGCGGATTGTTGCCGGGAGGCGGCTTTCCAGCGTCAGCCGCTGCACGCTGTCTGTAGGATCGGCAGTGACGGCGGCCCACAGTTCTGCCACCGGCTGCCAGGCGTCCAGCGGCTGCCCCCAGGCGTCGAGCTGGCCGTCCTGGCGCTCGATACGGATGCGGCGATTGAGGTGGCCGGCGTTCATGGCGTTGCGGCCGGTCGGTACGGATCAAGCAGCGCGGCCACGCCGAACGGCAGTTCCATTGCGATGGCAGTGGCGCCTGCCGGTGCATCGAGCGTCTGTGCAGAGACGACTACGGCTTCGCGATGGGCGTACAGGTGGCCCAGCAGCAGGCGTACCGCTGCACGGATGCTGTCATTGGCGGGCATGCCCAGCAGCAGGCGTGCACTGCGCGCGGTGGCCACGGCCAGGCGACGATCGGCCACATCCCGCATGGCCTTGGCCTTGGCCGCGTTGGTCTCGGCATTGGCGGCGGCAACCGCGGCTTCATGCCCGGTCACCGCCGCCGCCATGTCTTGCGGCAGCTGGTCCAGCGCCTGGTCCAGCGCGGCCTGGTCGGCGTACAGTTCGCGGCCCAGGTAGGCTGCGGCCGCGTCGCTGGCTGCTGCCAGCAGGTCACCCAGGATGGCGTCGTCAAAGTCGCCGTCGATACGGCAGTGCGCGCGGCACTGCTCAAGGGTCAGCAGGGGCATCGAATCCTCCTTCGTTGATGGATGTGGAGTGCCCCGACCCTGCGCGCACGGCGGCGCCCCACGCGGTCACCAGGACGGCGCGGGAAAAGCAGGATCGGGGCGGAAGACAGAACGGCCGCGACGGGAACGTCAGGGCCGGTGGCGATGGCGTCGCAGCGCGCGATGGCGCAAACGAAAGAAGCCCCCGGGGTCACCGGAGGCTTCTATGTCATCGTGGTACAAACGATACGCTTCGGGTGTGCACCCGTCAATCCGCAATCGGTTACCAGTCTGGTGACTTTTCCAGGCGCTGTGCGGCTGCGGTCACGGCGGCATGCTGCAGGCTGGATAGAATGGCGACGCGCTGCTTCCGCAGCCCATTTCCCGCTGGATTCCCGCATGCCTGCCACCACCGAACGCTTCTTCGATGCGCGTACCGAACAAGGCGTGCTGCGCCTGTCCATCGCAGGCTCACTGCTGCTGGCCGCGGCAGCGGTGGTGTTCGGCCTGCTGGCCAATTCCTCGCTGATCATCTTCGATGGCATCTACGGCCTGATCGATGTGGTGATGACCTGGCTGTCATTGCTGGTCGCACGGCTGATCGCTCTATCCACCAGCAGCGATGCGCTGCAGTCGCGTCTCAACCAACGCTTCACCATGGGCTTCTGGCACCTGGAGCCGATCGTGCTGGGCGTGAGCGGCACGCTGATGATCGGCGCGGCGCTGTATGCACTGGTCAATGCGGTGGATGCGCTGATGTCCGGCGGTCGCCACATCGCGCTTGGCCCGGCCATCGCCTTCGCCGGGTTGTCGATCGTCGGCGAAGGTGCGCTGGCCTGGTTCGTGCTGCGTGCCAACCGCCGCATCGGTTCGGAGTTCATCGCGCTGGACGCGAAGAACTGGGTGATCGCCGCCAGCATGTCGGCCTGCTATCTGCTGGCCTTCCTCGGCGGTGTGCTGGTGCGCGGTACCTCGCTGGCCTGGGTCGGGCCCTACATCGACCCGGCCATCCTCGCCTTCGTCTGCGTGCTGGTGATGATCGCCCCGCTGGGCACCGTGCGCCGCGCGCTGGCGGGCATCCTGCTGGTCACCCCACCAGAACTGCAGGCGCACGTGGACGCGGTGGCACGCGCGATCGTCGCCAAGCACGGCTTCGTCGAGCATCGCAGCTATGTCGCGCAGGTGGGGCGTGGCGAGCAGATCGAGCTGTTCTTCGTGGTACGCGAGGACGACCCGCCGCGGCCCCTGCTGGAATGGGACCAGCTGCGCGACGAGATCGGCGATGCGCTGGGCGAGGCCTCGCCGGACCGCTGGCTGACCATCATGTTCACCACCGACCGTGAGTGGACGATCTAGGCCAGCAGGACGATCAATCAAGTTTTTCGTACGAACTGCAACCCAACGTACGCAGAAACCGGGCAAAGTAGGCTCCAACGCAACACCCACCCACTGACCAGGAGCATCACGATGTCCATCGAAAAGGTTCTGTATACCGCCCAGGCCACCTCCACCGGCGGCCGTGAAGGCCGTTCCGTCTCGTCCGACAACGTGCTGGACATCCAGCTGTCGACCCCGCGCGAGCTGGGTGGCGCCGGCGGCCCGGGCACCAACCCGGAACAGCTGTTCGCCGCTGGCTACTCGGCCTGCTTCCTGGGCGCGCTGAAGTTCGTGGCCGGCCAGGCCAAGGTCGCGCTGCCGGCCGACACCACCGTCACCGGCAAGGTCGGCATCGGCCAGATCCCGACCGGTTTCGGCATCGAGGCCGAGCTGACCATCAGCGCTCCGGGCGTGCCGCGCGAGCAGCTGGAAGAGCTGGTGCAGAAGGCGCACATCGTGTGCCCGTACTCCAACGCCACCCGCGGCAACATCGACGTGACGCTGGTCGTTGCCTGATGCAGCGCCGGGGTCGGATCCCTTTGCCAATGGCAAAGGGCTCTGACCCCAACCGCGGCGTCTTCGGGGGTCAGAGCCCTTTCGCGATGCGAAAGGGATCCGACCCCCAAAAAAAATGGGCGGATGCCGGTCGAAACCGAACATCCGCCCATCCCACCTTCGTTGTCCCACATGGGGGCATGAGGTTGCCGGCCAGCGGCCGGCACTACCAGGTCACTTCTCGCTCGTGATGAGCTGCACGACGCTGGAGAAATCCAGCTTGCCGCGGCCGGCCTGGTGGTTCATCGAGTACAGGTTGCGGGCCACTTCGCCCAGCGGGATCGAGGCGCCGACACTCATCGCCGCTTCCACCGCCAGGCCCATGTCCTTGAGCATCAGATCGCTGCCGAAACCGCCGCTGTAGCCACGCGAGGCCGGCGCATTCTCCAGCACGCCCGGCCACGGGTTGCACACTTCGGTGGCCCAGCTGCGGCCGGTGCTGACCGCCATCATCTGCGACAGCACCTTCGGGTCCAGCCCGTGCGCCACGCCGAGGGCAATGGCTTCGCCGGTGACCGCCATGATCACGCCCAGCGCCATGTTGTTGCACAGCTTGGCCACCTGGCCGGCACCGCTGGCGCCGACGTGGAAGATGTTCTTGCCCATCGCCTGCAGCACCGGGCGCGCGCGTTCCAGCGCGTCCTCCTCGCCACCGACGATGAAGGTCAGGGTGCCGGCCTGGGCACCGGCGGTACCGCCGGATACCGGCGCGTCGATCATCTGCAGGCCACGTGCGGCGGCGGCTTCGGAGACCTTGCGGGCGCTGGCCGGGGCGATCGTGCTGCAGTCGATGACCAGCGCACCGGCCGGGATCGCGGCGAGGATGCCGTCGTCGCCCAGGTACACGCCTTCGACGTGGCGGCTGGCCGGCAGCATCGAGATCACCACTTCGGCACCGGCCAGTGTGTCGCGGGCCGACGATGCGGCGCTGGCACCGGCATCGACGGCGGCCTGCACCGCGGCCGGAACCAGATCGAACACGCGTACGCTGTGGCCGTTCTTGACCAGATTGGCGGCCATCGGGCCACCCATGTTGCCCAACCCGATGAATGCAATGTGGCTCATGCAAGGCTCCTTTCAACAAGGGGAGTGCCCAGGTCGGCCAGCGGATGCGCGGCATCGGCCCAGGGGGAAGCGAAGAAGGTGTCGGCCCACGCGGCGATGGCCTCGGCCAGGGTGGCCGGATTCCACTGTGGATTGCGGTCCTTGTCGATCAGCAGTGCGCGGATGCCTTCGGCGAAATCACCATGGGCGGCGCAATGCAGGGCGACGATGTACTCCAGGCGGTAGATCGCGGCGAGGTCCTGGCCGGCACTGCGGCGCTGCAGTTCGTACGACAGCCGTGCCGAGCCCGGTGCACCGGCGGCGAGGGTTTTCTGTGCCGCCTGCAGCCAGGCATCATCGGTCTGCAGGCCGGCAATGCGCGCAACGATCGCTTCAAGGTCATCGCCTTCGCACAGCGCATCGACCTGCGCCGCATTGGCCAGCAGCGGACCGGTCGCTGCATCGCTGGCATGCGATTGCAGCAGATGGCTGAGCCGCTCGTGGTTGTGCGCTGCGTTACTGGACCACGCGACCTGCAGCAGCGCATCGAAGACCGCGCTGCGGCGTTCTTCGGCCACATGCACGTCGGCCAGGCCGGCGTAGATGGCATCGCCCGAGTTCAACAGCGCGCCGGTCAGGGCCAGGAACAGGCCGCCCTTGCCCGGAACGCGCGGCAGCAGCCAGCTGCCACCCACATCGGGGAACAGGCCGACGGTGATTTCCGGGAAGGCCAGCTTGGAGCGCTCGCTGACCACGCGGTGGCTGGCGCCGGACATCAGTCCGATGCCGCCGCCCATCACGATGCCGTGGCCCCAGCACAGGATCGGCTTGGCGTAGGTGTGGATGAGGTAATCGACGCGGTACTCAACGTCGAAGAACTCAGCGGCGTAGTCGTTCTCGCGGATGTCGCTGCGGCCGGCCTCGCGGAAGGCGACCATGCTCTTGTACAGGCTGTGCAGGTCGCCGCCGGCGCAGAACGCCTTTTCACCGGCGCCCTGCAGCACCACCATGGCGATACCGTCGTCGTCGGCCCAGGCATTCAACTGCTTCAGCAGCAGGTGCGCCATCGGCAGCGAGAAGCCGTTGAGCGTACGCGGCGCATTGAGCGTGGCGATGCCGATGCGCGTGCCGTTGCCGGCCACGCGCTCTTCGAACAGCACCGGTGCATCGTCGGCAGCGGTGTCGGTGCTCATGCGTTCTTCCACTGCGCGGCGCGCTTTTCCAGGAAGGCGGTCACGCCCTCGACCTGGTCGGCGGTGTCGAACAGGTCGACGAAGGCTTCGCGCTCGGCCACCAGCGCCGAAGCGTGGGTGCCGGTGCGGGTGGACTGCACCAGAGTCTTGCAGGCGGCGATGCTGGTCGGGCTCTGCTTGCCGGCCTTCTTCGCCCATTCCAGCGCCAGCGCCTTGGCTTCGCCCTTGCCGACCTTTTCTTCGGCCAGGCCGATGCGCAGCGCGGTCTCGGCGTTGATGCGCTCGCCCAGCAGGATCATGCGCTTGGCCCAGCCCTCGCCGACCAGGCGCGGCAGGTTCTGGGTGCCACCGGCGCACGGCAGCAGGCCGACGGTAGCCTCCGGCAGCGCGACCTGGGCATGGTCTTCAATGATGCGCAGGTCGCAGGCCAGCGCGCATTCCAGGCCACCGCCCATGGCGTAGCCGTTGATCGCGGCGATCGACACGCCACGGAACCCGGACAGCGCTTCGAAGGCTTCGCCGAAGCGGCGCGCGGCTTCACGTGCAGCGGCCTTGTCGCCGGAGGCGAACTGGTTGAGGTCGGCACCGGCGGAGAAGAATTTCTCGCCGTCACCGGTGATCACCAGCGCATAGATGTCGCGGTCTGCGTTGAGCGCGCCCACCAGGTCGCGCAGCGCCGACAGGCTGTGCACGGTCCAGGTATGCGCCGGCGGGTTGTTCAGGGTGACCATGGCGGTGTGGCCATCCACCTCGACCTTCAGGCCCACGTGCTCCTGGGTACGCCAATCCTTCATCGCAGTTCCTCTTCGGTGTTGAGCAGGTGACGGGCAACGATCACCCGCATGATCTCGTTGGTGCCTTCCAGGATCTGGTGCACGCGGCAGTCACGCAGCAGGCGCTCGATCGGGTACTCGCGGATGTAGCCGTAGCCACCGTGGATCTGCAGTGCTTCGTTGCAAACGTTGAAACCGGCATCGGTGGCGAAGCGCTTGGCCATCGCGCACCACACGTTGGCGTCGCTGGCACCGGCATCGAGCTTGCGTGCGGCGGTGTGCACCATCTGCCGTGCAGCCACCAGCTGGGTGACCATGTCGGCCAGCTTGAACTGCAGCGCCTGGAACTCGGCCAGCGCCTTGCCGAACTGGCGGCGCTCGCCCATGTAGCGGCGTGCAGCGTCCAGCGCACCCTGCGCGGCACCCAGCGAGCAGGCGGCGATGTTGATGCGGCCGCCATCGAGTCCCTTCATCGCCAGCTTGAACCCGCCGCCTTCCTCTCCCAGAAGGTGGCTGACCGGCACGCGGACGTTTTCGAAGGTGATGCCACGGGTGGGCTGGCTGTTCCAGCCCATCTTCTCTTCCTTGCGGCCGAAGCTGATGCCCGGCAGGTCCGCCGGCACCGCAATGGCGCTGACACCGCCGGCACCGGCACCACCGGTACGTGCCATCACCACCAGCAGCTCGGTGGCACCGGCGCCGGAAATGAAGGCCTTCGAGCCGTTCAGCACATAGAAGTCGCCATCGCGCACGGCGGTGCTCTTCAGCGAGGCCGCATCGGAACCAGCACCCGGTTCGGTCAGGCAGTACGAAGCCAGCTTGTTGCCCGAAGACAGATCGGTGCCCCACGCATCGCGCAGTGCCGGCTGGCCCCACTTGGACACCATCCACGAAGCCATGTTGTGGATGCTGATGTAGGCCGCCGTCGACGGATCGACGTTGGCGAGCTCCTCGATGACGACGGCGGCGTCCAGTCGGCTCAGGCCGCTGCCGCCCACTTCCGGGTCCATATACAGACCGCAGAAGCCCAGTTCACCGGCCTTGGCGATCGCCTCGCGCGGAAAGATGCCCTCCGCATCCCATCGCGCGGCGTGCGGCGCCAGTTCGGCCTGTGCGAAGTCGCGCGCAGCCTCGCGGTACGCCTGCTGTGCTTCTTCCAGTTCCGTCGTCATCGAGTGGCTCATGGCTGCTCCTGCCGTTACTTCAGGCTGATCGTGGTGTTGACGCCATGGCTGAGCGTCTCGTCATCGAACCAGCGCGCGGTGACCGTCTTGGTCTGGGTGTAGAACAGCACCACCTGCTTGCCGTACGGGCCCAGGTCGCCCAGCTTGGACGCGCGCGAACCGGTGAACGAGAACAGCGGCACCGGCACCGGGATCGGCACGTTGATGCCGACCTGGCCGACGTCGATGTCTTCCTGGAACTTGCGCGCGGCGGCGCCGGACTGGGTGAACAGTGCGGTGCCGTTGCCGTTCGGGTTGCTGTTGACCATCGCGATGGCCTCTTCCAGCGTCTCCGCTTCGAGGATGACCAGAACCGGCCCGAAGATTTCTTCCTGGTAGATGCGCATGTCGGTGGTGACACCGGCAAAGATGGTCGGGCCGACGAAGTTGCCCTTCTCGAAACCATCGACCTGCGGCTTGCGGCCATCCAGCACCAGCTTGGCGCCCTGCTCCACGCCCGAGGCGATCAGGCCTTCCACGCGCTCGCGGGCGCTGCAGGAGATGACCGGGCCCACGTCGGTGCCGGCCACGGTGCCACCACTGACCTTCAGGGTCTTGGCCTTGGTGACCAGGTCCTGCACCCAGTTGCGTGCTTCACCGACCAGCACCAGGGTGGAAGCGGCCATGCAGCGCTGGCCCGCGGCACCGAAGGCGGCACCGACCATCGCGTTGAGGGTCTGTTCCTTGTTGGCGTCCGGCAGCACCACGGCGTGGTTCTTGGCGCCCATCATGCACTGCACGCGCTTGCCGGCCAGCGAGGCACGGTTGTAGACGTGGGTGCCGACGCGGGTGGAACCGACGAACGACACGGCCTTGATGTCCGGATGGTCGCAGATCGCGTTGACCACTTCCTCGCCGCCGTGGACGACGTTCAGCACGCCCTTCGGAATGCCTGCTTCCAGGGCAAGCTCGACCAGGCGCATGGTGACCATCGGGTCCTGCTCGGACGGCTTGAGGATGAAGGTGTTGCCCGTTGCAATCGCCATCGGGAACATCCACAGCGGGATCATCGCCGGGAAGTTGAACGGGGTGATGCCGGCGCACACGCCCAGCGGCTGCATGATCGTGTAGGTGTCCACGCCATTGGCCACGTTGTTGGCCAGCTCGCCCAGCTGCAGGTTGCCGATGGCGGCGGCATGCTCGACCACTTCCAGGCCACGGAACACATCGCCTTCGGCGTCGGGCAGGGTCTTGCCCTGTTCGGCGGTGAGGATGTGGGCCAGCTCGCTCATGTTTTCGCGGATCAGCTGCTGGTACTTCAGGAAGATGCGCGCACGGGTGCCGATCGGGGTCTTGCGCCAGGTCTTGAAGGCTTCCTTGGCGGCGGCGACGGCGGCGTCCACTTCGCCGGTGGTGGCGAACGGCACCTTGGCCAGCACGTCCTGGGTGGCCGGATTGATCACGTCCTGCCAGTGGGAGGTGGCCGATTCAACGAACTGGCCATCGATCAGCATGCGGATACGGGGCGCTGCAACAGTCATGACGACAATCCCACAGGGTGCGAAAGATGCTTGGCATTATTCACAGCACCCACCTCGATTTCCGGGCTGAATCCGCTTAATCTGGCCAACACGCCAGACGATTCATGTTAATTTTGTGAATTATTCAGCCCCCCAGCGACAACTTGGCCTGCGCCTGCTGCGGCTGCGCGAGCAGCGCGGCTACAGCCAGGCGGATCTGGCACGGGCGCTGGGGCTGTCGGCCAGTTACCTGAACCAGATCGAGCGTAACAAGCGCCCACTCACGCCAGCGGTGCAGAAGAAGCTGGGCGAGGTATTGGGCGATGTTTCCTCCCTGTTCGACGACGATGAGCCCGCCGCGCTGCAGGAAGCACTGGGTGAAACCCTGCGCGATCTGGGCCTGGCCGAGGTCAGCGCCACCGAACTGCGCGCGCTGGCCGGCAACCTGCCGCAGGTCAGCCGCGCGCTGCTGGACCTGCATCGCCGCCACCTGGCGCTGCGCGAGCATGCCGCCGCACTGGAATTCCAGCTGGGCGAGCCCGGCGCCGGCAGCACCCTGCCGGCCGGCGACCAGGTACGCGAATTCTTCAACCGCATGCACAACCACATTCCCGAGCTGGACGAGCTGGCCGAGCAGCTGTTCGCCGAGTGGGGGCTGTCGCCCGGGCACGTGGCACCGCGGCTGCGCCAGCTTCTGGCCGACCGCCACGGCGTGCTGGTGGAAGTGGCCGCCCTTCAGGCCGGGCGCGAGAAGCGGCAGTACGATGCCGGTGCGCGGCGGCTGTGGCTGCCCGATTACCTGGAGCCCGGCCAGCAGGCGTTCCAGATGGCGGCCGAGCTGGCCCTTCACGGCTACCTGCCGCAGATCGATGCAGTGGTGGCGCGCGCCGGGTTCACCGATGAGGCACGCATCGCGCAGGCGCGGATCGGTCTCTCCAACTATTTCGCCGGCGCGTTGGTGATGCCGTACATGCGCTTCCTGCGGGCGGCCGAAACCAGCAGCTACGACATCGAACTGCTGGCGCATCAGTTCGGCGTCGGCTTCGAAGCGGTCTGCCATCGGCTGAGCACGCTGGCACGGCGCAGTGCGCCTGGCCTGCCGTTCTTCTTCATCCGCGTGGACCGCGCCGGCAACGTGTCCAAGCGCCATTCGGCCACCGATTTCCACTTCTCGCAGGTGGGCGGTTCGTGCCCGCTGTGGATCGTCTACGAGGCGTTCAACCAGCCCGGCCGCATCCTTACGCAGACGGCGCGCATGCCCGATGGGCGCCGCCATTTCTGGCTGGCGCGGCAGGTCAGCAGTGGCCCGGTGGGCCATGGCCAGCCGCGCAAGACCTTCGCGGTGGCGCTGGGCTGCGATCTGCAGCATGCCGAGCGGCTGGTGTATTCACTGGGGCTGGATGTGCAGAGCCCGGGGAACTCGGTATCGATCGGCCCGGGGTGCCGGGTATGCCCGCGCGAGGACTGCATGCAGCGTGCGTTCGCGCAGTTGCCGGGGCGGTAGGGGTGGTTCGGCAGGGCTGCGCCCTGCACCTGCTTCAATCCAAGGCAACAGCAAAAGCAACAGCGGGCTTTCCGTGGGATGGCGGGGTGGATCCGGTTGCGGGGGACGCTGCAAGTACGTCCATGTAAGCTCGGTCGCCGCATCCATGCGGCTCACGCCCCCGCAACCGGACCCACCCCGCCTTCGACAGTTTCCCGCTGCTGTTGGTGGGTGCTGACCGTTGGTCGGCACGCTGCTGTTGGTGGGTGTCGACCTTGGTCGACACGGTAGATCCATGCCATGCGCGGATGTTCTTCGATGAAGGTTCGAAATATTCGATTTCGATGGGATTCCATCCACGCATGGCGTGGATCTACTAAACCTTTCGTGCGTAGGCTGCATCCCATTGCAATGCCTGCCCACGGAGTTGGCCATGTTCCTGCTGCGTTCCTGCCTGGTCCTGCTGCTCGCTGCCTGCGCTGCGCCGGCGTGGGCGACGTTCTCCATTGCCGCCTGCAACGAGGCCGGCGACTGCGGGGTGGCGGTGGCCACGCACAACCTGGCGGTCGGGGGCGTGGGTGTGCCGTGGGCACAGGCGAAGGTGGGCGCGGTCGCCAGCCAGTTCGAGACCAACCCGACTTATGGGTCGAAGGGTCTGGAGTTGATGGCCAAAGGCCGCACGCCTGCCCAGGTGCTGAAGCAGCTGCTCGATGAAGACGGCAACTTCGATGGCACCACGCTTGCCGAGCGCCAGGTGGGGCTGGTCAGCGCGCGCGGCGGCAATGCGCAGTACACCGGCGCTACCGCGCAGCAGGCGGATTGGGCCGGTGCGCAGGGCGAAGGCATGCTGAGCGTGCAGGGCAATGGCCTGGCTGGGCCGCAGGTGCTGGCCTCGATGCAGCGCGCCTTCGCCGCATCACACGGTGAATTGGCGGCGCGCCTGCTGGCGGCGCTGGAAGCTGGCCAAGACGCGGGAGGCCAGCGCAGCGGGCAGTGGTCGGCGGCGCTACTGGTGCGCACGCCAGGAGGCGACTGGCAGGACACCGACCTGCGCGTGGACGCCGACCCACGCGCGGTCGCGAGGCTGCGCGAGCTGTACGACATGCGCCTGTCCAACGAGGCGATCATCCAGGCCGAGCAGCGTTGGGAGAACGGCGATGTGGCAGGTGCGCGCACTGCGCTGGCGACCTCGTTGTCACTGGCCCATGGCTGGGACCGCACCTGGGCGCGCGCTGCGCGCCTGGCCATGCGGAAAGGTGATATCGCGCTGGCCCGCGAATACCTGGCCGGCCTGCGTGCGCTCAATCCGGGCTGGGTGAAGCAGGAGCTGGCATTGCCCTTGTATGCGCCATTGCAGGGTGATGCGGTGGTGGCGCCGTGGCGATGAGGCACCGCAGGGGGTCGGATCCGTTTTCCTGCGGAAAACGGATCTGACCCCCATTCGAGATGCATCCATGCATGGCGTGGATCTACCGAGGACCGGCTCAGTAGATCGGCGTCACCTTCATCTGCGGCAACGGGCGCGGTGCACCGTCGGTGAGGTCGGGGCCGAGGTCCTCCCAGGTACGTCCCTGCTCGACCATCAAGCCCCACAGCTGCTGCGAGGCCAGCCGCTTGTCTTCCGAGCCCAGCTTGTACGACGGCGGCGTCGGCTCACCGCGGGCAACCATCGAGTACGCCGCACGGTAGGCCAGCACCTGCTGCGCCGGGTCATCGGTACGCGCCACTTCCAGCGTGTAGCGCTGGTAGGCCGAGGCCAGGTTGCGCCAGCGGATCCAGTAGTGGTTCTCGAACGAGAACGAACAGAAGCGCGCACCGGCCAGGCTGCCCTTGTCGGCGATGCGGGTCAGCACCTCCTGCGGCATGTCCAGGTTCATGCCGCCTTCGTCGCCCTGCAGGCTGACGTGCACGATACGGTCGCGGTAACCCGGCGCGCGCGCCTGCAGCAGATCGCGCCAGTTCTGCATGGTCGCCACCACCGCGAACAGGAAGCGGCCCAGCTCGGCGGCCGCCAACGGCGTGGCGATCGACTGGTAGGTCCGCTGCCAGCCGTGACGATTCTCGGTGGGCAGGAACACGGCATGTTCCAGCGCCTGTCGGCCACTGCTGCCGTGGCTCACGTCTTCGGCGTGCTGTGGGTAGACCAGATTGATGGCAAAGGTCGGCCAGCGCGGCAACGCGGCATCGAACAGATGGATCGGGAAGTTGCTGCTGATGCCACCATCGGAGAACCAGCAGATGCGGAACGCGGTGATCACCGGGCCGCAGGCCTGCCCGGCACTGGTCAGCCCTTCCATGCTGTCGGCCACGTTGTGCTCCTGGTCGGCCGCAGGCGCGGTCGGTTCGCAGCGGCGCTCGCGGCGAGAGGGCTCATGCAGCGGCACCGCGCTGATCAGCAGCGGGAAGCTCAGGCTCATGCGCGTGGCCACCAGCACCGGCAGCTTCGGGCCCTGTGGCAGGTGGTAGTACTGCCGTCCTTCCACCTCCAGCGGCGGGCCGGCCTGCTTCACCAGCCACTGCACCACGCTGGCGGGGAACAGCTGCTCGAACTCCTCGCGCAGGAACCAGAACTGCGCGCCGCCCAGCGGCAGCGTGCGCGGCTCGTTGTGCGACACGCAGGTGGTGATCATCTGCAGGCTGATCGCATGCGGGCTGTCCGGCTCAACGGCGTAGCGCGGCGCGTCGTGCAGGTCGGCGAAGGTGAGCGGTGCATCCAGCGGCTTGCCGGACAGCTGCTGCAGGCATTCATGCAGCCACTCGGTCAATGCCGGCGTGCGTGCATCGCGGCCGAGGCCGCTGCACAGGCCCAGCAGGTTGCGCCGCGCCACCCGTGCCACACGCAGCGCGGCACCGGCCACACCCGCACCGTACGCACACAGCAGTGAGGGCAGCAGCGTGGCGGCCACGCCGCTCCAGCCACCGCCCCACCAGCCGAGGCCGAGCAGCAGCGCCAGCGACACCAGCACTTCCAGCGGCGCGATCTCGAATACCGCGACGGCCAGGCACAGCAGTTTGTGCGGCAGGCCGGCATTGCCGGTCAGCACCACCAGCAGCCGGTAGGCCGCGCGCGCGCCCCGTGCCGGCTGGAACAGGCTGTAGATGAAGCCGCGCCGCGACAGCTGCGCCGACACCGCCGACAACCCGCCGTAGCCGGCATCGCCGGGCAGATGTTCGCCCGCCTGCTGGCGGCGATCACCGCATGCCGCCGCGGCCGCCACGGCTGCGGCGATGGCGCCCGCCGAAGTGCCGCCGATGCTCTTGAAGCGATACTCGCGCGCCAGCGCCAATACCGCATTGGGGTACACGATGCCGCTGGTGATGCCGCCTTTCATGACCAGATCGCAGTACTTGTCCGCCACTGTCTTGCCCCCGAGCATGCCGTCCGCCGCGTGGGTGCCAGTATGGCGCAGAGGCTTCTCAGGGCCTGAGAACAGCAGCGCAGTCCCGGCAGGAATCTTCGGTGTTCAGCGGAAGGCATGCCTGCAGGCTTGACCCGCCCCGCCATCGGCGTAGCATCTGCAGCAAGCCAAGGGACAGACCCGCGGCTGCCACAACGACATGAGGGATTCTCATGGAATTCGACTATCTCGTCTTCATCGGGCGATTCGAGCCCTTCCACAACGGCCACGCCGCCGTTGCCCGCCTGGCCCTGAGCCGGGCCCGCAAGCTGATCTTCCTGGTCGGCTCTGCCGATACCCCCCGCAGCCTCCGCAATCCCTGGACCGTGGCCGAACGCGCCGTGATGATCCAGGCTGCCCTCGATGGCCACACCGACCGCCTGCTGATCCGGCCCCTGCGCGACCACCTGTACAACGAAGCGCAGTGGATTGCCAACGTACAACGCCAGGTGGCCGAAGCCCTGCGCAACGATGGCGCCGCTGCCGATGCCAAGGTGGGCCTGATCGGCATGGACAAGGATGCCTCCAGCTACTATCTGCGGGAATTCCCACAATGGCCGCTGGTGGACGTGCAGCACACCGCCACCCTGTCGGCCACCGAGCTGCGGCGCTACCTGTTCGAGGCCGGCGACGTCGACTTCCACGGTGCGCTGCTGATGCTGCGTGGCAATGTGCCGGCGCCGGTGTACGACATGCTCGAAGCGTTCCGCAAAAGCGCGCCTGCCTATGGCCAGCTGGTGGCCGAGTACCGCTTCATCGAACAGTACAAGGCCGCCTGGAAGGATGCGCCGTACGCGCCCACCTTCGTCACCACCGATGCGGTGGTCGTGCATTCGGGCCACGTGCTGCTGGTGCGGCGCCGTTCGGAACCCGGCAAGGGGCTGTGGGCGCTGCCCGGCGGCTTCGTCGGCCAGGAGCAGAGCCTGCTCGACAGCTGCCTGCGCGAACTGCGCGAGGAAACCCGGCTGAAGATTCCGCTACCGGTGTTGAAGGGGTCGTTGAAGGGCCAGCAGGTGTTCGACCACCCCGACCGCAGCCAGCGTGGTCGCACCATCACCCACGGCTTCCACTTCGAGTTTCCGGCCGGTGACCTGCCGCCGGTGCGCGGCGGCGACGATGCCGACAAGGCGCGCTGGATACCGGTGAGTGAAGCACTGGACATGGGCCCGCAGCTGTTCGAAGACCACCTGCACATCCTGGAGTATTTCCTCGGCCGCGGCTGACCGGCCCGGCTTCCCACTGGCGGATAGACCGCCGGTGTCACTCGACGCGAAGGAGCTTCCGTCATGCACTACCTCGATAATCTTCTCCTCAACACCGACAGCTACAAGGCCAGCCATTGGCTGCAGTACCCGCCGGGTACCGATGCCACGTTCTTCTACGTGGAATCACGTGGCGGCCTGCACGATCGCACGGTGTTCTTCGGCCTGCAGGCGATCCTCAAGGACGCCCTGGCACGGCCGGTCACCCACGCCGACATCGACGACGCTGCTGCGGTATTCGCCGCCCATGGCGAACCGTTCAACGAGGCCGGCTGGCGCGATATCGTCGACCGGCTTGACGGCCACCTGCCGGTGCGCATCCGCGCCGTGCCGGAGGGCAGCGTGGTGCCCACCCACCAGGCACTGATGACCATTGAATCGACCGATCCGGCCGCGTTCTGGGTGCCCTCGTACCTGGAAACGCTGCTGCTGCGCGTGTGGTACCCGGTCACCGTGGCCACCATCAGCTGGCATGCACGGCAGACCATTGCCGCGTTCCTGCAGCAGACCAGCGACAACCCGCAGGGGCAGCTGCCGTTCAAACTGCACGACTTCGGCGCGCGCGGCGTCTCGAGCCTGGAATCGGCCGCGCTGGGCGGTGCCGCGCACCTGGTCAACTTCCTCGGCACCGATACCGTCTCGGCCCTGTGCCTGGCGCGCGCGCACTATCACGCGCCGATGGCCGGCCATTCGATTCCCGCCGCCGAGCACAGCACCATCACCAGCTGGGGCCGCGAGCGCGAGGTGGACGCCTACCGCAACATGCTGCGCCAGTTCGGCAAGCCCGGTGCGATCGTAGCGGTGGTGTCGGACAGCTACGACATCTACCGCGCGATCAGCGAGCACTGGGGCACCACCCTGCGCGATGAAGTGATTGCCTCGGGCGCGACCCTGGTCATCCGCCCCGATTCGGGTGACCCGGTGGAGGTGGTGGCCGAAAGCCTGCGCCGGCTGGATGAAGCCTTCGGCCACACCCTCAACAGCAAGGGCTACCGCGTGCTCAACCACGTGCGGGTGATCCAGGGCGATGGCATCAACCCGGACACGATCCGAGCGATCCTGCAGCGCATCACCGACGACGGCTACGCCGCCGACAACGTGGCCTTCGGCATGGGCGGTGCGCTGCTGCAGCGGCTGGACCGCGATACCCAGAAGTTCGCGCTGAAGTGTTCGGCCGCACGGGTGGACGGCGAGTGGATCGATGTCTACAAGGACCCGATCACCGACGCCGGCAAGACCAGCAAGCGCGGCCGCATGCGCCTGCTGCGGCGCCTGGATGACGGCAGCCTGCACACGGTGGCATTGCCTTCCAGCGGTGACGACACGCTGCCAACCGGCTTCGAGGACGCGATGGTGACCGTGTGGGAGAACGGCCGGTTGCTGCACGACCAGCGGCTGGATGAGATCCGCGCGCGGGCGGCGGCGGGGCATTGAAGGTGCATCCCGACCGGGGTCAGAGCCCGCTGCGTGGCAGCGGGATCCGACCCCTTCCTTCCGCTGGGGTCGGATCCCGTTGCAGCGCAACGGGCTCTGACCCCGATGCCCCTTGACCCTGGCCAGCAACGCGTCCACCGTGGGCACGCCGAAGGTATCCCTGCCGTAGTTGTCATCGCGGCAGGGATTTAAACGGGAATCCGGTGAAGGCGCTTCGCGCGCCCATTCCGGAGCTGCCCCGCAGCGGTGAATGGAAACGAATCCTGCCAACAGCACTGGGCTCACGCCTGGGAAGCGGCGGGTAGTAGGTGGGCTGCGGCCCGTGTCCATCAGCCCGAATACCGGCCCCGGCCGGGGGACACGACCGTCCCCTGACTCGACCTGGAATCTCCGCGGGGAGGTTGCCGGGGCCGCCGTCGTCCTGCGCGTGCAGGCGGTGTGGCCGCGCGCGTCCTGTTCACGGTATCCAGCCAGACCCGTTCACCCACGCGCTGATGCATGGGCCACCGCCGTTGCCGGCGGTCCATGCGGTACCTGACGATGACCGAGCTCCAACGCCCCACCCTGACCCTGCCCGCCGACGGCAAGCGCCTGCTGCTGCATTCGTGCTGCGCGCCCTGTTCCGGCGAAGTGATGGAGGCGATCACCGCCTCCGGGATCGACTACGCGATCTTCTTCTACAACCCCAACATCCATCCGGTGAAGGAATACGAGCTGCGCAAGCAGGAGAACATCCGCTTCGCCGAACAGCACGACATCCCGTTCATCGACTGCGACTACGACACCGACAACTGGTTCAGCCGTGCGCGCGGCATGGAGAACGAGCCCGAGCGCGGCATCCGCTGCACGATGTGCTTCGACATGCGCTTCGAACGCACCGCGCTGTACGCGCACGAGCACGGTTACGACACCATCAGTTCGTCGCTGGGCATCTCGCGCTGGAAGAACATGGCGCAGATCAACGACTGCGGCATTCGCGCCGCGTCGCGCTATGAAGGCCTGCAGTACTGGGACTACAACTGGCGCAAGGGCGGCGGTGCCAGCCGCATGATCGAGATCAGCAAGCGCGAGCAGTTCTACCAGCAGGAATACTGCGGCTGCGTGTACTCGCTGCGCGATGCCAACCGCCACCGCCGCGAGAACGGGCGCGAACGGATCAAGATCGGCCTGCTGTACTACGGGCAGGACGCTGAGGCGCCGCAGGGCGATTGACGTGCAGGCATGGGGCGGCCACGCTGGTCGCCCCTTCTGTTGTACCGGACCTGCCATGACCGCCCTGCCCGCCGATGTCGCCCTGCTGGTGATCGACCTGCAGCCGGACTTCATGCCCGGCGGTGCGCTGGCCTGCGACCAGGGCGATGCGCTGGTGGCACCGATTGCCGACCTGCTGGCACAGCGTCGCTACCGCACCGTGGTGGCGACCCAGGACTGGCACCCGGCCGACCATGCCTCGTTTGCCAGCCAGCACCCTGGCCAGCGCCCGTTTGAGACCATCCTGCTGCATGCACAGCCACAGACCTTGTGGCCCGACCACTGCGTGCAGGGCAGCGCCGGTGCCGCGCTGCACCCGGGCGTGGACTGGACGGTGGCCGACGTGATCCTGCGCAAGGGCACGCGCCAACAGGTGGATTCGTACAGCGCCTTCCGCGAGAACCACGGCCCCGATGGCGAGCGCCCGGCCACCGGCCTGGCCGGCTGGCTGCACGAGCGGCGCATCCGCGAAGTGCACGTGTGCGGCCTGGCCCGTGACTACTGCGTGCTGTGGAGCGCGCAGGACGCGGTGAAGTCCGGCTTCCGGGTGAAGTTCCTGTGGGACCTGACCCGGCCGGTGACCGAAGCCAACGACGCGATGGTGCGCGAAGCGCTGGGCAAGGCGGGGATCGCGATCGCCTGAGGCGTGACCGCCGGGCATGGCCCGGCGCTACCGCGCACGTCGCTTATGCCGCTTGCGCGCTCCTGCCCACGACAACACAATCGATTCATCCAGCCCCCAAACTACGCCCCCTACAGATCGCGGGACGGCCGAACCGGGGGCTTTTCATTGGATGAAATCAGGATTCGGTAGTGCCGGCCACTGGCCGGCAACCTCGGGATCTCTGCAGTTGCCGGCCAGCGGCCGGCACTACCGGATAGCACCCGTGGTAGCGCCGGGCCATGCCCGGCGGACGCGGGATGGGCGATTACCGGAACACCACCGTTCGGTGCCCGTTGAGCAGGATGCGGTGCTCCACATGGCGGCGAACCGCGCGTGCCAGCACCAGCGATTCGGTATCGCTGCCCAGCCGCACCAGCTCGCGCGGTGCCATCGCGTGGTCCACGCGGGCCACGTCCTGTTCGATGATCGGGCCTTCGTCCAGATCCTCGGTAACGTAATGCGCGGTGGCGCCGATGATCTTGACCCCGCGCGCGTGCGCCTGGTGGTACGGCTGCGCGCCCTTGAAGCTGGGCAGGAAGCTGTGGTGGATGTTGATCGCACGGCCGGCCAGCGCGTGGCACAGCGTGGGTGACAGGATCTGCATGTAACGCGCCAGTACCACCAGATCGATGCGCTCGCGCTCGACCAGGTCGATGATCTGTTGTTCCTGCACCGCACGCGTATCGGCGGTCACCGGCAGGTGGTGGAACGGTACCTGGTAGGACGCGGCCAATGGCGCGAAGTCGGCGTGGTTGGACGCCACTGCCGCGATGTCGACCTTCAGCTGCCCGCTGTGGGCACGGAACAGCAGATCGTTGAGGCAGTGCCCCTGCTTGCTGACCAACACCAGAAGGCGTGCGCGACGGCGGCCATCATGCAGCTGCCAGTCCATGCCGAAGCCTTCGGCAAGCGTGGCCATGGCGGCATGCACAGTCTCCAGCGGCAGGCCGGCGTCACGGTCGAAATGCACGCGCAGGAAGAAGCGACCGCTTTCCTCGTCGCCGAACTGCTGGGCGTCGAGGATGTTGCAGCCGTGGTCGAACAGCAGGCCGGACACGCGATAGACGATGCCGGTACGGTCGGGGCAGGACAGGGTGAGGATGGAATCGGGGCGCATCGCCCGAGTGTAGGGCAGCGCCCTGCCCGATGGATCGATGGTCACCGATGCAACCGACCTGCTTGGTTCAGTCCCAAGCGATACTTGGGACTCCCCGTGGCAAGCTGGTCGGTCATGAACCTGTTGCAACTGATCCGCAGCTTCACCCGCACCGCAGAGACCGGCAGCATTGCCGCCGCGGCCCGCATCCTTGGCATCAGCGCCACCGCAGTCGGCCAGAACATCAACCGGCTGGAAGCGCATCTGGGCGTACGGCTGCTGAACCGAAGTACGCGCCAGCTGGCCCTCAGCGAGGCCGGCGCGCTGTACCTGGCGCAGGTGCGCCACATCGAAGCCGACCTGGCGCGTGCGCAGGCGATGGTCACTGCCGGTGACATCGAGCCGGCCGGGCCGCTGCGCATCGCCAGCAGCAGCGCCTTCGGTCGCCACGTGCTTGCCCCCTTGCTGCCTTCACTGCAGAAACGCTATCCGCAACTGCAGCTGGAGCTGCGCCTGACCGACCGCGCCGTGCAGCATGGCCCGGAAGCGGTGGATGCCAGCATCCGCATCGGGGCGCAGCTGGAGGATGGCGTGGTCGCGCGGCAGCTGGCGCGCGTGCCGTTCGTGTTCTGTGCCTCGCCAACCTACCTGAAGGCCCATGGCACGCCGCAGGAACCCTCGGAACTGGGCAGCCATCGCGGGCTGCTGCACCGCTTCCCCACCGATGGCCGGCCGCTGCGCTGGGGCCTGCTGAAGGAGGGCCAGCGCGTGGACGCCGCGCTGCCGCCGAGCATGGTCTGCGATGACATCGATGCGCTGGCGTCGCTGGCGGCGGCCGGTGCCGGCATCACCCGGCTGGCCGCGTTCGTGGCCGAGCCGTACCTGCGCGATGGCCGCCTGACGCCGGTGTTCGGCGCCGACACGGCGTGGCGCCCGGAGCCGATGGAGGTCTATTTCTGCGTCAGCGACCGCCGCGACTTCACCGCCAAGATCCGCGCGCTGTTCGAGCATCTGCAGGCTGGCATCGCGCCGGCCTGGCGGGTGTGACGGGGAAGAGCGGAGGGCCTTCGCGGTCAGAAACTCTCCTTCAGGCTCATCAGGTGAGCACTGGCCTCTGCCCATCCTGTCAGGGTGCGCAGGCGCTGCCCATTCCTGAAAACATGGAATACCGGAGTTTCATGGACATCCAGTTCTTTCCAGCCCGCGGGCCCCGCTTGGAGCAACATGGGATGAGAGGGATTGCTTCTGTTCCACTCGCTGACACCCGGCTGCGGCCATGCAGGAGATCGACGCACGACAAAGCGCACGCTGGATCGAATCCATGTCCATTCTGGTTCGTTCATGATCACGTGCATCGCGCGTCGCGAGGGAGCGCATGCCGGACTGACATAGGCGACCACCTCCAATCCCTCCCTGTACGTCCACCCCCGCCATTCCAGCTTTCCACTCGCAAGAGGGTGGAGAACGCCCTGCTGGCCAGGCGCGTTCCGCTCTATCTCGGGAAGTTCATCTACACGCAATGACGCCATCTCACGCAGCGCATTGGCCTCAGCAAAATGTCGAACCTGCACCAGAACCGCGTGCATTTTCCGGTGCGTTGTCTCTGTGGCAATACCTCTCCGCCCCAGTTCTGCATGAATGCATCGGACCTTGCCAAGCCATTTCTCGTCTCCAACGTACATTGAGATGTAGAAGCTGGCGCGGAACGCGGCCTCAAGATCCAGATCGCTCAAACTGCCGCAACCATCCCCTGATGATCTGGAAGACTCCCATGACGAATAGCCATCCACCAGCTTCTCGACTCGGTCTGAAGCGCCAGCGGCCAACATCTCCCGGTCCATTTCACGCAGTTGAGCGTCTACTGGAGTTGCTGCCCACGTACTTGTGGGCAGCAGCAAACACCAAAGCAGCATGCGACCAATCATGCGATCAGCAACTCGACATGCAGATGCTGCTCATGGAGGTTGAACAGGTCGCACGCCCTGAACAGGCGTAGCCCGGATAATCTTCGAATACCGGGTTTGGATTGGCCGACTGCACGACCACATGATCCGCTTCCGACTCCTGCCGCAATCCCGGGATGTGCACAATTGCGCGCTGTGCCCCGAAGAGTGACAGGAGCCGATAGGCTTCACCTGCACTCAGTTCGGAGACGATGGGCTCGTAGCTGAAGCTGGCCAGTCCCCGATCTCCAAACACCAGCGAATCGACAAACTGCTTGCGCGCAAGGGGTGAAAGCAACATCAGTGGGGATTCGGGAGAGAGCTCGATCATGTGAAGATCAAGCCGCCCCCGCGAGTTCACAGGGGCGTGCATGAGCGAGACATTCTCCGCCCCGGTGACACTCGCCACGTCATCACCTGCGACGGCAGGCATTGATAGAGGCAGTGAGAAAGCCGAGAGCAGAACAACCAGCATCATGGGTTTCATTGCGTTTCTCCATTGGCTGCACAACCGTGTGTGCAGCTCAACGTTGCAATGTCCGCACCCAGCGCAATGAGGTGTCATTCACATAAAGTGGTATCCGCAATCATTCCTAGTTCGTTGCGACAGGCTATGCCGCAACTCGCCGCCGCGTAGATCCCCTGCATCCTGAAGCGTCACAATGCGCTCGCAGATTGCGTCAGCGCGCCTTGAACACGCCGCGCGCATCGCGTGGCTCACAGCGCAGGTACTGGGGCGCAGCGTCCACGCTGTCGCGCAATGCTGCGGCAGCGTGCCACGGCCAACGCGGGTCGTAGAGGATGCCGCGCGCCAGGGCCACGGCATCGGCGTGGCGGTGGCGCAGAATCGACTCGGCCTGTTCCGGTTCGGTGATCATGCCCACCGCGATCACCGGCATGCGCACCTTGGCCTTGATCGCCGCGGCGAACGGCACCTGGTAACCAGGGCCGACGGTGATCTTCTGGCGCTCGTCCAGGCCGCCGCTGGAGACATGCAGGAAATTGCAGCCGCGCGCGTCCAGCACCTGTGCCAGCGCCTCGCTCTGCACCAGGTCCCAGCCACCCTCGACCCAGTCGCTGGCGGAAATGCGCACGCCCACGGCGACCTTGTCGGACACCGCCGCACGCACCGCATCGAACACCTCCACCAGCAGGCGCAAGCGGTTCGGCAGCGAGCCACCGTAGCCGTCGGTGCGGCGGTTGCTCAGCGGCGACAGGAACTGGTGCAGCAGGTAACCGTGCGCGGCATGCAGCTCGATCAGCTCGAAGCCCAGGCGCTCGGCACGCACCGCACTGGCGGCGAAGGCGGCGATGACCTCGGCAATGCCGGCCTCGTCCAGTTCCTGCGGTGCCGGGTCTGCCGCATGGAACGGCAGCGGCGACGGCGCCACGGTGGCCCAGCCACGCGCATCGTCGGCCGGCAGCTGGCCACCGCCGTCCCACGGACGGTTCACCGAGGCCTTGCGGCCGGCATGGCCCAGCTGGATGCCCAGCGGCATCGGCGACCAGCGGCGGACGCTGGTCAGCACCTGCGCCAGCGCGGCCTCGGTACCGTCGTCCCACAGGCCCAGGTCGGCCCAGCTGATGCGGCCGCGCGGTTCGACCGCGGTGGCTTCCAGGATCAGCAGGCCGGCGCCGGACTGCGCCAGGTTGCCCAGGTGCATGGCGTGCCAGTCGCTGGCGCGGCCGTCTTCGGCGGAGTACTGGCACATCGGCGCGATCACGATGCGGTTGGACAGGGTCAGGGGGCCGAACGAGATCGGCGAAAACAGCTGGGTCACGGCGATGCGGGGGACAGGCGGATGGAGGGTGCGTATTGCACCGCTGCGCGGCTCCCGGATCAACCGCCTGGATGGATCGCTGTTTCGTGCGATCTACTTCAGCCGGGCGTGGGCTCGGCTCAACACGAAGCCCATCCAGCCAGCGCTTCAGCGCAGTCCCGCTCGTCCTTGAACTGCAGCAGGTCGTCGGCGCGGGTGCGGCCACGGTTCAATGCCGCCACCGGCAACCCTGCCCTGGCCGCGGCCTGCACGAAGCGGAAGCCGGAATAGACCATCAGCGACGAGCCCACCACCAGCACGGCGTCGGCCTGCTGCAGGTGATCGTGCACCGCGGCCACGCGTTCGCGCGGCACGTTTTCGCCGAAGAACACCACATCCGGCTTCAACAGGCCGCCGCAGCAGGCGCAATCGGGCACCACGAACGTGGAGAAATCGGTCTCCAGGTCGGCATCGCCATCGGGGGCGATACCGGCCTCCAGCGCATCCCAGCCGGGATTGGCGTCCAGCAGCCGCTGCTGGAACTCCTCGCGGCCGCTGCGGCGCTCGCAGCCCATGCAGCGCACCCGGTCCAGGCGGCCATGCAGGTCGATCACATTGTGGCTGCCGGCACGCTGGTGCAGGCCGTCCACGTTCTGGGTCAGCAGTACCTGCAGCGTGCCGCGGCGTTCCAGCGCGGCCAGCGCCTGGTGGGTGCCGTTGGGCCGGGCCAGGCCGAAGCGTGGCCAGCCGAGCAGGCTGCGCGCCCAGTAGCGCTGGCGGGTGGCCGCCTCGCCCATGAAGGCCTGGTAGGTCACCGGCGGCGTGCGTTTCCACTGGCCGTCGGTATCGCGGTAATCGGGAATGCCCGAGGCGGTACTGCAACCAGCGCCGGTCAGCACGAACAAGCGCTGGGCGCGGTCGATGAAGTCGGTCAGCAGCGGGGTCATGGCTGCCAGATGGGGGCGCGCAAGCGCCCCTGCAAGCGCCGGTTCAGCCGGCGGGCTCAGGCCGCCGGCAGCGACGGCACCGCGATCGGGTGGCCTTCCTCGTCCAGCGCGATCATCACGAAGTGGCCGCGGGTGCACAGCTTGCGCTCGCCGCTGTGCAGGTCTTCGGCGACCAGTTCGACCTCGACCTTCATCGAGCTGCGGCCGACTTCGACGATGCGGCCGATGGTTTCCACCATCTGGCCGATGCGGATCGGCAGCTTGAAGTCGACCTGGTCGCTGCGCGCGGTCACCACGGTGCGGCGCGAATAGCGGGCGGCGGCCAGGAAGGCGGCCTTGTCCATCCATGCCAATGCCTGGCCACCGAACAGGGTGCCCAGGTGGTTGGTGTGGTTGGGGAAGACGATTTCGGCCATGCGCACTTCGGTGGGCGGCACGGTCTCGGGGATCGGGGTCATGGGGGTGCTTCGGTGTGGGGTCCGGCAATTTTAAGCCAGGCCCCGTGCAGGCGGCGCTACACTGCGCCACGCCCACTGCCTGGACCGCCCATGCCCGCACCTTCCGACCTCCTGGCCTTTGCGCTGGTTTCGCTGGCGATGGTGCTCACGCCCGGGCCGAACATGATCTACGTCATCTCGCGCTCGATCTGCCAGGGGCCGGTCGCAGGGCTGATCTCGCTGGGCGGTGTGGCGCTGGGCTTCGTGTTCTACATGCTGTGTGCGGCACTGGGCATCACCGCGCTGCTGATGACCGTACCGTTCGCCTACGACGCGCTGCGCATCGGTGGCGCGCTGTACCTGCTGTACCTGGCCTGGCAGGCACTGAAGCCCGGCGGCCGTTCGCCGTTCGCGGTGCGTGACCTGCCGCAGGACAGCCCGCGCAAACTGTTCACGATGGGCTTCCTGACCAATCTGCTGAACCCGAAAGTGGCGGTGATGTATCTGTCACTGCTGCCGCAGTTCCTGCATCCGGACGGCGAAGGCAGCGTGCTGATGCAGTCGATCGTGCTGGGTTCCACCCAGATCGCGGTGAGTGTGACCGTGAACGGCATCATCGCGCTGACCGCTGGCAGCATCGCCGGCTTCCTGGCCGCGCGCCCGACCTGGCAGATGGTGCAGCGCTGGCTGATGGGCACGGTACTGGCCGGGCTGGCGGTGCGCATGGCGGTGGAAGGGCGGCGCTGACACTTTGTAGAGTCGAGCATGGCTCGACGCTACAGAAACGAAAAACCCCGGCGTTGGCCGGGGTTCTTCGTTGCGACAGAGCTGACCGGTTCGATCAGAAGTTCATGTCGAAGGCGACTTCGCCCTGCACGCCGACCTGGTAGGCCGAGACGCGGCGTTCGAAGAAGTTGGTCAGCTCCTGCACGTCCTGCAGTTCCATGAACGGCAGCGGGTTGCGCACGTTGTACTTCTTTTCCATGCCCAGCTTGGCGAAGTGCTGGTCGGCACAATGCTGCAGGTACTGGCGCATGTCGCGGGTCGAGATGCCGGCCACGCCGCCGGACAGCACGTCCTCGGCGAACTGCACTTCGCATTCAATGGCTTCGGCCAGCATGTCGTAGACCTGCTGCTTCATCTCGTCGTCGAACAGGTCCGGCTCTTCCTCACGCACCACGCGCACCGACTCGAACGCGAACTCCATGTGCGCGCTCTCGTCGCGGAACACCCAGTTGGTGCCCGAAGCCAGGCCCGGCAGCAGGCCGCGCGAACGGAAGTAGTACACGTAGGCGAAGGCGGCGAAGAAGAACAGGCCTTCGATGCACGCAGCGAAGCAGATCTGGTTGAGCAGGAACTGGCGGCGCTCGGCACGGGTCTCGATGCGCTTCAGGTCCTGGATCGAGTCGATCCACTTGAAGCAGAAATCGGCCTTCTTCTTGATCGAGTCGATGTTCTCCACCGCGGCGAAGGCTTTGACGCGCTCTTCCGGATCCGGCAGGTAGTTGTCGAGCAGGGTCAGGTAGAACTGCACGTGCAGCGCTTCTTCATACAGCTGGCGCGACAGGTACATGCGCGCTTCCGGCGCATTCAAGTGCTGGTACAGGTTCAGCACCAGGTTGTTGGACACGATCGAGTCGCCGGTGGCGAAGAACGCGACCAGGCGGTGGATCAGGTGACGCTCACCCGGCGACATCTTGCTGTGCAGGTCGGTGATGTCGATCTGGAAGTTGATCTCTTCCACCGTCCAGGTGTTCTTGATCGCATTCCGGTACATGTCATAGAACTGCGGGTAGCGCATCGGGCGCAGGGTCAGTTCAAAACCGGGATCGAGCAGCATCTGCTTGGGCTTGTCGGCCATGGGTGTTTCCTTGAATTCCTGGGTGAGCCGCCGGGCATGGCCCGGCGCTACCGTGGGTGATGATCGTTGGCCGGGGTTGCCGGCCAGCGGCCGGCACTACCGCGCGGCGGTGCCGCTCTTACTGGCAGGCCTCGCAGGCTTCCGGGTTTTCCAGCGAGCAGGCGATGGCTTCGTCCGGGCTGAACACCTTGGCCGGGGCCGCAGCGCTGACCGTGGTCTTGGCGATCTTGGTGGCCGGGCGCGAACGCAGGTAGTAGGTGGTCTTGATGCCCTGCTTCCAGGCGTACATGTACATGGAGGACATCGCGCCGATGTTCGGGCTTTCCATGAACAGGTTGAGCGAGGCCGACTGGTCGATGAAGGCGCCACGCTCGGCGGCCATGTCGATCAGCGAACGCATCGGCAGTTCCCACGCGGTGCGGTAAACCTCGCGCAGCGTTTCCGGAATCTGTGCCACGCCCGCGATGGAGCCTTCGGCCAGCTTGATGGCATCGCGCATTTCCGGCGTCCACAGGCCCAGCTTCTTCAGCTCGTTGACCAGGTAGCGGTTGACCTGCAGGAAGTCACCGGACAAGGTCTCGCGCTTGAACAGGTTGGATACCTGCGGCTCGACGCACTCGTAGCAGCCGGCGATCGAGGCGATGGTCGCGGTCGGGGCAATCGCGATCATCAGCGAGTTGCGCAGGCCGTGTTCCTTGATGCGGGCACGCAGGGCATCCCAGCGCTCGGCGTCTTCCGGCACCACGTTCCAGGCGTCGAACTGCAGTTCGCCACCGGCGGCGCGAGTGTCGTTGAACGACGGGTGCTTGCCGCGTTCCTGGGCCAGCTCGCAGGAGGTTTCCAGCGCGTGGAAGTAGATCGCTTCGGCAATCTTCTTCGACAGGGCACGGGCTTCGGCGCTGTCGAACGGCAGGCGCTTGCGGAAGAACACGTCCTGCAGGCCCATGCAGCCCAGGCCGACCGGACGCCAGCGCAGGTTGGCGCGGCGGGCGGTTTCGATCGGGTAGAAGTTCAGGTCGATGACGCGGTCGAGCTGGCGCACGGCCAGGCGCACGGTCTCGGCCAGCTTCTCGAAGTCGAACTCGTTGTGCTCGTCGAAGTGGTTGCCCAGGTTGATCGAACCCAGGTTGCACACCGCGGTTTCATCGTTGGACGTGACTTCCAGGATTTCCGTGCACAGGTTCGACAGGTGGATCACGTTGCCGGCGCGCAGGGTCTGGTTGCTGGCGCGGTTGCACTTGTCCTTGAAAGTCATCCAGCCGTTGCCGGTCTCGGCCAGCGTACGCATCATGCGGGCATACAGCTTGCGCGCGGAGATGGTGCGGTTGGCCTTGCCCTGGGCTTCGGCCTGCAGGTAGGCCTGCTCGAAGGCTTCGCCGAACAGGTCAGTGAACTCCGGCACGACGCGCGGATCGAACAGCGACCATTCCTGGTCGGCCTCGACGCGCTTCATGAACAGGTCCGGCACCCAGTTGGCCAGGTTCAGGTTGTGCGCACGGCGGGCTTCGTCACCGGTGTTGTCGCGCAGTTCGAGGAAGTCCTCGATGTCGGCGTGCCAGGTTTCCAGGTACACACAGGCCGCGCCCTTGCGCTTGCCGCCCTGGTTCACCGCGGCCACCGACGAATCCATGGTCTTCAGCCACGGCACGATGCCGTTGGAGTGGCCGTTGGTCGACTTGATCAGCGAACCACGCGAACGCACGCGGGTGTAGCTGACGCCGATGCCGCCGGAGAACTTCGACAGCTGGGCGATGTCGCCGTACTTGGAATAGATCGACTCCAGCGAGTCCTGCGGCGAGTCCAGCAGGAAGCACGAGGACAGCTGCTCGTGGGTGGTGCCGGAATTGAACAGGGTCGGGCTGGACGGCAGGTAGTCCAGGTTGCCCATGCGCTTGTACAGCGCCAGGGTCTCGGACACGTCCTCGCTCAGCGCGCTGGCGATGCGCAGGAAGAACTGCTGCGGGGTCTCGATCACCTTGCGGGTGTGCGGGTGGCGCAGCAGGTAACGGTCGTACAGGGTGCGCAGGCCGAAGTAATCGAAGTTCAGGTCCAGCGCGCCGTCGATGGCGTCGTTGAGCTTGCGTGCATTGGTCTGCACGAAGTTCAGCAGGCGGTCGTTGATCAGGCCGACTTCATGGCCACGGCTGACCGACTGCGAGAAGGCGTAGATTTCCTGGCCCGAGACTTCCTTGGCGATGTAGTTGGCCAGCAGGCGCGCAGCCAGGCGGCCGTACTCGGGCTCTTCACCGATCAGCAGGGCGGCGGTGCGGATGGACAGTTCGTCCAGCTCGCGGGTGGTGGCACCGTTGTACAGGCCGGAAATGGTACGGGTGGCCACGCGCATCGGATCGACGGCGTGCAGGCCTTCGGAGGAACGCTGCACCGCACGCACGATCTTGTTCAGGTCCACCAGCTCGGTGGTCCCATTGCGCTTGGTCACACTCATCGCGTTGGCCGTCGGCGGCGACGTCAACAGGAATTCGCTTTCCTTCTCGATGGTGGCGCTGGATTCGGTGCTCACGGCGTGTGTCCTCTTGGCGTGATTGGGGGTGCTCGATGCATCGGGTGACGCAGCCCGGGACATGACAGCCCAGGATGGCAGGACGGCGTCGCAGGGGATGAGACCCTGCGCCTGCCACTGCCGTTGACGATCGCGGATGGGTACCCCGGGCACCCCCTGGAATTGGGGTTGCTGCGACCGACGGCCACAAGATAGTGGGGGTAATGGGGTCCGTCAACGCCAAATGTAGTGAAATTCGGCAATCCCTTGCGCCGCAAGGATCGTGCCATCAGCGCCTCATCGGGACGCTTCAGACCTGCCGGAACGGGCTGCGCAGTCAAGCCCGAAAGCGTCATTGCGGTGGTACAACGCACCGCAGAAACGGAACAATGACAGCTTCACATGACAGTGATGAAACTGGCTAGGGACAACCCTGTGGATAGGTGGTGGGCAGCCGGTGGGAAAGCCGGTATGGCCGGACGAATCGCCATCGCGCAGTGACTTTCGGCGGGTGACGGCGCCTGCCGAACGCGGGATGCTGGGGTCCTGCAATGACCGGAAAGGATTCCACCATGCGCCTGTCAGCACCCGCCTTGGCCCTGCTGGCTGCTGTGGTCACCGTACCTGCAATTGCCGCTGACACCCCGAAGCTGCGCGCGGACCAGTGCGGTATCCACACCGACTATGACGTGCTGGTGGACAGCGGTGGCATCTGGCTGCGGCATGGCCCGCAGGCACCGCACGAGGTGGTGTTCCACGATGGCGTGCTGAGCCTGGACGACACGGTCGTGCCGGTCAGCGAGGCCGACGCGGCCCGCCTGCGGCAGATGGAGGCCGGGGCACGGCAGCTGATGCCGGCCGCCACGGCGCTGGCCCATGAAGTGAGCGGACTGAGCTTCGACGTGCTCGACGGGGTCTATGAAAGCCTCACCGGTACCGCCAACAGCCGCAAGGTCCGGCGCCTGCGCCGGCAGGCCGATGACTGGATCGGCGGCACGCTGGGCAAGGGCTACTGGGAACAGGCTGTGTTCGGGCCAGGCTTCGAGGCCAAGGTGCAGGACATGGCCGAGTCGCTGTCCGCCTCCATCGCCCGCAGCATGCTGTGGCAGATCTTCACCGGACGCAGCGATGCGATGGAGGCACGCGCCGACCGTCTGGACGCGCAGATGGAACAGCAGCTGGAAGGCCGCGCCGAACGCATCGAGGCCCAAGCACAGTCGCTGTGCCCGCTGGTGCAGTCGCTGGCCGACACCCACGACGCGCTGGAAGTGCGCTACCAAGGCCAACCGCTGCGGCTGCTGGAGCGCGGCGAGAGCGTACGGGTGGAGCACGACGATGGCTCGGGCCTGCATGTGTCGGCCGGGCCGGATGAGCGGCCGCGCGGGAATGCGGTGGCGCCGACCCGGTAACCGCGCGGCGGATGCCGGGACCGTGGCGTGGTAGTGCCGGCCGCTGGCCGGCAACGCATTCACCTGGAAACCACCCTCACGCCCGGTGCGGGGTACCCAGGTATTCGGCGCTCTGCATCTCGATCAGGCGCGAGGCGGTGCGCTCGAACGCGCCCTGCAGGCGGGTGCCGGTGTACAGCTCGATCGGGGAGGTACTGGCGGTGCAGACCAGGTTGACGTGGCGGTCGTACAGTTCGTCGATCAGGTTGACGAAGCGGCGCGCGGCATCTTCGTTCAGGCGATCGAACGCAGGGATACCGCCCATCAGCACGGTGTTGAACTCGTGCGCGATCTCGATGTAATCCGACGGGCCACGCGGGCCTTCGCACAACGCGGCGAAATCGAACCAGGCAATGCTCTTGCCACGGCCGCGCACCGGGATCTTGCGGCCCTCGATCTCGATGTTGCCGGGCTTGGCCGGCTGGCCGCCGCTCAGTTCGTTCCAGCGCGTGGCCAGCCACTCATCGCTGTCGGCCGCCAGCGGTGCGCGGTACACCGGCGAGCGGGTCAGCGCGCGCATCCGGTAATCCTCGGTGCCCTCGGCGTACAGCTCGACGCAGAAGCGCTGCAGCAGGCCGATGGCCGGCAGGAAGCTCTCGCGCTGCAGGCCGTTGAGGTACAGGTTCTCCACCGCGGTGTTGGAGGTGGTGACCAGGGTCACGCCTTCAGCGAACAGACGTTCGAGCAGCCGTGCCAGCAGCATCGCATCGCCGATGTCGGTGACGAAGAACTCGTCCAGCACCAGCACGCGCAGGTTGCTGCGCCACTCCTGGGCGATCTTCGCCAGCGGGTCGCTCTGCCCCTGGTGCTCGCGCAGGCGCTCGTGGACGCTGCGCATGAAGCGGTGGAAATGCGTGCGGTACTTCTGCTTGATCGGCAGGCCGTCGTAGAACAGGTCGACCAGGAAGGTCTTGCCACGGCCGACGCCACCCCAGAAGTACAGGCCCTTCACCGGCTCGGGCTTCTTCCAGAACGAGGACAGGCGGTCCAGCCAGCCGTCCTCGGCGCTGTCCAGCAGGCCCAGATGGATCCGGTCCAGCTCGGCCAGCGCCGCGTGCTGGGCCGGGTCGTTCTGCCAGTCGCCACGGGCAACCCCTTCAGCGTACCGCTGCGACGGGGTCAGCTCGGTTGCACTCATGCCGCCGCGCCCAGCCAGTGCTTGACGCCGTGGGTCAGCGCGCCGCGCAGGTCGATCAGCTTGCGGTGGAAGAAGTGGCTGGTCTCGGGCATGCGCACCAGCTCATGCGGGACGTCCAGCGTGTCAAGCCACTGGTAGACGGCCTGCGGGTCGACGATCTCGTCCTGCTCGCCCTGGATCACCAGCCAGCGGGCCGGCGGCGCGATGCCATCGAAATCCCAGCGACCGGCCGGCGGCGCGATCGAGATCAGCGCTTCCGGCTGCAGCGCGGCAGCCGCCTTCAACGAAACGAACGCGCCGAAGCTGAAACCGGCCAGCCACAGGCGGTCGTCGGGGCGTTGGCTCTGCACCCAGGCGGCGACGGCCTTCAGGTCATCCTGCTCGCCCACGCCGCCATCGAAGGTGCCGGCCGAACCGCCAACGCTGCGGAAGTTGAAGCGCACCGTGGTGATGCCCAGCTCGCGCAGGGTGGTGGCGGTCATGGTGACCACCTTGTTGTGCAGGGTGCCACCCTCGGTGGACAACGGATGGCAGACGATGGCCACGATCGGCTGCACCGGCACATCGGCCTTGGGCAGGTCGACGACCACTTCCAGCGGGCCGGCCGGGCCGTCCAGTTCAAGGCAGGCGGTTTCGCCGGGGGCGACGGGGAACGAGGGCTTGTGCATGGCACCATGATACCGTCCCCCGCCCCTGCCCTGTGCCCGCCCCATGCTCTACCTGTCCTTGGCCGTGATCTGCAGCGTGCTGGTTTCGGTGTTGTTGAAGGTCGCTGGACGCCGCCAGCTGGATGTTGCGCAGATGGTCACCTGGAACTATCTGGTGGCGGCAACGCTCACCGCCGTGGTGCTGCAGCCGCCGCTAGATGCGCTGCGCGCGCCGCATGCCCCGTGGCTGTCGCTGCTGGCACTGGCGGTGGTGCTGCCATCAATCTTCCTGGTGCTGGGCCGCGCGGTGGCGGTGGCCGGCATCGTCCGCAGCGACGTGGCACAGCGCTTGTCGCTGCTGCTGTCATTGGCCGCCGCGTTCCTGTTCTTCGGCCAGACCGCCACGCCATGGAAGCTGGCCGGGCTCGGCCTGGGCCTGCTGGCGATGGTGGCAATCAGCCTGCGTCCACGCGGCCCGGCGGTGGCGTCTTCGCCCGGTGGCTGGGGATGGTTGCTGGGCGTATGGGCCGGGTTCGCGGTGGTGGACGTGCTGCTCAAGCAGGTCGCGCTGTCCGGCACGCCCTCGATGGCGGCGGTGCTGGCCAGCTTCAGCGTCGCCTTCGTGCTGATGCTGGCATTGCAGCTGTGGCGGCACGCCAGTGGCCGCAGCCGGTTGGCCTGGCGCAACCTGGGCGCGGGCGCGCTGCTGGGCCTGCTCAACGGCGGCAACATTCTTTTCTATGTGCACGCGCACCAGGCGATGCCGGAGAGCCCGGCCACCGTGTTCGCCGGCATGAACATCGGCGTGGTGGTGCTGGGCGCGCTGGTGGGCGTGTTCGCCTTCGGCGAGGCCACCACGAAGTGGAACCGCGCCGGACTGGCGCTGGCGGTGCTGGCGATCGGGTTGATCGCCTGGGGGTGAGCGCTGGTTGCGGCGGACCATTTCCGCGCCCGCGGTGGGATGTCACTTTTCTTTTCGCGCGAAAAGAAAAGTAACCAAAAGAAACGCGCCGCCAGCCGCGAGCCGGTGCTGTGCACCGGTACCCTGCGCTTCTCGGTGAATCAGGGGACGGCGCCGAACTCGCTGCGCTCAGACATCGGCGCCTCTTCGCCCCTGATTCACCTGCGATGCTCGGCTCGCTTGAAGGCGGACTGGTAGATCAAAAGCAACGGCAGCATCCGTGCCGATCAAGGTCGCTACCAGAGCAGATCCTCGGCGAACCTTATCTGTCAAAACCCAGCAGCAGCGGGTCGTGGTCGGAGCTGCGCCACGGGCCCTGCACGTTGCGGCCCTGGTAGCCGCTGGCGTCCTGTTCGTCGGCATTGCTGTGCCATTCGGCGGCGCCGCGCAGGCGCTTGGCCATGCCCGGGTTCAGCAGCGCGTGGTCGAGGCGGCCGGTGTAGCCGTTGTAGACATAGCTGTAGGGGTGCTCGACCTTGGCGACCTTGAACGCGTCCTGCCAGCCCAGGTCATGCAGGGTGCGGATCGGGTCTTCCATCGCGTAGGCGTTGAAGTCACCCAGCAGCACCGCGTCCTTGGCGCCGGTACCGGTCGGATCGGTCTGCAGCCAGGCGTGCAGCTGCTGCGCCGAAGTCACCCGGGTGGCGTTCCAGCAGCCCTGGTTGTCGTTGCGGTCGGCGTCGGCACCGGCCGCGTCACGGCAGCCCTTCGACTTGAAGTGGTTGGCAACCACCACGAACGGCGCGCCGTGCTTGCCCTGGAAGGCCTGCGCCAGCGGTACGCGGCTGTGCTCGACGAACGGGCCGCCGGTCAGCGTGGCCGGCTTGCCGACCGGCTGCAGGCGCGTGCTGCGGTAGATGATGCCGACCCGGATCGGGTTGTCGCCGGGGCCGGTGCCCGCGTCGACGAAGCGCCAGTCACCCTGCGCGCCGCGGTCTCGGTTGAGCGCATCGACCAGTTCGGCGATGGCCGACTGCGGGCCGTAGCCATCGTTCTCCAGCTCCATCAGTGCGGCGACATCGGCGCCCAACGCATTGACCGTGGTGACCAGCTTGACCACCTGCGCTTTGTGCTCGTCCAGCGTGCGCGCACCGCGCAGGGTCGGGAAGCCACCGCCCTGGCCATCACCGTTGAAGAAGTTCTCCAGGTTGAAGGCCGCCACGTGCAGGCTGCCCGGTACCGTCGGCACCGCCGGGCGCTTGAGTTCCGGCAGTTTCAGCGCCCCCTCGACCTGCAGGCGCGGGTGGCCCTGCGCGTCCACGCGCACGATGCCCTCCACGTTGCGCAGCTGCATGCCGGTGCGCAGCACCGGGTTGCCCGGCAGGTAGGCCACGCTGGCCGGGTCGCGGGCATCGCTGCCATCGTCAAGCACCAGGCGGCGACGCTGGTTGTCGGCCATCACCTGCTCGTAGCCGGCAGTACCCGGCGCGGCCACTTCGGTCGGCTGCCAGAGGCGGCCATCGAAGGCCACGGTGAGCTGGCCGAAGCGTTCCAGGCCATCGGTACCGGCCAGGGTCAGCGGTGCGGCGATGCGCACGCGCTGGCCATCCAGCGCGCGCCAGTCGGCCGGCGCGGCGGTCAGCACCACGGTGGCGCTGCTGCGCGCGGCAGGGGTGGTCGCGGCCGGTGCGGCCTGTGGCAGGGCCTGGGCGAAGGCGCCGGCCGGCAGCAGCAGGGACAGGGCAAGGGCGAGGGAGCGGCGGCGCATCGACGGACGATTCCTTGGAAGAGGGCGCACAGACTAACCCTGAAATGCGAAACCCCGCCTGCGCAGCGGGGGCATAGGGGCGATCAGGCCTCGGCGGGCAAAGCCGGGGTCGTGCCGGCCGCTGGCCGGCAGCCCCAAGACCTTCGTGCGATGCGCGGTTGCCGGCCAGCGACCGGCACCACCGGTTATTTCAGGTTGCCCAGCATCCAGTCCACGGTGGCGTGGATCTGTTCTTCGGTCAGGGCCGGGTTGCCGCCCTTGGGCGGCATGATGCCGCCGTCGGGGCCGGTATAGCCCTCGATGGCGTGCTTGTAGAGGGTGTCCTTGCCCTGCGCGATGCGCTTGTCCCAGTGCGAATGGTCCAGCGTCGGCGCCATGCCCACGCCATTGGTGTGGCAGGCGGTGCACAGGTTGTCGAAGATCACCTTGCCATCCTTGGTGCCGCCGTAAGCCACCTGCGACGCGGCCTTGGCCAGCGCGGCAGCCTTGGCGGCGGCCTGCGCGGCGGCGCCGGTGCTGCCGGCATAGACCGCGCCGGTGGGCGAGATGCGCTGTTCGGTGCGTTTGGCCGCGGTCGGCGACACCTCGGGCGGAATCCGGGTGTGGATGTAGGCGGCAAGGAGGATGAGGCCGAGGGTGATGGTCGCCAGCAGCGCGATCACCATGGAGAAGCGTTTCAGGAACTCCAGATCGTAATTCCGCACTCTTCGTTACCCCTGGCTGATAGTCGTTGGACCACGGCTGAGCGACTGCGTGATGGACCGAGTATAGAACGCGCTTTGCGTGCGACAACAGGCGTCACTGCTGGTGCGGCGCAGCATGCCGGGGGATCTGACCCCGGCAACAGAAGCCGGCCAGCGGTCGGCGCTACCGAATCACCGGGGCACCGATCGCGCGCAGGCAGAAGCTGCAGATCGCATCCACCAGCGCGTCTTCGTCGCGGTGCGCTTCGCGGCTGGGTGCGGTCGGGCCGACCATCGCTTCGGTGAAGGCGCCGACCAGGCAGGCGGCGGCCACATGCGCGTCCTGCGCCGGCAGCTCACCGGCCGCCACGCCCTCCTCCACCAGCCGCAGGAACACGTCGCCGAACGCGCGACGTCCGCGCATGCGCTCGGCTTCCACATCCGGATCGACCGGTTCGACGATGAAGGCGTGCGCCAGCCCCGGCCCGGCCAGGGCGCGGCGGACGAAGGCGGTGATCGCCAGCCGCAGGCGCTCGCTGGCCACCTCCGGACCACTGGCGATGCGCTCCATGATCGCGACCTCGTGGGCCACCGCGGCGTTGAGCACCTCCACGAACAGCTCGGCCTTGGACGGGAAATGGCGATAGATCAGGCCGGTGGACACCCCCGCCTGGGTCGCCACGGCGGTCACCGGGGCGTTGCGCCAGCCGCCGGTGGCGACCAGCTCGCGGGTGGCCAGCAGGATCCGTTCACGGGCGCCCGCCAGGCGTTCTTCCATCAATGCAGAGCGTTTATAGGCCATGTTCTGATTCTAGTTTCAATTTTTGAATTCGTATTCACTTCTTACCCGAACCCCGCTACGCTGGGGCCATCGCCCGTGCGGGTGGCGGTCCTGTACACCGCCGCCCGCTCCCCCGCCGGGTGCGTCCATTTCCTGCCATCCCGCCGTGGAGCCACCACAATGCACGTGCCATCCCTGAACTTCGATCTTGGCGAAGACATCGACCTGCTGCGCCAGAGCGTGGCCCATTTTGCCGCCGCCGAGGTCGCGCCGCTGGCCGCCGAGGCCGATGCCAGCAACCAGTTCCCGCTGGCCCTGTGGCCGAAGCTGGGCGAGCAGGGCCTGCTCGGCCTGACCGTAGAAGAAGAATACGGTGGTACCGGCATGGGCTACCTGGCCCACGTGGTGGCGATGGAAGAAATCTCGCGTGCCTCTGGCGGCATCGGCCTGTCCTATGGCGCGCACTCCAACCTGTGCGTGAACCAGCTGCGCAAGAACGGCAACGAAGAACAGAAGCAGCGCTTCCTGCCCGGCCTGTGCAATGGCAGCCTGGTCGGCGCGCTGGCGATGAGCGAACCGGGTGCCGGTTCGGACGTGGTGTCGATGAAGCTGCGCGCCGACAAGCGCGGCGACCGCTACGTGCTCAACGGCAACAAGATGTGGATCACCAATGGCCCGGACGCCGACGTGCTGGTGGTCTACGCCAAGACCGACATGGAAGCGGGTGCCAAGGGCATCACCGCGTTCCTGGTCGAGAAGGGCATGAAGGGCTTCTCCACCGCGCAGAAGCTGGACAAACTGGGCATGCGCTCTTCGCCCACCTGCGAGCTGGTGTTCCAGGACTGCGAGATTCCCGAAGAGAACGTGCTGGGCCAGGTCGGCGGTGGCGTGCGCGTGCTGATGTCCGGCCTGGACTACGAGCGCGTGGTGCTGTCCGGTGGCCCGCTGGGCCTGATGGCCGCGGCCATGGACGTAGTGATGCCCTATGTGCACGAGCGCCACCAGTTCGGTGAAGCGATCGGCAGCTTCCAGCTGATCCAGGCCAAGATCGCCGACATGTACGTGGGCCTGGGTGCCTGCCGCGCCTATGTCTATGCCGTCGCGCGCGCCTGCGACCAGGGCCGCACCACCCGCCAGGACGCCGCCGGTGCCATCCTGTACGCCGCCGAGAAGGCCACCTGGCTGACCGGCCAGGCGATCCAGATCCTCGGTGGCAACGGCTACATCAACGAATACCCGACCGGCCGCTTGTGGCGCGACGCCAAGCTGTATGAAATCGGCGCCGGCACCTCGGAGATCCGCCGCATGCTGATCGGCCGCGAACTGTTCCAGCGCACCCTGTAAGGCCACCGCGATGACCGTCCTGAACAGCCAGCTGCAACCGGGCAGCGAAACGTTTGAAAGCAACCGCGCGGCCATGCAGGCCGTGGTCGATGACCTGCATGCCACCCTCGCCCGCACCGCGCTGGGCGGCAGCGACGCCGCGCGTGCCAAGCACACCGCACGCGGCAAGCTGCTGGTGCGTGACCGCATCGACGCCCTGCTCGACCCCGGCAGCGCCTTCCTGGAAATCGCGCCGCTGGCCGCGCATGGCATGTATGAAGACGCCGTGCCCGCCGCCGGCGTGGTGGCCGGCATCGGTCGGGTGAGCGGGGTGGAATGCGTGATCGTGGCCAACGACGCCACGGTCAAGGGCGGCACCTACTACCCGATGACGGTGAAGAAGCACCTGCGCGCGCAGGAAATCGCCGAGCAGAACCACCTGCCGTGCATCTACCTGGTCGATTCCGGTGGCGCGTTCCTGCCGCTGCAGGACGAAGTCTTCCCCGACCGCGACCATTTCGGCCGCATCTTCTACAACCAGGCCAACCTGTCGGCGCAGGGCATCCCGCAGATTGCCTGCGTGATGGGCAGCTGCACCGCCGGTGGTGCCTATGTGCCGGCGATGAGCGACGAGACCGTGATCGTGCGCGAGCAGGGCACCATCTTCCTCGGCGGCCCACCGCTGGTGAAGGCGGCCACCGGTGAAGTGGTCACGGCCGAGGAACTGGGCGGTGCCGATGTGCACACGCGCATTTCCGGCGTTGCCGACCACATGGCCGACAACGATCTGCAGGCCTTGGCACGGGTGCGCGCGATCATCGCGCAGTTGAACTGGCGCAAGCCGGAACCGGCGATGGCGGTGCAGGCCAGCGAGGAACCACTGCTGCCGGCGCACGACCTGTATGGCGTGATCCCGGCCGACACACGCAAGCCCTACGACGTGCGCGAGGTCATCGCGCGCCTGGTCGATGGCTCGCGCTTCGATGAGTTCAAGCCGCGCTACGGCGCAACGCTGGTGACCGGCTTCGCCCATCTGAACGGCTACCCGATCGGCATCATCGCCAACAACGGCATCCTGTTCTCCGAATCGGCACTGAAGGGCGCGCACTTCATCGAGTTGTGCACCCAGCGCAACATTCCACTGGTGTTCCTGCAGAACATCACCGGCTTCATGGTCGGCCGCAAATACGAACAGGGCGGCATCGCCAAGGACGGGGCCAAGCTGGTGATGGCGGTGGCCTGCGCCAAGGTGCCGAAGTTCACCGTGGTGATCGGTGGCTCGTTCGGTGCCGGCAACTACGGCATGTGCGGCCGCGCGTACTCGCCGAACTTCCTGTGGATGTGGCCGAACGCACGCATCGGCGTGATGGGCGGCGAACAGGCCGCCAGCGTGCTGGCCACGGTCAAGCGCGATGGCATCGAAGCCAAGGGCGGCCAGTGGCCGGCGGCGGAAGAGGATGCGTTCAAGGCACCGATCCGCGAGCAGTTCGAACAGCAGGGCCATCCGTACTACGCCAGCGCGCGCCTGTGGGATGACGGCGTGATCGATCCGGCCGACACCCGCCGGGTGCTGGCCCTGGCGCTGTCGGCCAGCCTCAACGCCGCCCCGCAGCAGACGCGCTTCGGCGTGTTCCGCATGTAACCCGTGCCATGACCGAGCCTGTTGCCATGTTCACCAAAGTCCTGATCGCCAACCGCGGCGAGATCGCCTGCCGCGTCATCGCCACCTGCCGCCGTCTCGGCATCGCCACCGTGGCGGTGTATTCCGATGCCGACCGCACCGCACGCCACGTGCGCCTGGCCGACGAAGCCATCCACATCGGTCCGGCGGCAGCGCGTGAGAGCTACCTGCGCAGCGATGCCCTGCTCGACGCCGCACGCCTGACCGGCGCGCAGGCGATCCACCCCGGCTACGGCTTCCTGTCCGAGAACGCCGACTTCGCCGATGCCTGCGCCGCCGCCGGCATCACCTTCATCGGGCCGCCGGCCAGCGCCATCCGCGCGATGGGCGACAAGAGCGCGGCCAAGGCGCTGATGGCCAAGGCCGGTGTACCGCTGACGCCGGGCTACCACGGCGACCAGCAGGCGCCGGACTTCCTGCGCGCGCAGGCCGATGGCATCGGCTACCCGGTGCTGATCAAGGCCAGCGCCGGTGGCGGTGGCAAGGGCATGCGCAAGGTCGAACGCAGCGAGGACTTCGTCGATGCGCTGGCCAGCTGCCAGCGCGAGGCGGCCTCGGCGTTCGGCAACGACCATGTGCTGGTCGAGAAGTATGTCGAGCGCCCGCGCCATATCGAGATCCAGGTGTTCGGCGACAGCCACGGTGAGGCGGTCTACCTGTTCGAGCGCGACTGCTCGGTGCAGCGCCGCCACCAGAAGGTACTGGAAGAAGCACCCGCGCCGGGCATGAGTCCCGAACGTCGTGCTGCGATGGGCAAGGCCGCGGTCGATGCCGCGCGCGCGGTGGGCTACGTCGGTGCCGGCACGGTGGAATTCATCGCCGGCCCGGACGGCGATTTCTACTTCATGGAAATGAATACCCGCCTGCAGGTCGAGCACCCGGTCACCGAATACATCACCGGCACCGACCTGGTGGAGTGGCAGCTGCGCGTGGCCTCGGGCCTGCCGCTGCCGTTGCGCCAGGACCAGCTGGCCATCCACGGCCACGCCATCGAAGCGCGCCTGTACGCCGAAGATGCCGACCGTGGCTTCCTGCCCTCCACCGGCACCCTGCGCCGCCTGCGCCTGCCGACCCCGTCGGCCCATGTGCGCGTGGATACCGGCGTCGAGGAAGGCGACAGCATCACGCCGTACTACGATCCGATGATCGCCAAGCTGATCGTCTGGGACGTGGACCGCGACGCCGCGCTGCGCCGCATGAGCCAGGCCCTGGCCGACTGCCAGGTGGTGGGCGTGACCACCAATGCCGGCTTCCTGCGCCGGCTGGTGAACACCGATTCGTTCACGCACGCCAGGCTGGATACCGCGCTGATCGAACGCGAGCAGGCCGCGCTGAGTGCGGTGGGCGACAGCGACGACGCGCTGTGGCTGCTGGCAGCGGTTGCCGCCGTGGCCAGCACAGCGCGCGCCGGCAGCGATGCGCGCGACCCACATTCGCCGTGGCAGGCGCAGGATGGCTGGCGCCTCGGCGCGTCCGCGCCGCGTGTGTTGCCGCTGCAGCAGGGCGAACGCAGGCACACGCTGAAGGTGTGGGCGCAGGCCGATGGCTGGCGCGTGCAGTGCGATGACGCAGCACCGGTGCAGGTGATCGGCACGGCCGATGTGCACGGCCTGACGGTGCAGCTGGGCGAACGTCGCTGGTCGCTGCAGCTGCTGCGCGACGGTGACCAGCTGTACCTGTTCGGCGCCGACGGCCAGCACCGCTTCACCCTGCACGATCCGGTGGGTGAATCGGACCACGCCGTGGCCGACGCCGGCAGCCTGCTGGCGCCAATGCCGGGCAGGATCGTGGCCACGCTGGTCGCGGCCGGCACCCAGGTCAAGCGCGGTACGCCGCTGGTGGTGCTGGAAGCGATGAAGATGGAGCACACCCTGCAGGCACCGGCCGATGGCACGGTGAAGGGCTACCGCGCCAAGGCCGGCGACCAGGTCGGCGACGGTGCGGTGCTGGTGGACTTCGAAGCGGCATGAACGCCGGGGCGACGGCCGCTCAGCGGTCGTCGCCCGCCGTCACCCGACCAGCGGGATCGAATTCGGCCGTGTCCAGCGTGGCACTGCGCCAGCCCAGGCCGCAGATGGCCATCGCGCTCTGGCCGATGCCATCGAACCCGAAGGCACGATCGACATCGGCATCGTTGATGGCTGCGGTGACGAACGCGGCCAGGCCGCGCTCGGTCGCGCACAGGTACAGCAGCTGCGAGATGTGGCCGACATCCAGCGTCACCGCACGGTGCGCCTTGGCGTGGTTGCGGTACTTCCAGAAGCAGCGGTCATAGCGCGGCGCCAGCACCAGCAGCGCCGATGCATCGGCGAACCACTCCTGCCCGGACAGCATCCGCCGCGCCAGCGCAGCCAGTGCCTGCGGCGGTGGCGAGGGCAGCGGCAGCACCGCGTGCTGCACCGGGTGGTAGTGATACAGGCCCGGTACCAGCCCGTCCACGTTCTGCACCAGCAGGAAGCCCTCGGTGGGATGCAGGCCGCCACCGGAAGGCACGTTCTTCTTCAGGAACTCGGTATCGCGCTCGACCTTCTGCACCGCGTGGGCCATCAGCGTGCGCTGAAGCACCTGGGCCAGCAGCGGCAGCGGCAGCGCGCGCTCCGGGTCGAAATTGCGGCAGGTGGTGCGGCGCGCCAGCAGCGCGTCGAACGCGGCCTCTTCGCTGCGCGGCAGCGGCTGATAGTCGCCCCGCATGGGCTGTACCACCGGCGGTGGCGGCCCCAGCCGCTGGCGCAGGCCGGCAGCGGTGTCCAGCCCCTGCCGACGCATGTCCTCCACGCTGTCCACGGCCTGCCAGCGCGCATGGCGGTGGGCCAACGCGGCCAGCGGCCACCACTGGCTGCGGCGTAGCGCCTCGTCGCGCATCTGGTGCCCCACCTCGCTGGGCGGGTCGGTCAGCAGCAGGCCCTGCTCGACCAGGCGGGCCAGCATGGCCGGGGAGGCATCGGCGGGCGGTTCGCTCCAGCGGTGCGCGCTGAGCTCGCCCAGCAGCTGGCGCTCCTCGGCGTCCACCGGCAGCGGCTGGTCCAGATGGGCGGCCAGCGCCACCCAGCTGATCTGGCTGTCCATCTCGGCATGGCCGGCCAGCATCGCGCGCAGGTCCAGGGTGACCGCCTCGCGGGGTTCGAACATCAGGCTGGCGCAGCGGCGCAGGCGCATGGGTTTCCTTCCTTCTGCCGCACAACCGGCATAGCAGCAACGACCGCAGCGCGGCCAACTTTAGCGACGTGCAACGCGCGGCCCTCAATGGCAGGCTGTCGCGGCCGATACGAGAAACTCCACCTACGGACGATCCCCATGAGCACCCATCCCCGCCTTTCCGCCGCAGACGCCAGCACCCTGCTGGACCACCTGATCGGCAGCGACGACTTCCGCAGCCACTTCACCGCTTCGCCGGCCAAGGCCCTGGCCTCGATCGGCCTGGACGGTGCCGTTGGCGAAAACGACTGCATGAAGATCGGCACCCTGGCCTCGGTCGAGGAGCTGAGCCAGGTGCGTGACGGGCTGCAGGCCCACCTGTCCGGGTCGGTGGCGGCCATGACCGTGGTGTTCTGCTTCGAAGCCGGCAAGGTCGGCGAGCGCATCGACGGCTGACCCGCCATCAGGGCGCGCCGGCCGTGGCCGGCGTAGCCCACGTGGAGACGTCATACACGTTCAGCGGTTGCCACACCTGCAGGGCAGTGACCTCGGCAATGGCCTGGCCGCGATGCTGGGCCAGCCACGCCTGCTGACGACGCACGGCGGCTTCATCGCCCTGTGCGCGCAGTGCGAGCAGCAGTACCACGCGCGCCTGCACCGGCTCGTTGCCATCCAGCATCGGTTCGATCAGGGTGCGGGCGGCCTCGGGGCGCTGCATCTGCAGCTCATCCATGGCGCTGACGATGCGTAGCCAGCGGTCCGCGACCGGGCTGCGCAGACTGCGCAGCAGGGGCCGCTGATCGTCCAGCCAGCGCTTGGCCAGCTCGAACTGGCCCTGGCGCTGCGCCAGATGGACCAGCGCCAGCCACTGCAGGCCACGGGCATGCAGCATGGGATCATCGCGCTCTTGCAGCATCGGCTGCAGCAGCGCTGCGATGGCCTGCAGCTCGGCGCGGTCGGCGCCCGAACACACTGCCGCTACGCTGGCGTGCTGCAGGCGCTGCTGTACCTGAAGATCGACCAGCGTCGGCGCCGGTGCATCTTCGCGTATCGCCTGCTGCATCGCCGGGCAGTCGCGCTGCGCGGCCGCCAGCAGCAGCTGCGCACGCAGCTTCATCCGCTGCTGCAGGGCATCGCTGGCATGGATCTGCGGCAACAGCTTCGCTGCCTTGGCGTACTGCCCCTGCGCCACCAGCACATCCACGCCGGTCTCATCGGCGTCATCACGGCCGCGCAGGATCTGCGCCTGGGCCAGTGTTTCGGCGGCACGCTGCGGTTGGTTGGCAGCAATCTGTATCCGCACCAGATGGACCAGCGGATACAGCCGCAAGGGGTCCTGCGGCACCGCGGCCGCTCGCGCATAGGGCTCAGCCTCGCTGAACTGGTTGGCCTGCAGCAGGTACCAGGACGTGTTGGACAGCCCCGCGAACGAATCCGGGTAGACCTTGGCCAGCGTGCGCCATTGCTCCAGCGCCCAGCCGCCCGGCTCCAGCTCGGCCATCCAGGCCTTCAGGTACAGCCGCTCGCGTGGTGGCAGGCGATCCTGCAGGTCCAGCGCATGCTGCATGGCTTCGCGCGCGCGCCGCCCTTCCTCGACGCGCGCATGCAGCTTGGCCACGCCCATGTAGGCCAGGGCAAAGCCAGGATCGATATCGATCGCCGCCTGGTAGAGGTTGCGTGCCTCCTCGAAGCGACGCTGGCCCAGCGCACTCTCGGCCAGCGCGAATGCCCGCAGCGCGCGCAGGTCCTGGGTCGATGCCCGCGGCAACGGCAACGACTGTTCCAGGCTTGCCACCGACTCGCCCAGTCCACGCCGCAGGCGCCCGACCACATCGTCCACCGCGAACACCATCTGATCGGATCGATCCGCGGTGGCGGTGAACGTCTGGATCACCTGCCCGCTGCCCGGCGCAGCAACATCGATGGCCAGCTCATAGCCACCGATCTTCTGCCGCACGGTCGGCAACAGCACCGCGCGCGCGCCTTCCCGCACCGCCACGTCGACGGCGGTATCGCGGTTCAACCGGGTATCGCCCGAGAGCCGCGCCATTTCCAGGCTTTCGCGGATCTTGCCCTCCGACAGCACGTTCACGTAGCGCGACTGCTCCAGCGCGATCCGGATCGCGTGGCGCATCGAGTCATCGAAGATCGGATCGCCGGTGAGGTTGTCGACATCACCGAGCACCACCCAGTCGCGCTCAGCGAACGCGATCGCCGGTTCCGGCCGCAGCAGCAGCCAGCCGCCGAGCACCGCCACCGCCAGCACCAGGCCTTCGGCGGCCAGCACCAGCGGCTGCCGCCACAGCGGCAGGTCGCGGCGCGCCTTGGCATTGGCGCGCGGCATGCGCAGCGGCGCCGAACCGATCTCGCCCACTTCGATCACTTCCTGCACTACCGGCACGCCCTTGAAGCGCCAGCGCCCGTGCGATTTCCACAGCAGGCGCGTACCACGCTCGCCCAGTGCATCGGTGGCACGGCGGGTCAGTGATTCGGCCACTGCCGACAGCAGGATCTGGCCGGGGCGGGCCAGCATCATCAGGCGCGCCGCCATCGGCTTGGCCAGGCCTTCCACCTCCATCGACTTGGCACCGGCACGGACTGCCTCGGCACTGTTCTCCCAGGTCAGCACGTCACCCACGTGCAGGCCGGCACGCGCGCGCAGTTCAATCGCGCGCTGCTGGCCCAGCGCGTGCAGCTCACGCTGGTAGTCCAGGGCGAAGCCCAGTGCATCGATGGCGCGCTCGAACAGCATGAACAGGCCGTCGGAGCGATCGATCAGCTGGCCATTCCAGCGGTGCTGCAGCACCAGCACCAGGCGGTCGTGTTCCTGGAACAGGCTCGCCGCTGCCACATCGCCGATGCGCTCGACCAGCTGCAGCGAATCACACAGATCGGTGAACAGCAGGGCGCGTAGCTGTGGGCTATGCGGGGCTGACGTTCCGTTGTCGCCATTCATCGCCTGCATCTCCCTATTGGTCGTCCGGATCATCCACCCAGCGCAGGCAGTTGCCGCCGTCACGCTTGGCCCGGTACAGCGCCCGGTCGGCGCTGGCATACCACTCGCTCCAGTCCGCGTCGGCGGCCAGCAGGCTGGCTCCGATGCTGACCAGGCTTACATGCGGCGTGCCATGGCTGCGCTCGAGCAGGCCATGCACCGCGCTGAGGATGAACTCGGCCGCATGCTGCACGATCTCGTGGTTGCCACGGCGCAGGATCAGGCAGAACTCATCGCCGCCGAGCCGGCAGGCCAGGTCCTGTTCGCCGGCCATCGAGCGCAGGATGTTGCCCATGCTCTGCAGCACGCGGTCGCCGGCCTGGTGGCCGTGGCGGTCGTTGATCTGCTTGAAGCGGTCGCAGTCGATCAGCAGCAGCGCCTGCGGCGGCCCCTCGGCATGCTCGCGGCACTCCTGCAGGTACAGGGTGAGGCCGCGGCGGTTGTGCAGCCCGGTCAGTTCATCGGTACGCACCAGCTCACGGGTGTGGGTCAACTGGTGGGTGGTGATGTACAGGTTGTCCAGCGCGGTTTCCAGATCGTGGTTGCGCCGGCGCAGCTGGCTGATCAGAGCCTGTTCGTTGGTCAGCACGCGCATGATCGTGCGGCGCAGGAAGTAGGCCACCAGGCCGGGATCGGATTCGACCAGCCGGTGGAAATCAGCCGGCCCCAGTTCCAGCACATCGCAGTCGACCAGCGCGCGCGCGCTGGCGCTGCGCAGGTGGTCGCCGACCAGCAGGCCCAGTTCTCCGAAGAACTCGTGCTGCCCGAGCGTCTTGATCACCAGGTCCTCGCCGAAGTCCAGTTCGATCTGGCCTTCGAGGATCACATACATGCGCTCGCCGCGGTGGCCGCGCTGGAACAGCCACTGTCCGGCACGGAGCTTGCATGCGCGGGCGAATCTGGCGAACAATGCCACCTCGGCATCTGACAACAGAGCGTGCACGATCTCGGCCATCGCCACCCGGGCGATACCTGTCGTCACATCACTGTTCTCGGCCGCACCCCTGCCGGTCATTCCCTGCACCCGCCGCCAGCGTCCCCTGGTGAGCCGCGGAGCATAGCACCGCTTTAAACTGTGCGCCCTATCTCATTTTGACCCTTCTGCCGATCTTGATTGATGTGAAGATCGGTGGTGGCCCGTTCTGGTCACGGGTGTCCGGGCAAAACTCCTGCCGGATCAATCCGATGCCGGGTTTCACAGGGTTTCGGCCAAGTTGCCGGCCCAGGGGGTGCGCCTGATTGACGCTCCCCGCGCGCTGCACCCTTGCATCGATACAACAACGCCGGCAGGTCCCCCGACCGGCCGGCGTTGTCTGGCCCTTCCCTGGCCACCCTGATCGCTCTGAGGCCCGGTAGTGCCGGCCGCTGGCCGGCAACCATGTGGACTCCTGGAACATCGACGGGTTGCCGGCCAGCGGCCGGCGCTACCGCATCACGCCGCGCGTTCGCTGCGCCCGCCGTGGAACTGCTCCTCCTCGGTCGAGCCGGTCAGCGCGGTGGTCGACGACTGGCCCTGCTGGATCGCCTGGGTCACCGCATCGAAGTAGCCGGTACCGACCTCGCGCTGGTGCTTGACCGCAGTGAAGCCGCGCTCGGCCGCTTCGAACTCGGCTTCCTGCAGTTCCACGAACGCGCTCATCTGCCGGCGTGCGTAGCCGTGGGCCAGGTTGAACATGCCGTAGTTCAGCGCGTGGAAGCCGGCCAGGGTGATGAACTGGAACTTGTAGCCGTAGCTGCCCAGTTCGCGCTGGAACCTGGCAATGGTGGCGTCGTCCAGGTTCTTCTTCCAGTTAAAGCTGGGCGAGCAGTTGTAGGCCAGCAGCTTGCCCGGGAACTTCGCATGGATCGCCTCGGCGAATTTCCGTGCGAACTCCAGGTCCGGCTTGCCGGTCTCGCACCACACCAGGTCGGCGTAGGGCGCGTAGGCCAGGCCACGGCTGATCGCCTGGTCCAGGCCGTTGCGGGTCTTGTAGAAGCCTTCCACCGTGCGCTCGCCGGTGGCAAACGGCTTGTCATTGCCATCGATGTCGCTGGTCAGCAGATCCGCGGCTTCGGCATCGGTACGTGCCACCAGCAGGGTCGGCACGCCCAGCACGTCGGCGGCCAGGCGCGCGGCGTTGAGCTTCTCGATCGCCTCACGGGTCGGCACCAGCACCTTGCCGCCCATGTGGCCGCACTTCTTCACCGAGGCCAGCTGGTCTTCGAAATGCACGCCGGCGGCACCGGCCTCGATCATCGCCTTCATCAGTTCGAACGCATTGAGCACGCCGCCGAAACCGGCTTCCGCATCGGCCACGATCGGCTGCAGGAAATCGATGTCGTCCTTGCCTTCGGCGTGGTGCAGCTGATCGGCGCGCAGCAGCGTGTTGTTGATGCGCTTGACCACCGCCGGCACCGAATCGGCCGGGTACAGCGACTGGTCCGGGTACATCTGCCCGGCCAGGTTGGCATCGGCCGCCACCTGCCAACCGGACAGGTAGATCGCCTTCAGGCCGGCCTTGACCTGCTGCATGGCCTGGTTGCCGGTCAATGCACCCAGCGCGTTGACGAACTCGCGCTCATGCAGCGACGCCCACAGCTTCTCCGCACCCAGGCGGGCCAGCGAATGCTCGATGTGGACGGTGCCGCGCAGGCGCACCACGTCAGCGGCGCTGTAGTTGCGCTGGATGCCTTCCCAACGCGGGTTGGTATCCCAGTCGTGCTGGATCTGTTCGGCAGTGGGCAGCTTGCTCATGTCTTTCTCCAGTTCGGTTCGTGCGTGCAGCGGGGAGGGAAACGGCGGGAAACGCGGGCGGCGATCAGTCGATGCGCGCGTAGGCCGGCAGGGTCAGGAAATCGGTCAGTTCGTCGCTGCGGCTCAGTTCGCCGAGCAGGGCGATGGCCTCGCCGATGCGTGCGCCACCGGGCAGCGCGGTGGTGTCACCCAGCCGTGCCGGCAGCTGCGCCAGCGTGGCATCCAGCAGGGCCAGGTCGATGGCGGTGCCGTCGTCCAGCTGCTGGCCCGGCGTATGCAGCCACTGCCACAGCTGGCTGCGGCTGATCTCGGCGGTGGCCGCGTCCTCCATCAGGTGGTGGATCGGCACGCAGCCGTTGCCATCCAGCCATGCCGCCAGATAGCGCACGCAGACTTCCACGTTGCCTTCGAAGCCGGCGCGGGTGATGGTGCCGGGCGGCCGTGCGATCAGGTCGTCGCGGCCGACGCGCACATCCTGACGCAGCACGCTGTGCTGGTTCGCACCGGGCATGTGTTCGTCGAAGATCGCCATCGCCACCGGAATCAGCGCCGGATGCGCGACCCAGGTGCCGTCGTGGCCGGCGGTCACTTCGCGCAGCTTGTCGGCGCGCACGCGGGCCATCGCCTGTTCGTTGGCAGCGGCATCGTTGTTGATCGGGATCTGCGCGGCCATGCCGCCCATCGCATGCGCACCGCGGCGGTGGCAGGTCTGGATCAGCAGTTCCGAATACGCCTTCAGGAACGGCTGGGTCATGGTCACCTGGCCGCGCTCGGGCAGCACGCGGTCGGCGTGGCGGCGGAAGGTCTTCAGGTACGAGAAGATGTAGTCCCAGCGCCCGCAGTTCAGGCCGACGATGCGGTCACGCAGCGCGTGCAGGATCTCGTCCATCTCGAACACTGCCGGCAAGGTTTCAATCAGCACGGTCACCTTGATCTGGCCGTGCGGCAGGCCGAGCATGCCCTCGATGTGCGACAGCGCGGCCTCCCACAGCGCCGCCTCTTCCATGCTCTGCAGCTTGGGCAGGTAGAAGTACGGGCCACGATCCTTCGCCTGCAGGGTGCGGGCGTTGTGGAAGGCGAACACCGCCGCGTCGAACAGGCCACCGGCAATGAACTGGCCATCGATGCGCACGTGCTTCTCGTCCAGGTGCCAGCCACGCGGGCGCACGATCAGCACCGCCTGCTCGTCGTACGGGCGCAGGGCGTAGTGCTTTCCATTGGGTGCGGTGTATTCGAGATCGCCACGCACCGCGGCGGCCAGCGACTGCTGCCCGGCCAGCAGGTTGCGCCAGGTCGGCGAGGTCGAATCCTCGAAGTCGGCCATGAACACCTTGGCGCCGGAGTTCAGCGCGTTGATGACCATCTTCGGGTCGGTCGGGCCGGTGATCTCGACGCGGCGGTCCTGCAGCGCGGCCGGCAGCGGGGCAACGCGCCAGTCGCCGCTGCGGATCGTGGCGGTGTCTTCGCGGAAGTCCGGCAGGCCGCCCTGGTCGAAGAACGCCTGGCGCTCGCGGCGTGCCTGCAGCCGTGCCTGCCGGCCCGGTTCCACCGCACGGTGCAGCGACACCAGCAGGGCCAGCAGCGGCGCCGGCAGCAGGGTGTCCTGGCCGGCCACGCGGGTCGCCAGGGCGATGCCGGGGGTGGCCTTGCTGGCGGGGGTGGGAACAGCGGAAGCGACGGCGGACATGGGGCGACTCCAGCGGTGGGGGAACGTCTCCACGGTGCCGCTGGCGCCGAGTATTTGGCAAAACAGTTTTTGCAATGTTTTACATAAATTGTGCTAATACTTGTGACGCGATGACCACACGCACCCCGCCAAGTCCGCGTTTTTCCTACAAATCCGACCGGCTGAAGCCACTGCGCGCGTTCTGCCAGACGGTGCGCCTGGGCTCGGTCTCACGGGCTGCTGAGGCACTCTTCGTCAGCCAGCCGGCGATCAGCCTGCAGTTGCAGGCGCTGGAACGGGAGCTGGGGGTGCCGTTGTTCGAGCGCAGCGGGCGCCGCCTGGTGCCCAGCCGCGAGGGCCAGCTGCTGTACGAAATGGCACAGCCGCTGGTGGAGAACCTGGACGGGCTGGAGGCGCGTTTCCGCGACAAGGTGCGTGGCCTGGACGCGGGCGAGCTGAACATCGCCGCCAACAGCTCGACCATCCTGTACCTGCTGCCGAAGATCGTCGAACGCTTCCGCCTGCATCATCCGGACGTGCGCCTGACCCTGCACAACGCGATCAGCGCTGATGGCACCGACCTGCTGCGCGAGGACGCCGCCGACCTAGCGATCGGTTCGATGACCGATGTGCCGGCCGACCTCAGCTACGCGCCGGCCTACCGCTTCGAGCAGGTGCTGATCGCACCGCACGACCATCCGCTGGCCAGCGGCGGCGAACTGGAACTGGCCGACATCGCCCGCTATCCACTGGTGCTGCCACCGAAGCGGCAGATCACCTACCGCCTGGTGGACCAGGTGTTCCAGCGCCACCGCATCGCCTACACCGTGGCGCTGGAGGTGGGCGGCTGGGAGGTGATCAAGCAGTACGTGGCGATGGGCATGGGTATTTCCATCGTGCCGGCGCTGTGCCTGAACGAGGCCGACCGCGAGCGGCTGGCGGCGCGGTCGATGAAGCGCTGGTTCCCGGAACGCAGTTACGGGGTGATCGTGCGCCGGGGCAAGGCGCTGTCGGCGCAGGCGCGGGCGTTCATCGAGCTGATCCAGCCGGAGTTGTTCAGTCCGCGCGATTATGACCAGAGCGGGCATTCCGAGCGGTGAGGGTGTGCGGCAGGGCTGCGCCCTGCACCTGCCGAAGCCGAAGCAACGTCAACGTCAACGTCAAAAGCTGGCATTCGGTGGGATGGCGGGGCAGTGTGGGTGGGCAGGACACGCCGTAAACCCATCCATGGGGGCTCGATGGCGCCATCCATGGCGCCAACGGTCCTGCCCACCCACACCGCCCCGCCTCTGACAGTTGGTCGCTGCTGTTGGTGGGTGCTGACCGTTGGTCGGCACGATAGATCCACGCCATGCGTGGATGACGGGTGACCGGGGTCAGATCCGTTTTCCGCAGGAAAACGGATCTGACCCCATTTCCCACCGGCGATGAATAGACTGCACCCATGTCCATCGAACTCCGCCATCTTCGCTACTTCCTTGCCGTCGCCGACACGCTGCACTTCGGCCAAGCGGCGGAGCGGCTGGGTATGTCGCAGCCGCCGCTCAGCCAGCAGATCCGCCAGCTGGAAGACCTGATCGGTGCGCGCCTGTTCGTGCGCAGCCATCGTCGTGTGCAGCTGACGCCGGCGGGCGAGCTGCTGCAGGAACGTGCGCGGGCCATCGTGCAGCAGGTGGAAACGGCGGTGGACGAAGTCCAGCGCGCGCAGCGCGGTGAGCAGGGTGAGCTGCGCATCGGGCTGACCCGCGCGACGCCACTGTCGCCGCAGATTCCGCGCTCGATCCTGCAGTACCGCCAACGCTATCCGCAGGTGCGGCTGCAGCTGAGCGAGATGAACACCCTGCAGCAGATTGATGCGCTGCTCGACGGTTCACTGGACGTGGGCATCATCCGCAAGCGCGCGCTGCCACCAGAGCTGGTGGCGCACAGCCTGTTCGTCGATCCACTGGCGTTGATCGTGCATGCCGACCACCCTGCCCTGCGCAGGCTCTCGGCGCAGGGCACGCTGTCGCTGCGCGACTTCGCGCAGGAACCGTTCGTGGCGTTCCGCCGCAGCGCCGGTGCGGGCATCCATGACCACATGATCGCGTTGTGCGCGGCCGCCGGGTTCACCCCGCGCATCGTGCAGGAGGCCGGTGAGGCCTCGACCCTGATCAGTCTGGCCGCCGCCGGCCTGGGTGCGGCGATCCTGCCGTCGTCCTGCGATCACATCCGCGTGGAGGGCGCGCGCTTCATCGCGCTGGCCGATGCTGGTGCGCATTCGGAAGTGCAGCTGGCGTGGCACCGCGAGGGTGTGACGCCGTTGATCCGCAATTTCGCCGGGCTGCTGCGTGAAGCGTTCGCCGAAGGGTGAGGTGCAACCCACCCGGTAGTGGCCAATCTTGGTTGGCCCACGGCCACAGCGCCGACCGAGGTCGGCATCTACCAGAGCAGGATCACGCCGTCACCGGCTGCGGGGCGCGCTGCTGCAGCGCCCAGACAATGCCACCGCCGATCAGGGTCAGCACGGCGGCGAACAGGCACACACCCAGCCAATCCCACGCCGCATAAGCCAGGCCGCCCACACCACCGAGCACGCTCGAACCCAGGTAATAGGCGAACAGGTACAGCGCCGAGGCTTCGGCGCGCATCGCACCGGCGCGGCTGCCGACCCAGCTGCTGGCCACCGAGTGGCCACCGAAGAAGCCAAAGGTCACCAGTGCGATACCCAGCGCCATCGTGCTCAACCACGGCAGTGCCAATAGCGCGATGCCGGCGCCGATCAACGCAAACGAGATCGACAGGATGCGGCCGCGGCCGTAGCGCGTGGCCTGCTGGCCCATCCACGCCGAGCTGAAGGTGCCCACCAGATAGACGCTGAAGATCAGGCCGACCACGGTCTGGCTGAGATGGTACGGCGGCGCCAGCAGGTGGTAGCCCAGGTAGTTGTAGAGGGTGACGAACACGCCCATCAGCACGAACGAGGTAGCGAACAGCCACGGCAGGCCCGGGTCGGCGAACAGCGTGCGCCAGCGCGACGGCAATTGGCGCAGGCCGCCGCGACGTGCATGGAAATGCCGCGACGGTGGCAGCTGCAGCCACAGCAGCACGGTACTGGCGATGGCGATGATCGAGACCACGCCGATGCCCCAGCGCCAGCCCCAATGGTCGGCGATGATGCCGGCCAGCAGGCGCCCGCTCATGCCACCGATGGCGTTGCCGCCGATGTACAGGCCCATCGCCAGGCCCAGCGCGCGGCTGTCCATTTCCTCCACCAGGTAGGTCATCGCCACCGCCGGCACGCCGCTCAGCGCCAGGCCAAGCAGGGTGCGCAGCACCAGCAGCGTGGTCCAGTCATCCACCAGCGCCGTGCTCAGCGACAGCATGGCCGAGGCCAGCAGCGCAGCGATCATCAACGGGCGGCGACCGACCGCATCGGACAGCAGGCCGGCCAGCAGCATCGCCACCGCCAGCGTGCCGGTGGTCAGCGACAACGACATCGCGCTGCCAGCTGCGGACACGCCGAAGTGACGGCTGAACTCGGGCAGCAGCGGCTGCACGGTGTACAGCAGGCCGAAGGTGGAAAAGCCGGCCAGGAACAGCGCCAGCGCGGTGCGGCGGAAGGCCGGCGTGCCCTGCTGGATGCGGGTCTCGGCGCTGGAATCAACAGTGTGGGGGCGGCGTTCGACGGCCGCCGCGGTTTCGCCAGTCATGGGATCGAGGGGCCGGTGGGGACGGCCGGGCATGGGAGGGAACGGGCCTCAGACTAGGCCCGTCGATCCAGTCGATCCATAACCTGATAGATCATGATTGATACACGAGAAGTATCAATTCAGCTTACAGCCGCTGCCACTCGAAGCCGTCGCCACGACGGTAGTACACCGCCACGGCGCGGCCGTAGAGCTTGTCGGCGTCGACGAAACCGAAGAAGCGGCCGTCGAAGCTGTTGCCACGGTGGTCACCCAGCACCAGCACCTTGCCCGCCGGCACCACCAGGTCGGCGATGTCCGGACCGCCGCCCATGTCCAGGTCGAGGCGGGCACGGCGCTCGCCGAAGGCTTCCACGTCCTGCAGATCGGCAATCTGCAGGGGCTGGCCGTTGATGCTCAGATGGCCCTCGCGCATCTGCACATGGTCACCGGCCACCGCCGCCACGCGCTTGATCAGGCGGGTGCCGTCGGCCGGTGAATCGAACACCGCCACTTCACCGCGCTGCGGAACGCCGGTGGACATCAGTTCCTTGCCGGTGAACGGCAGGCGCAGGCCATAGGCGCGCATGTCCACCACTACCCGGTCGCCGGGCTGCAGGGTCGGCTGCATCGAGCCGCTGGGCACCACGTAGTGGTTGGCCAGGGTATCGCGGGCGGCGGCGAGCAGGCCGAGCATCACCAGCAGCGGCAATGCTTCCTTCTTCAGCCAGACCAGCGCGCGTTCGGAAAAGGGAGGGCGGGCAACAGCATCCATGACAGGCTCAGGGTAGGTGGTAGCGGTATCAGACCACATGCAGGCACCGCAGGTTCCCGGTAGCGCCGGACACGGGTTACGCAGGTTTTACGCCCCGGCCCGGCCGCGGGCATCGCACCTTTACGGGCAGCACGCGCATCGTGTGCCCACCGCGCCACAGGGCGCATTCCGCAAGGTGTTGTATGACCCTCCTGGTGATCCGCCACGCATCTTCGTCGGCGCCGCGCCCGCAGCTGCCGGCGCAGCTGGCCGGCCATCGCGTGCTGTGCAGCGACTGCGCCAACCTGTCCGAGGTACGCCAGTGCCTGTGCCAGCCGCAGGCGCGGTCGGCCGACTGGGTACTGCTGGATGTCGGTACCGCCGACGAAGCGCAATGGCAGGCCGAAGGTGGCGCGCTGCAGGCAGCACTGGAACGGCTGCCGGCGCAGTACATCGAGCTGCAATCGCCCAGCGAGCCGGGTCTGGATGTTCGCCTGCGCCTGCAGCACGGCCCCGCCGCCGTGGTGGTCGACCAGCGCAGCCAGCAGGCCGGTTACCCGTTGTCGCTGGCCATCGTTGGCCGCCGCCTGGCGCAGGAGGGCTGAGCCATGTCGATCTTCATCATCCGCGGCCCGGAAGCCGCCGGCGCACTGATCCGCACCGCGATGCCCCTGCCGGCGCCGGTACTGAAGTCGCTGGTGCATCGGGCGATCGACGCAGGGACCAGCGTGGCGATCCGTACCTGTGGTTCGGAGCAGGAACTGCTCGATGCGCTACGCGTGGCCGACCACAGCCGCGGCGAGGTGACCCTGCTTGACCCGGGTGCATGTGCCAACAGCCTGCGCCTGCAGCGCCTGCTGCCCTACCTGCACAACGCCTATGTGGAAGTGCATGACGACGGTGCAGTGGCCGAGCCGTGCCTGCCGGCCGGCGTCGGCCAGCGCTTGGGCATCGCCGCGGGGTATGGCGCGCAGAGCTATGTACTGGCGCTGGATATCGCGCTGGATCACCTGGGACTGGCCGAGCAGGCGAACCGCGTGCACGTAGGCACGTGATGGCCGGGCTGCGCCCGGCACCCGGTAGGTAGTGCCGGCCGCTGGCCGGCAACCTCAACAGCGACAGCAAAGGCTGGATTTCCGTGGGATGGCGGGGTGGGTCCACTTGCGGGGGACGCCGTGAATCCGTCCATGGAGGCTTAGCCGCGCCATCCATGGCGCGGATACCCCCGCAACCGGACCCACCCCACCTTCGACAGATTCCTGCGATCTGCAGTAGATCCACGCCATGCGTGGATGAGCGGTAACTGCAGAATTCATCGATGGCATCGACGCAAAAGGAAAACGGCGGGGTTGCCCCCGCCGTTTTCGCTTTCTTACTTCAGGCCGCGGAACTTCAGCAGCGGTTCCACCGACGGGTCCTTGCCGCGGAAATCGCGGTACAGGGTCGACAGCTCCACGCTGTTGCCGCGCGAGAGGATCTTGTCGCGGAATTCCTGGCCGTTGGCCGCGGTCAGGCCACCGTGTTCGGTGAACCACTGGTAGGCGTCATGGTCCAGCACTTCGGCCCAGAAGTAGGCGTAGTAACCGGCCGAGTAACCGCCACCCCAGATGTGGTCGAAGTAGGTGGTGCGGTAGCGCGGCGGCACCTGCGGCAGGTCGACCTTGAACTTCTTCAGCGCGCTGGCTTCAAAGGCGCCGACATCCTGCAGCGGCGCATCGGCCTTCTGCGTGTGCCAGGCCAGGTCCAGCAGTGCGGCCGACAGGTACTCGGTGGTCGCGTAGCCCTGGTTGAAGCTGCGCGCCTTGAGGATCTTGTCGACCAGCTCCTGCGGCATCGCCTCGCCGGTCTTGTAGTGCTTGGCGTAGTGCGCGAACACCTTCGGGTCCAGCGCCCAGTGCTCGTTGAACTGCGACGGGAACTCGACGAAGTCGCGCGAGGTGGCGGTGCCGGCGATCGACGGGTACTTCACGTTCGAGAACATGCCGTGCAGCGCATGGCCGAACTCATGGAACATGGTGGTGACGTCGTCGAAGCTGATCAGCGCAGGCTGGCCGGCGGCCGGCTTGGTGAAGTTGCAGACGTTGTAGACCACCGGCTTGGCACCGGTCAGGCCATCCTGTTCGACGAACACGTCCATCCAGGCGCCGCCGGACTTGCTGTCACGCTTGAAGTAGTCGGTGTAGAACAGGGCCAGCGAGGTGCCGTCCTTGTCGAACACTTCGTACACCTTCATGTCCGGGTTGTAGGTTGGAATGTCGGTACGCGGCTTGAAGGTGATGCCGTACAGCTGGGTGGCGGCGTAGAAGACGCCGTTCTGCAGCACGTTGTCCAGTTCGAAGTACGGCTTGATCTGCGACTCGTCCAGATCGTACTTGGCCTTGCGCACCTGCTCGGCGTAGAAGTCCCAGTCCGAAGCGGCGACCTGGAATCCACCCTTCTGCGCGTCGATCACCTTCTGGATCTCGCCGGCTTCGGCACGGGCCTTGGCGGTGGCGGCCGGCACGGTGTCGGTCAGCAGCTTCAGCGCGGCGGCCGGGGTCTTGGCCATCTGGTCGCCCAGCTGGTAATCGGCAAAGGTGTCGAAGCCGAGCAGCTTGGCCTTCTGCGCACGCAGCTGGGCCAGGCGCTGCACGGTCTGCCGGGTGTCATTGGCATCGCCGCGCTCGGCGCGGGTTTCCGAGGCCTTCAGCACGGCGGCACGCTGGTCACGGTCGCTCAGCGAGCCGAGTACCGGCTGCTGGGTGGTGTTCTGCAGCGGCAGCAGGAACTTGCCATCCAGCTTGCGCTCCTTGGCAGCCGCCGCAGCGTTGTTGATCGCGTCCTCGTCCAGGCCGGCCAGCTTGGCCTTGTCGTCGACGACGACGGCAGCAGCAGCGGTGGCGGCCACCAGGCGGGTGTGGAACTGGGTGGAGAGGGTGGTCTCTTCCACGTTGAGCTTGCGCAGGGTCGCCTTGTCGGCGTCGGACAGCTGCGCACCGGCGCGCACCAGGCCGTCGTAGTAGTGCTCGACCAGGCGCTTCTGCACCGGGTCCAGCTCCAGCGTGTCACGCTGGTCGTACAGCGACTTCACGCGCGCGAACAGCTTCGGATCGAGGTTGATCTCGTCCTGGTGCGCGGCCAGCTTCGGCGCCACTTCTTCCTGGATCTTCTGGCGCGCATCGTTGGTATCGGCCTGGACCAGGCCGAAGAAGATGCGCGACACGCGGGTCAGGGTCTCGCCGCTGCGCTCCATCGCCACGATGGTGTTGTCGAAGGTGGCCGGCTCACTGCTGTCGGCGATCTTGCGCACGTCGGCCAGGTGCTGGCGCATGCCTTCTTCGAACGCCGGCAGGTAGTCGCTGTCCTTGATCTTGTCGAACTGCGGAGCCTGGAACGGCAGCGTGCTCGCACTCAGCAGCGGATTGGTGGAGGCTTCGGCCGGCTGCTGGGCCGGGGTCTTCTGGGCTTCGGACACGGGGGTGGACTCCTTGCCGGAACAGGCCGCCAGCGCCAGGCTGATGGCGGCGGCCAGGACTACGGTACGCGACATGTGAAACGCTCCTTGGGCAGACGGTACGGGATACCAGCCCTCCACCCTACTCCTGTCGCGCTCGCCCGGCATGTGCCGGACGTGGCGTCTATGCGGCGGCCTGCGGCCGGCTCAGACCGTGCCGCGGGTCTTGCCGATCCACGGCCGGTAGAACTCGCGGATGGCGGCCATGTCGGCCACGTCGTCGCCGGTCGGCGTGAACAGCGGGCCGATGCCGATGGTCTTTTCCGGGTAGTGGAAATACGCGGCCAGGATCGGCACGTCGGCCATCCGGGCGATCTTCAGGAAACCGGCCTTCCAGTCCTTCACGGCCTTGCGGGTGCCCTCGGGGGTGATGGCGAACCACATCTTCTCGTTGTTGCGCAGCAGGTCCACGGCCTGGCCGACGGTGCCCTGCGGCGAGCTGCGGTCCAGCGGGATCACGCCCAGCTTGTGCAGCAGCGGGCCCAGCGGCCACCAGAACAGCGAGGCCTTGCCCAGCACCTTCACCTTCATGCCCAGCGCGATCTTCGCCGCCATGCCCCACAGGCCGTCCCAGTTGGACGAGTGCGGAGCGATGATGAAGACCAGCCGGGGGATGTCAGGCAGGGTGCCGGTCACCTTCCAGCCACCCATGCGCAGGGTGCAGCGCGCCAGCCAGCGCAGGAAGGCGTTGGGTTTGACCTGCGGCATCTGCGGCGGCACGGCCGGCAGCAACGAAGTCGGGTTGTTCAAGCAATCACTCCCAGTCACGTGATGAGCGCCCGCGCTTGATCTGCGCGCGCCCGCGTTTGGCGTCCAGACGACGCAGTTTCGACCCGAGGGTCGGCTTGGTGGCCTTGCGCGGTTTGGGCACGCTCAGCCCGGCCTGGATGAAGGCCGCCAGCCGCTCGCGCGCATCCTCGCGATTGCGATCCTGGGTGCGGAAACGTTGCGCGTCGATGACCAGCACGCCTTCGCCGGTCATGCGCCGGTCACGCCGCGCCAGCAGGCGCGTGCGCAACGGTTCGGGCAACGAGGGCGAGTTGGCCACGTCGAAACGCAGTTCCACCGCGGTGGAGACCTTGTTGACGTTCTGGCCACCGGCGCCACTGGCACGCACGAACCGCTCGACGATCTCGCCGTCGGGGATTTCAAGCTGCGCGCTGATGGTGACCGGTCCACTGCCCATCCGCGCATTGTAGCGGCAGGCACGCGGCGGAGTGCGGCATCGCGCCCCGTATGCCGCCGATCAGGTACCGAACACGCCGCCTTCGCCTTGGCTGCGGGTATGCTGGCCGTCCCATGTACCGCAGGAAGCCCCGCATGACCCGCTTCGCACCCGCCCTGCCGTCCCTGCTGCGCCGCGCCGCCCTGCTGCTGGCGCTGGCCGTGGCCAGCGTTCCGGCCCTGGCCGCCCCGCCGACCGACGGCGACATCAACCGCCTGCTGTCGGCGTCGCGAGCGCAGAGCATGATCGACACCATGGTGCCGCAGATCGAAGCCATGCAGCAGCAGCAGTTCCAGCAGGTGGCCGCGCAGCGCCAGCTCAATGCCCAGCAGCAGGAACAGCTGAAGCGGATCCAGGCCCGGACCAGCCAGACCCTGCGCCAGGCGATGTCCTGGCAGCAGCTGCGGCCGATGTACGTGGACCTGTACAAGAAGACCTTCAGCAAGGAAGACGTGCTGGCGATGGCCGAGTTCTACGAGAGCCCGGCCGGCCAGAGCCTGCTGGACAAGACCCCGGCACTGATGCAGAACGTGGTGGTGGCGATCCAGGCGCGCATGCAGCCGCTGTTCGCGGACCTGCAGAAAGACCTGGAAGCGATCGTCAACGAGCCGGAAAAGAAGTGACCTCGGCGGGGTCGGATCCCTTTCCCGGCGGGAAAGGGCTCTGACCCCTCGACCGCGTGGGCGTCAAACGGCGTCCACCTGCCAGCCGAACAGGTCCAGCGCCTTCTGGAATTCGCGATCCAGCGGCGCACTGACATCCACGCTGTCACCGTCCGGATGCGGAAAGCGCAGGCGCTCGGCGTGCAGCAGCATGCGGTGCACGCCCTGCATGCGGAAGATGCGGTTGTGGCGGCCATCACCGTGGCTGGTGTCGCCGATCATGTGATGCGAGAGATGCTTGAGGTGCCGGCGGATCTGCCGGAAGCGCCCGGTCTGCGGCTGGCAGCGCAGCAATGCGTAACGTGAGCTGGTGAATTCACCCACCGGCACCGACAGCTCGCCGGTGGCCAGCCGCTGGAAATCGGTGATCGCCGGCTTCTTCACCGGCTTGCCCGGCCCACCGTCCAGATCATGGTCCACCCGCCAGGACAGCTCGGCCGGCCAGCCACGGCAGACCGTCAGGTAGTCCTTGGCCACTTCACCCCCCATCAGCGCCTTGCCCAGCGCACTGGCGGTCTCGCGGTCGAAGGCCAGCAGCAGGCAGCCACTGGTGGCCCGGTCCAGGCGATGCACGAGGAAGATCGGCCGCCCCAGCTGCTCGCGCAGGCGGTCGGCCAGGAAATCATCTTCGCCACGGGCCAGCTTGCTGTCGTGGACCATCAGCCCGGCCGGCTTGTTGACCACGGCCAGGCGCTCATCCAGGTGCAGCAGCTGCAGGGGCGCGGTTTCGGTCTCGACCGCGGCGAGGGTGTCAGGTTCGGTGCTCACCGCGGGATTATACGGGTGCCCTGATCGGGGTCAGATCCCTTTTCCTGTGGAAAAGGGATCTGACCCCAGGTAGGCAGGCGCGGCGGTCAGGCGTTGCGCACGGCCAGCAGCTCGCCATTGCCCACCGGGACCAGGCTGGTGCTGAAGTCCGGATCAGCGTCCAGCAGCATCCGCAACGGCTCCATCTGCGTGGCGTGCGAGGTGGCGTTGTCCACCACCAGCAGGCCACCCGGAAGCAGCACGCGGCGCAGCTGCGGCCACCAGCCGGCGTATTGTTCGCGGTCCGAATCGAGGAACAGCAGATCGATGCTGGCATCGGCGGCCTGCGTCAACCACTGCCCGGCATCGCCCTGCACCAGCGTGATGTACCCGGCCAGGCCACTGCGCGCGAAGGTGGCACGCGCCATCGCCACCTTGTCCTCGGCGTATTCCAGCGTGGTCACGTGGCCATCGATGGCGGCTGCGGCTTCGGCCAGCCACAGCGTGGAATAGCCGTTGGAGGTGCCGATCTCCAGCACCCGACGCGCATTGCCGAAGCGCACCAGCACCGACAGGAATTCACCGGTGTCCGGCGTGATGTTGAGCATGCGCCGACCGCGCTCGGTTTCATGCGCGTCGTTTTCGGCGCCGAACCGTGCCAGCTCGTCCTTCAGTTCCGAAAGTTGCATCGTCATCGCTGCTTTCATTTGCCCCGGCATGGGTAAGCATTGTGGCCTGTCCGGCCACATTTCGTATTCCTCCTAGCGCTGCGCTGCGCTCACGTTGCGATAGTGCCCGCCTTCTTCACGCGGGACGCTCCACCTGCCCGCTGCCCTCTTGGTTTCCGCAAGGACACGGCCATGGTTCTCGACATTCTGGCAATCGGTGCCCACCCCGACGACATCGAGCTCGGTTGCGGTGGCAGCCTGGCCAAGCTCGCCCGCGCCGGCTCGCGCATCCATGCATTGGTGCTCAGCCGTGGCGGCCGTGGCTGCCATGCCGGCATCGACCGCAGTGACGAATCGCACCGCGCGTTGCGCCGCCTGGGCGTGACCGAGGTGATCCAGCTGGATTTCCCGGATACGCGCTTTCCCGCCTGCCGCAACGACATCGTCGCGGCGATCGAGCAGGCCTGCGCGCAGATCGCACCGCACCGCATCTACACGATGTGCGGCGAGGATCATCACCAGGACCACCGCACCGTCCACGAAGCGTCGATCATCGCCTGCCGCCATATCCCGCAGATCCTCTGCTACGAGAGCCCCAGCACCCTGCCGCAGTTCGCGCCGCAGGTGTTCGAGGACATCAGCGCACAGCTGGAGCTGAAGATCCGTGCACTGCGCGAGCACGCCAGCCAGGGCGATCGCCATTACATGCAGGAAAGCCACCTGCGCTGCCATGCGCAGTTCCGCGGCCAGCAGATCGGCATCGGCCCCAGCGAGGGCTTCCAGCCCTACCGGTTGGTGCTGTGATGAAGACGCTGCTATTCCTGGCCATGTGTGCCTTCATCCTGGTGCGCGTGTGCATGCAGGCCTCGCGTCGCCCCAGCACGCGCCTGTACAGCATCGATGCGATCGTGCCGGCCTACAACGAAGCTCCCTGCCTGGAGCGTTCGTTGACCAGCCTGCTGCAGAACCCCTACGTGGCGCGGGTGATCTGCGTGAACGATGGTTCCACCGACAACACGGCCCAGGTACTCGATGCACTACAGGCGCGCTGGCCCGAGCGCCTGGTGGCGGTACACCAGGCCAACACCGGCAAGGGCGGCGCGCTGATGCATGGCCTGCAGCACGCCACCGCCGATCAGGTGTTCCTGACCGACGCCGACACCCATATCGATCCGCGCGGCCATGGCCTGGGCCACCTGCTGGACGAGATCGAATGCGGTGCCGATGCGGTCGGTGGCGTGCCCTCGTCCAGCCTGCAGGGTGCCGGCTTCCTGCCGCATGTACGCGCCAGCCTGAAGCTGCCGATGATCGTCATCAAGCGCAGCTTCCAGCAGTGGCTCGGCGGCGCACCGTTCATCGTTTCCGGTTCGTGTGGCCTGTTCCGCACCTCGGTGCTGCGCAAGGTCGGCTTCTCCGACCGCACCCGCGTGGAGGACCTGGACATGTCCTGGTCGCTGGTCGCGCAGGGCTACCGTGTCCGCCAGAGCGTGCGCTGCGTGGTCTACCCTCAGGAATGCAACACGCTGGTGGAAGAATGGCGGCGCTGGCGGCGCTGGATCGTCGGCTACGCGGTGTGCATGCGCCTGCATCGCAGCCTGCTGCTGACCCGTTTCGGCCTGTTCAGCATCCTGCCGATGATGCTGCTCGCGCTGGCCGGCATCGTGCTGTCGCTGCAGGTCTGGTTTGGTACGGCCCTGCTGCACGGGCCTGGCGGCCTGGCCCTCTCGGTGATGCCAGTGTTCTGGATCGGCATCGTCATGCTGCTGGCGGTGATCAGTGCGATCCATCACCGCCGCGCGTGGCTGGTGCCGGCTGCCGCGTTCTCGATGCTGTACGTGCTGCTCGCCTACGCGATCTGGCTGATGCACGGCCTGGCCGGGCTGTTCACCGGCCGCGAACCGGTGCGCGACAAACCGACGAGGTATCCGCATGTGGTGGAATGATCTCGCCGCCATGGCCGATGCGCTTTCGGTCACGGCACCCCACATCGATTCCAGTGCACAGGTTTCGCCGCGCGCGACAGTGCATGGCCACGTGCAGATCGGCGCCGGCAGCCGCATCTGCGGCGGCGCCCAGCTGCAGGGACCGGTATCGATCGGCCGCGACTGCCTGATCGGCAACAACGCGCTGCTGCGCGGCCCGCTGCACATTGGCGATGGCGTCCGCATCGGCTTTGCCAGTGAACTGAAAAACGCGCTGATCGGCGACGGCGTCTGCATCGGTCCGCAGTGCTTCATTGCCGACAGCCGCATCGACGCCCGGGCCTACCTGGGTGCGCTGGTGCGCACCAGCAACCATCGCCTGGATGGCGCGACGGTCGCCGTCCACATCGGCGACACCGTCATCGACAGCCAGCGCGACAAGCTCGGCGCCTGGATCGGTGAAGGCGCCGCGCTGGGTGTCGGCGTGATCATCCTGCCGGGTCGCATCATCGCGCCGGGCAGCCAGTTCGGCCCGCGCATCACCGTGGAACGAAACCTGCCGCCCGGTCGCTACCGGCTGCTGCAGTCGCTGCATTCCCAACCCCTGGAGTAACCCCATGCGATTGATCATCCGAGGCGCACTGCTGTGCGCCCTGCTGCTGGCTGTGTCCAGCGCCCATGCCGGCATCGACCGGGTCTCGGTGCAGCTGGACCATGCCGACTACACCGATGGCTTCGGCAAGCGCGACGTACAGACCGTGGACGTGGCCGGCCGCAGCGGTGACAGCCGCTGGCACCTGGGCCTGGCCCATGGCGAACGCGACTATGGCAGCAAGCGCTTCAGCGGCAACCGGGTGCAGGGCTCCCTGCACCAGCGCTGGGGCCGACGCTTCTCGACCCGCACCGCCTTCACTGCATCCAACGATGACCCGGTGTTCGTCAACCGCCAGGTCAACCAGGACCTGCAGTGGCACGTGGCACCGCAGACCGTGCTGAGCGTGGGCGGCAAGTACGCCCAGTACCACGCCGGCGCGTACGTGAGCGGCTGGTCGGTGGGCGCAGCGCATTACTTCCCGCGCGTGACCGCCTCTCTGCGCCACGAGCGGCATCGCCAGTCCAATGGCCCCGATGGCCATGGCACCACGCTGTCACTGCGCCTGAAGGATGCGCAGGGCCGTGGTTCGACCCAGCTGTGGCTGGGCAGCGGTACCTCCGGCTATACCGCCGATGCCGATCCGCTGCTGCTGCGCGAACACGATGCACGTCGAGCCTTCGTGCGCCGCAGCCAGCCGCTGGGCGAGCATCTGGTGCTGGACATGGGCATCGGCAAGACCTGGCACAAGACGCGCCTGGACCGCTTCCAGAGCGTGCAGTCGCACCTGGGCCTGGGCTACCACTGGTAGAGCCGTGGTCAGTCGGCGGCGTGCGTCGCCGCCGACCCTCGACCAACAGGAATCAGCGCCACCACGCGCGCGCCAGCGCCAGCGCGCCGACGGCACCGGACACCCAGCTCCACATCGGCACGTCGCCCCAGTACCAGCCCGGCGGCTGCAGCACATACATCAGTGCGGCGATGGCCAGCAGGCCGACACCAGTGATCGCACCCACCGCGTGCTTCTGCAGGCGCTGCACGCTGGCATCGAGTGCGACCAGATCGCGCGAGCGCATCGCCAGTTCATGGCGGCCTTCCACCTGCTGGGTCAGCCAGGCGTGCACCAGGCGCGGCATGTCCGGTGCGTGGGTCATGATCTCCGGCAGGCGCTTGCCGATCTCGCGCACCACCCGCCGCGGGCTGTAGCGCTCGCGCAGGATCTTCGCCAGCACCGGCTTGGCCACCGCCCAGATGTCGATCTGCGGATCCAGCTGGCGGCCGACACCTTCGATGTTCAGCAGGGTCTTCTGCAGCAGGATCAGCTGCGGCTGCAGGGTCAGCTGGTAGCGCTGCGCCACGCGGAACAGCTTCATCAACACTTCGGCCAGCGAGATCTGCGACAGCGGACGGGTGAAGTACGGCTCGCACACCGAACGCACGGCCGCTTCCAGATCATCGATGCGCACGTTGTCCGGCATCCAGCGCGCCTGCACGTGCAGTTCGGCGATGCGGCGGTAATCGCGGTTGAAGATGGCCATGAAGTTCTCGGCCAGGTAGTACTGATCTTCCTGCGAGAGCTGGCCCATGATGCCGAAATCCAGCGCGATGAAACGCGGATTGGCACGGCGCGACGGATCGGTGTCGACCCAGATGTTGCCGGCGTGCGCATCGGCATGGAAGAAGTTGTCGCGGAACACCTGGGTGTAGAACACCCGCACACCCTTCGCGGCCAGCGCCTTGCGGTCGATGCCGGCCTTGTCCAGCGCGGCGATGTCGTCGGACGGAATGCCCCACACGCGCTCCAGGGTCAGCGCGCGCTCGGCGGTGTGGCTCCAGATCACTTCCGGCACGTACAGGTCGTCGCTGTTCTCCCAGACGCGGCGCAGCACGCTGGCATTGGCGCCTTCGCGCTGCAGGTCCAGCTCGGCGGCCAGGGTGTTCTCGACTTCGGCCACTACTTCGCGCGGGCGGATCTTGTCGGCACGCGGGTGGGTGCGCTCGACCAGGGCGGCCAGCGAGTTGAGCAACGCGATGTCGGCGTCGATCTGCTTCTCGATGCCGGGGCGTAGCACCTTGACCACCACCTGGCGGCCATCGGCCAGCGTGGCCGCATGTACCTGCGCGATCGAGGCCGAAGCCAGCGGTTCGGTATCGAAGCTGGCGAACGCCTCGCTGACCGGCAGGCCGAGCGCTTCCTCGACGATGCGGCGCGCGGTATCACCATCGAACGGCTTGACCCGGTCCTGCAGCAGGGTCAGTTCGTTGGCCACGTCCGGCGGCACCAGGTCGCGGCGGGTGGACAGGATCTGGCCGAACTTGACGAAGATCGGGCCGAGATCCTGCAGTGCCAGGCGCAGGCGCGCACCGCGCGACTGTGCGGCGATGTCGGCCGAGGCACGCGGTACGAACGGTTTGGCCAGGCGCAGCCAGCGCTCGGCCGGGGTGCCCTGCAGCAGGTCGTCGAGGCGGTAGCGCAGGATCACCCGGCCGATGCGGCTTGCCCGCAGCACGGCCTTCATGCGGCACCCCGCAGGCGCTGCACGCGCGCGCCGAGACGCTCGACGTCATCGCGCAGCACGTCCACGTCATCGTGGAAGGCATCCAGTTCGGCGCGCGGCACCACGTCGCGCGATTCCTCTGTGATGAATTCGGCGGCGCTGTGGGCGAGGTCGATCGCGCCCTGGCGCGCGTGCTGCAGGGCGCTGCGCAGGGTGTTGGCCACCTGTACGCCCAGCACGTCGCCGAACACGCTGACGAACGGCTGCTGCCAGTCCGGGTCGAAGCCCTTGGCCAGCTGCTGCAGGCGGCGCGCCAGTTCGGCGTCGCCGGCCACGCGTACGCGGCCCTTGCCGTTGTTGTCGCCGCGCCGAGCGTTGGCCAGCAGTGGCAGCTGCGCCAGCACCCCGGCCAGGCTGCTGCGCACGGCCAGGTCGGCTTCCTGCGCATCCACCGGGCCGACCCGCAGCTGGTCACCGTCGACACTGATGCGCATCGCCAGCGACGGCGCTTCCAGGGTCAGGTCGATGTGCCGGCCATCGAGGCTGGCCAGTGCATGGCGGGTATCCGGATCCAGCGCCAGCGCGCGGTTCAGGGCGATCTGCAGGGCGCGGCCAGCGACCGGCTTGAGGGACTTGAGCAGGGAAAGAGCCATGTGCGCATTCTACCTGCGTGGGTGGGGGGCTTGGGCCGGGCGACCGCCCGGCACCCGCAGAGGCACCGGCCTCTGGCCGGCAAGAGCAACATCAAAGGCTGGCTTCCTGTGGGGAGGCGGGGTGGGTCCGGTTGCGGGGGCCGCTGCAAGTACGTCCCTGTAAGCTCGGTCGCCGCATCCATGCGGCTCACGCCCCCGCAACCGGACCCACCCCGCCTTCGACGGGTTCCTGGTGCTGTTGGTGGGTGTCGACCTTGGTCGACACGGTAGATTCATGCCATGCGTGGATGGATTTCTGATTCATCTGTGCCTCACCTGGGTGGCTATGGAAGGTTCATGCTGTACGGCCACGCAACGCACAGGACATCGCAACACCATGGCACGGACCCGGGTCGGCATCATCTTCGGGGGCAAGTCCTCCGAGCACGAGGTTTCACTGCAGTCGGCGAAGAACATCCTCGATGCGCTTGATCGCGAGCGCTTCGAGCCGGTGCTGGTCGGCATCGACAAGCAGGGCCAGTGGCATCTGAGCCAGCCGGACACCTTCCTGATCAATGCCGATGATCCGTCGCGCATCGCGCTGCATCGCTCGGGCCAGTCGCTGGCGGTGCGCCCGGGTGCCGAGCAGGCGCAGCTGCAGCCGTCCGATCCAGCCAGCGCGCTGGGCCAGATCGACGTCGTGCTGCCGATCGTGCATGGGCCGCTGGGCGAAGACGGTGCGCTGCAGGGCCTGCTGCGCATGGCCAACCTGCCCTTCGTCGGTTCGCCTGTGCTGGGCTCGGCGGTGGCGATGGACAAGGACGTGACCAAGCGCCTGCTGCGCGACGCCGGGCTGCAGGTTGCGCCGTGGCTGTGCATCCGTCGCCACCAGGCGGCGGCGGTCGATGTCGAGGCGGTGATCGCGCAACTCGGCCTGCCGCTGTTCGTGAAGCCGGCCAACCAGGGTTCGTCGGTAGGCGTGAGCAAGGTCAAGGATGCGGCTGGTTTCGCCGAGGCACTGGAACTGGCACTGCGCTATGACCACAAGGTGCTGGTGGAATCGGCGGTGGTCGGCCGCGAGATCGAGTGCGCGGTGCTGGGCAACGCGCATCCGCAGGCGAGCCTGTGCGGCGAAGTCGTGGTGCACGACGAGTTCTACGCCTACGACACCAAGTACATCAACGAGGATGGCGCCGAGGTGGTGGTACCCGCGGATATCGATGCCGCAACCCAGGCGCGTATCCAGCAGGTCGCGCTGCAGGCCTACCAGGCGCTGGAGTGCGCGGGCATGGCGCGCGTGGACGTGTTCCTCACCGCGGGCGGCGACATCATCATCAACGAGGTCAACACGCTGCCCGGCTTCACCCGCATCAGCATGTACCCGAAGTTGTGGGGTGCCAGCGGCGTGGACTACACCACGCTGATCACGCGCCTGATCGAGTTGGCGCAGGAACGCCATGCAGCCGATCGTGGATTGCACAGCGCCGTGCAGGAGCGCTCGCTGTCTCTGTAGCATCGAGCCATGCTCGACTCATGAAAAGCAGTCGAGCATGGCTCGACTCTACAAAGGGGCGTGCCGACCAACGGTCGGCACCCACCGGAAAGAACAGTGCCGGCCAGCGGCCGGCACTACCCCGCGGTCGTCTAGCCGCGCTTGCGGAACATCGAGATCACCGCCAGCACCAGGAACACAACGAACAGGATCCAGGCGATGTTGCTGGCGGCACCGGCGATGCCGGAGAAGCCGAGCACGGCGGCGATGATGGCGATGACGAAAAAGATGACGGCGTAATGCAGCATGATGCTCCTCGCAGATGTCCGGGCCAATGGATGGCGTGGGTCCATCCTCCCGATCCTGCGGTGTGCAACCAGTGATGGCGACCTATGCAGCAGATGAAGCCTTCAGCCTGCGCAGCCCTTCTTCGATGCTGACCTGCGGCACATAGCCGAAATCGCGGCGGGCGGGCTCCATGCTGTACCAGTGCGGCGTGCACAGCTGCTCGGCCAGGAAGCGGGTCAGCGGCGGCTCGCCGCGCAGGCGCAGCAGCGGCCACAGCCGTTCGCAGACCGCGCCGATGCGATAAGCGGTCTTGAAGCTGATCGCCTTGTCCACCGTCGGCGCGCCAACCGCGGCCAGCAGCTTGTTGACCAGCTCGCGCATCGGCAGCGGCTCGCCGTTGGAGATGAAGTAGGCCTTGCCCGCACACGCAGCGCCCGGTGCCAACGCTTCGAAGGCGAGGAAGTGGGCGAGCGCGGCGTTGTCGATGTAGGTGGTATCGACCTTGTTGTTGCCGTCGCCGACCAGCCGCAGGCGGCCCTGCCGTGCACGCTCGGCCAGGCGTGGCACCAGTTGCTGGTCACCCGGGCCCCAGATCAGGCGCGGGCGCAGTGCCACCGTCGCCAGCGACGCATCGTTGGCGGCCAGCACGCGCTGTTCGGCGATCGCCTTGGTCGCCGCATACGGCGCCTGGAAGTCCTCGCCGTACGGCACCTCGTCAGCCCCCAGACCTTCCACCGGATGCGTGGCGCGGTGGGTCACGCTGGGCGTTGAGGTGTAGACCAGCCGGTTGATACCGTGCGCGCGGCAGGCCGCAATGACATTGTCTGTACCGACTACGTTGGCCTGGTGGTAGCTGTCATAGCTGCCCCAGGCACCGGCCTTGGCGCCGTTGTGGAATACCGCATCGACGCCGGCCACCGCGTGCAGCACCGCCTGCGCATCGGCCAGATCGCCGCGGATCTGGCCCACGCCCATGGCCTGCAGTTCCGGGTAGTGGCTGCGGTTGAATGCCAGCACCTGGTGGCCACGTTCGACCAGCCCGCGGCACAGCGCCTGGCCAAGGAAACCACCACCACCGGTGACCAGGATCTTCATGCGCGCTTCTCCAGTTCGGCGCTGGCCCAGACGGCGAGCTTCTCGCGGCCGATCTTGGCGTTGTGACGGATATCGACGGGGAACGCGGGATGCATCAGTACGTGCTGCAGGTTCGCCTCGGGCAATCGCAGGGTGGCCTGGGCGCGCAGCGCCTCGCGCAACGCCGGGCTGTCGCTCTGGCCACGCTGCAGTTCCACACACAGCACCGGCACCTGCGCACCCGCCGGGCCAACGCCAACCAGTGCCGTGCGTGCTACGCCGGGCACGGTATTGAACACCGGCTCGACCTGTTCGGTGTACAGCGGTCCCTGTGCGGTTTCCACGCGATGGGTCTTGCGACCGCAGAACCACAGGCGACCCTGCGCATCGAAGTAGCCCACGTCACCCATGCGGTGGACGATGCGGGTGCTGCCATCGGCCAGCGTCTCGCGGATCTTCGCGGCGGCGGTGGCCTGCGGGCGGTTGAAGTAACTGTCGGTGGCGGTCGGCCCGGCCACGGTGATCTCGCCCACCTCGCCGGTGGCCAGCACACGTGCCTGCGACCAGTCGGCCAACGGTGCGTCATCGATGGCGATGATGCGTACCTCGTTCGGTTCCACCACGTTGCCCACGCAGGTGCCGGCGCCGGCCTCGGTGGCCGCGCGGGTACGCTCCAGCTCGCGCCCCTCCACCACCGCCACCGGCAGGCACTCGGTGGCGCCATACGGGGTCCAGAACTGCGCATCGGCGGGCAGCAGGCTGCGGATGGTGGCGACCACGTCCGGCGGCACCGGTGCACCGGCCGAGGTCACCCGGGTCACCGTCGGCAGCGGCCGGCCGTGCCGGGCCAGCACCCGCATCAATGCTGGCGAGCCGAACAGCTGGGTGACGCCGAAGCGCTGGATGGCATCGTGCAGGCGTGCCGGGTCGGCCTGCGCCGGCCGCGTCGGGTCCATGTCCGGGATCACCGAGGTCAGGCCCAGCGCCGGGTCGAACAAGGCAAACGGCGGGAAGGTCGGCAGGTCCACGCCGCCCGCTTCCATGCCGAACGCGCTGCCCAGCAGCTGGATCTGGCCGACGAAGTGGCGGTGGCGGTAGACCACGCCCTTGGGCACGCCGGTGGAGCCGCTGGTGAACAGGATCGCGGCCATGTCCTCGCCATCGGTGTCGGCCAGCATCGGCCCCCCCTTGGCGCCGGCGCGCTCCAGCGCGGCCAGGCTGGTACCGCCCCAGCCCAGGCGGCGGCCAACGGTGACCAGATGGGTCGCCGACGGCGCCCAGCGCAGCACCAGCCGCGCCACGTGCGCCAGCGGAATGCCGATGAAGGCCTGCGGCTGTGCCTCGTCCAGGCACTGTTTCAGCGCGCGCTTGTCGATGCCCGGATCGACCAGCACCGGCACCGCGCCCAGCTTGAACAGGGCGAACATCAGCAGGAAGAACTCCGGCGACGGCCGCACCATCACCACCGTGCGCACCCCGCGACCGATCCCATAGCCGGCCAGGCCGGCGGCCATGGCATCACTGCGGGCGTCCAGCTGGCGGTAGTCCAAGGTGACGTCGTAGGCGGCCATGCCGTTGCCAGCGCCCCGGCGGCCCGGGCAGCGGATGGCGATCTGGTCAGGGCGTTCACGCGCCAGTTCAGGCAGGCGCGCGGCAATGTTGCAGGGTCGGTTCATCCGTTCATTGTCGCCGCTTACGGAATTTCTTGCGCGGCGGCCCACTTCGTGGAAAATCCGCACCCTCGTTCCTGATTCCGACTGCCGCCCGGGGCGGCTTGCCCATGCAACATCCCTGCATGACCTGCGGCGCCTGCTGCACCCAATACCGCGTGGCCTTCCATTGGATGGAATCAGACGAGGTCACCCCCGGCGGCGTGCCGCACCAGCTGACCGAGGTGCTGGACCCGCACCGCCTGTGCATGCGCGGCACCCATTCCAAGCCGGTGCGCTGCGTGGCGCTGGACGCGCAGATCGGCGTGTACTCACGCTGCACCATCCACCCCAACCGGCCCAGCGTGTGCCGTGAGGTGGATGCGTCGTGGGAGTACGGCAAGGCCAGCCCGCAATGCGACAAGGCGCGCATCGCCTATGGCCTGGATCCGCTGACACTGGCCGACTGGCGCTGGCGCGATGACGCCGACAATGACGACGATCATCCGGACGACAACGGCAACAGCCCGTCGCCGCAGGCGCCGGTCGCGGCATAGGGGTAGTGCCGGCCGCTGGCCGGCAATCTCATGAACCTGTCCGGTGTGCCGACCGTTGGTCGGCATGCCCTTCAGATCGGGTTCTTGTCCAGGAACGCGCGGATCTCCGGCACCAGCACGTCCTGCTTGTCTTCCAGCACGTAGTGCCCGGCGTCCTCGAAGGCGTGCACCTGGGCCTGCGGCAGCGCCGCCTGGAAGCCCTTCAGGAAGTGCTGGTCGAACACGAAGTCGCGCAGGCCCCAGCCGAGGAAAGCCGGTCGGTCAGCGAACGACGGCAGCGCCTTGCCGGCGCGCTCCAGCAGCGACCAGGCCTTGTCGGCCGGCGACAGCGGGATGTCCTGCATGAAACGGATGGTGCTGATGCGGTTGGCGTAGCTGTTGTACGGCGACACGTAGGCACGGCGCACGTCGGCCGGCATCTTCCGCTCCACGCCCAGCCACGAGGCGCCGGACGAGAACGCGTTGAAGGTGCGGATGATCCACTCGCCGATCTTCCAGTGGCGGCCCAGCGCGATCTGCCACGGCATCGTCTTCGCCGCCGGCATCGGGAACGCGGCGGTGTTGAGCACCACCAGCCGCTTCACCTGGTCGTGGTGCGACAGCGCCCAGCCGAAGCCGATCATGCCGCCCCAGTCGTGCACGGCCAGCGTCACCGGACCGGTGATGCCCAGGTGCTTCAGCAGCGCGTCGAGATCGTCCACGCGCGACTGCAGGGTGTACTCGTAGCGGCTATCGTCCGGCTTGTCCGACAGGCCCATGCCGATGTGGTCCGGCACGATGCAGCGGTACGTGTCCGACAGGCCGGCCACCAGCGTGCGCCAGTAATAGCTCCACGACGGGTTGCCGTGCACCATCACCACCACTTCGCCATCGCGCGGGCCTTCGTCGAGATAGCTCATCGACAGGCCGGGGCGGACCTCGAAGCGCTGCGGGTGGGCGGGGTAGCCGGGAAGCTGGGACATCGGATCGCACCTGTAGAAAGGGCCGGTAGAACCGGCCCTTGGACACTTGGAAAAATCATCGCTGTCCGTCGCGAGCGATTGGCCAGGCAATCGCGCAGCAGGTCAGCGGTGACTTTTTTACCAGACCACTTCAGCCATTGAGCAGTTCAGGCCCGAGCCGATGCCGAGCAGCGCGATGCGATCGCCCTTCTTCAGCTTGCCCAGCTGCTTGAGCTTGCTCAGCACGATCGGCACCGAGGCCGGGCCGATGTTGCCGTGCTCGCCGAAGATGGTCATGACCTTCTTCGGGTCGATGCCGAAGTTCTTGATGAACGCAGCGGTGTGCGGCTGGCTGACCTGATGGATCACGAACTGGTCCAGCTCTTCCACGGCCCAGCCCAAGGCGATCTTGGCGGCGGTGAAGGTCTTCTGGGCCAGCTTGATGCCTTCGATCAGCAGCAGGCGGGTATCGGTGACCATGCGGTCCAGGTTGCCCAGGCACAGCTGGTTCCACTCGGTGGCCGAACGGGTCACGCCACCCTTGTAGCGCGGCGCATCCGGCACCAGTTCCGAGCGCGCCATCACCATCGCGGCGGCGCCCGAACCAGTGGTCAGGGCGGCCAGCTCGTTGCGGAAGTCGTCGGCGGTGACGTCCGGGGCGGTCATGCGCTCCAGGGTCTTCTCGTACACCAGGTTGGCGGTCTCGCCATCCACCACCAGCGCGTAGTCGATGTCGCCGCGCTCGATCATGCGCGCCGCGATATCCATGCCGTTGATGAAGGCCAGGCAGGCATTGGCGACGTCGAAGGTCATGCACTCGTCGCTGACGCCGAGGTTGCCCGACACGATCGAGGCCGTGGACGGCTCCAGGTAGTCGCGGCTGACCGAGGTGTTGACCAGCAGGCCGACCTGCGTCGCATCGATGCCCGCGTCTTCCAGCGCCTTGCGGCCGGCCATGGTGGCGGCATCGGACGCCAGCACGCCGTTGTCCCACAGGCGGCGGGCATGGATGCCGGCGATATCGCCGAGCACGTCGGTGCGGATACCCAGGCGATCCAACGTCGGCTGCAGCCGCTCGTTGATTTCCTTGGTCGTCAGCGTATGCGGCGCATCAACGTGTGCCAAGCCGGCGATCGAGACATTCTTGAAGAGCATCGAGGTTAGCGCCAAGGCTCAGGCAAAAGGGGGCGCTATTCTATAACCCCCGGGGCCTTCACCGCATCTTTACGAATTCAGGCTTGGCCGTATGGTGAAGCGTTCAGCGCGGCGGGCACTGGAAAGCGGCGAAGCGCTGGCTGCCATCGGCGGGCGCGGCGGCGGCCTGTACGGCGTTGGCGCCGGCGCTCGGGGCCTCGTTGCGAGCCAGGGTTTCCAGCTCTTCCTGCACGCGCAGCGGGTTGCGGTTGTAGAAGCCGACCTTGCTCTTCACGGTGACCACCACCTCGCCCTTGGCGATGCAGCCGGCCGGAACCGGGCCTGCCGGCAGCACGCGGGTCGCCTTGCCGGCCGGTTCGATCGGCACCCAGGTACAGGCGGTGACGGTGAGCAGCAGGGAGGAAAGCAGCAGAACGCGCATGGGCAGATCCTGGAAGGGTATGGAGGGATTCTGCCTGAACAGCCTGAATCGGGGGTAGCCGGGTAGGGGTCGGATCCCCGCAGGGGGCGCTGACCCCGAATGCACGGTGGGGGTCGGAGCCCTCCCGGGGGAGGGATCCGACCCCTTCAGGGTTGCCGGCCAGCGGCCGGCACTACCCGACGCGGTGCCTTACTTCTTCACCGGGTTGCCTTCGGCGTCGATCACCGTCACCTCGCCCAGGTTCAGCGCGCGCACGGCCGCTTCGGTCTGCTTGAGGTCACCCACCACCACCCAGGTCAGGGCCTGCGGCTTGATCTCGGCGGCGGCCTGCTGCACCTGCGCCGGGGTCATCGCCTCGATCTCGGCCTTGCGACGCAGCACATAGTCGTCCGGGCGCTTGAACTGCACGATCGAACCGATGGTCGCGGCCACCGCACTGGCGGTCTCGTAGGCACCGGGCAGGCTGAGGGTCTGGATGTTGCGGATGCGGTTGACCTCGGCAGCGGTGGCCGGCTTGCTGCCATCCGCGAACGCGGCGATTTCCTTGCGCATTTCCGCCAGTGCCGGGCCGGCCTTGTCGATCTGCACCGGCGCGCTGGCCATCCACGGGCGCTGGCCCACCGAGTTGGTCGCACTGCTGCGCGCGCCGTACGACCAGTGCTTGTCCTCGCGCAGGTTCATGTTCAGGCGCGAGGTGAAGTCACCACCGATCACGCCGTTGGCGATATCGAAGCGGGTCGAACTGGCGGCGCTGGACGGCGGCACCACCTGGCCGGCGAACAGGTTGGCCTGCACCGCACCCGGCTGGTCGATCAGGAACACGCGCGGGCCCTTCGGCAACACCACGTCGGTGGCCGCCTTCACCTGCGGCGCCTCGCCGGTCGCCTTCCAGTCGCCCAGCTGCTTGTCCAGCAGCGGCACGATCTCGGCCAGGGTGGTGTCACCGACCACGATCAGGGTGCCGTTCTGCGGGCGCAGCCAATCGTGGTGGAAGTCGACCAGGTCCTCGCGGGTCAGGCCATTGATCGCCGCCTCATCGCCGCTGCCGGTGAACGGAATGGCGTACGGGTGGCCCTTGCCGTACAGCAGCGGCGGCAGCACGCGCATCGCCACCGCACCCGGGTTCACCTTCTCCTGCTGGATGCCGGCGATCCAGGTCGCCTTGACCCGGTCGATCTCGCCCTGCTCGAAACGCGGTTCGCGCAGCAGGTCGCGGTACAGCGCCAGCGACGGTGCCAGATTCTCCTTCAGCGCCGACAGGTCCACGCTCATCGAATCCAGGCCGGCCGAGGCATCCAGGCTGGCGCCCAGCGCGTCGGCGGCATCGGCGAAGGCCAGCGAACCGAGCTTGCCGGCGCCTTCGGTCATCAGGCTCATGGTGAAGTTGGCGGTGCCCGGCTTGCGGCCCTGGTCGGCACTGAAGCCACCCGGGAACTGGTAGCTGAACTGCACCACCGGAATCTCATGGCGTTCGGCCAGGATCACCTGGGTGCCGTTCTTCAGCGTGGCGCGCTGCAGCGCCGGGAACTTCAGCTGCGGGAACTCGCGGGTCTGCGGCACGCCGGCCTTGCGGTCCACCTGTTCCGGCAGGGTGCTGTACTTCGGGTCCACCGCCGGCACGGTGAACGGCTTCGGCGTCTGGCTCGGCTCTTCCTTCAGCGCCACGCGCTCACCCGGTGCGATCACCAGGGTGTGGCTGCCCTTGTCCAGCCACTGCGCGCCCAGGCGGCTCAGATCAGCGGCATTGGCCTTCTCGATGTTGGCCAGCGAGGTACGGAAGCAGCCCGGGTCGCCGGTGAACACCGCGCACTCGGCCAGCGCATCGGCCTTGCCGCCGAAGCCACCGATGCGCTCGATGCCACGGATGAAGCCGGCACGGGCGCCGGTCTTGGCGCGCTCCAGCTCGGCCGCGGTCGGGCCCTGCTTGATCAGGCGGTCCAGTTCCTCGTCGATGATCTTCTCGACCTTGGCCGGGTCCTGGCCCTGCTTCACGGTCGCCACGATCACGAAGTTGGAGCCCAGCTGCGACGTCGACAGGCCCGAGCCGATGCTGTCCACCAGCTTGTCCTGGTGCTGCAGGCGCTGGCTCAGCCGCGAGGACTTGGCGCCACCCAGCACTTCGGAGAACAGCTGCAACTGGTCGACGTCGGCGGTGCCGACCTGCGGCACGTTCCAGGCGCGGTAGATGCGCGCCTGCGGCACCTTGTCGGTCATCGTCTCGCGGGTATCCGCACTGCGCTTGGCCACGTTCACCGCCGGCTGCGCCATGGTCGGGCCAGCGGGGATGCTGCCGAAGTACCTGGCGACCTTCTCCTTCGCCGTGGCCAGATCGATGTCACCGGCCAGCACCAGCACCGCGTTGTTCGGGCCATACCAGGTACGGAACCAGGTCTTCACGTCGTCCAGCGAGGCCGCGTTGAGATCGTTCATCGAGCCGATCACGCCGTGGTGGTACGGGTGGCCAACCGGATACAGCGCCTTGTTGATCTGGTCCCAGGCCTGGCCGTAGGGCTGGTTCTCGCCCTGGCGCTTCTCGTTCTGCACCACGCCACGCTGCTCGTCCAGCGCGGCCTGGTCGATCGCACCGACCAGATGGCCCATGCGGTCCGATTCCATCCACAGCGCCATGTCCAGCGCGGTGGTCGGCACGTTCTCGAAGTAGTTGGTGCGGTCGGTGTTGGTGGTGCCGTTCTGGCCGGTGGCACCGACCTGCTTGAACGGCTCGAAGTACTCACCGTCGTGGTTTTCGCTGCTCTGGAACATCAGGTGCTCGAACAGGTGCGCGAAGCCGGTGCGGCCGGCCGGCTCATCCTTGCTGCCCACGTGGTACCAGACGTTGACCGCGACGATCGGCGCCTTGCGATCGGTATGCACGATCACGCGCAGGCCGTTGGGCAGGGTGAACTGCTCGTACGGGATATCGACCTTGGCCGGTGCCGCCGGCTTGGCGGCAAGCGCAGAGGTGGGCGCAAGCGTACCCAGGGCGGTGCTGAGGGCGACGGCCAGCAGTGCAGCGCGCGGGCGAAGGGCGAGAGACATATCCGGATCCTTGGTCACATAGGTGAACCCCGATCCTAGCCTGCGCAGGCAGCGGCAGGAATCGGTCGCCAGTCACTGGGGGTGTTTGCCCCGATGGCCATCCAGCCCGGCGCCCACGGACGCTCCTGAAACGTCACATGCGCCGGCTTAAGGCGTCCGGACAGTGTCCGCGGCACATCGAGTGGACAGATGTCCGCCCACCGGACACTTTTCCATGAACATAAAACCCTTATAAATCAACAACTAAAAGTTGGCACGGGGATTGCTTGGTACTTCCTGCGCCAGGAAGGGCTTCAGACGAAAGCTGACTGAAGACTGAACAAATGCAGGAAACCGAAAATTTCCCTTGCAAGCCCAGAATCGGTGTACTACCTTACTACCACACCACTGATCACCAACACTAAACAGGCCCCGTCATGAACGCCAAGACCATTGCCATCGCCATCGCCCTGATCGCCGGCACCGCGGTTGTTTCGTCGGTGCAGGCCTCCGAATCCATCAAGACCCTGTCCACCGTGCAGGTCCGCCCGGCCGCCGACCAGCTGGCCCAGCAGGCCTGGGAACAGGCCAGCGGCATCCCCACCCTGGCCACCGTGGAAGTGCGTCCGAGCGCCGACCAGCTGGCCGAGCGCAACGGCTACGTCGCCGCCCCGGTCGCCGCCGCGATGCCGATCACCACCCTGGCCTCGGTGGAGGTGCGCCCGAGCCTGGAACAGCGCGTCGCTCTGGCCGCCGAGCTGGAAGCCCAGCGCTACGCCGCCACCCTGGCTGCCGCTGCCACCAACGTCGCCAACTCGGTCATCGTCAACCTGCCGGCCCTGCAGGTGCGCCCGAGCGCCGCCGACCTGCAGGCCCTGGCCACCGAAACCGCCCAGGTCCTGCTGCGCCCGTAACCGGTGCCGCCCTGCCCAGCGCAGGGCGTGCGCCGTAAAGGCGGCGGTCGTCGCAGGTACACTGCGCCGATGAATGCCGCGCCCCAGTTCCACGTGATCCTGTTCCAACCGGAAATCCCGCCCAACACGGGCAATGTGATCCGGCTCTGCGCCAACACCGGCGCGCAACTGCACCTGGTCGAGCCACTCGGCTTCGCACTGGAAGACAAGCAGCTCAAGCGCGCCGGGCTGGACTACCACGAGTACTCGCGCCTGCTGGTCCACCCCGACCTGGACACCGCGCTGGCGCGGATCGCACCAAAGCGCTTGTTCGCACTCAGTACCCGGGCCAGCGTGCGCTACGACAGCGTGGCCTTTGAAGATGGCGATGCCTTCCTGTTCGGCCCGGAAAGCCGCGGCCTGCCGCAGGACGTGCTCGATGCCTTGCCCGATGGCCGCCGCCTGCGCCTGCCGATGCGGCCGGACAACCGCAGCCTCAATCTTTCCAACACCGTCGCCGTGGTGATGTACGAAGCGTGGCGGCAGCACGGGTTTGCTGGCGGGGCATAGCCGCCTCAGGTGGGTGCGGACCGCTTCTGGTGGGTGCGGACCTTGGTCCGCACCGATGCCCGGTCGCGCACTGAAGGAATGTGCCGACCAAGGTCAGCACCTACCAAAGACAGGTCCAGGGGACTGCTGAGAACTTCTGGTGGCTATGGATCGCTTCTGGTGGGTGCGGACCTTGGTCCGCACAAATGCCTGGTCGGGCGCTGAAGGAATGTGCCAACCAAGGTTGGCACCCACCAGAACCAGGTTTCAGAACGCGTTGATGCCGGTCAGTTCGCGGCCGATCACCAGCTGGTGCACGGTCTCGGTGCCTTCATAGGTGATCACCGATTCCAGGTTCAGCGCATGCCGGATCGCCACGTGCTCGGTGGTGATACCCGCGCCGCCCAGCAGATCGCGGCATTCGCGGGCGATGTCGATGGCCATGCGGCAGTTGTTCCACTTGGCCAGGCTGACCTGCTGCGGCTGCAGCTGGCCGGCTTCCTTCAGGCGGCCCAGCTGCAGCGCCAACAGCTGCGCGGTGGTGATGCGGCGGGCCATTTCGGCCAGCTTGATCTGCGCACTCTGCGTGGCGGCCAGCGGGCGGCCGAACAGCACGCGCTCCTTGGCATAGCCCAGTGCTTCATCCAGGCAGGCGATGGCGGCACCGATCGGTCCCCAGCTGATGCCGTAGCGGGCCTGGGTCAGGCAACCCAGCGGGCCCTTGAGGCCCTTCACGTTCGGCAGGCGGTGGCTGTCGGGCACGCGCACGTCGTCGAAGAACAGCGCGCCGGTCAGCGACGCACGCAGGCTCATCTTGTGCTTGATCTCCTGCGTGGTGAAGCCGGCCATGCCCTTTTCCAGCACGAAGCCCTGGATGCCGTCCTCGGTCTGCGCCCAGACGATGGCCAGGTCGGCCACCGGGCCGCTGGTGATCCACATCTTGCTGCCGCTGATGCGCCAGTCGCTGCCGTCGCGCACCGCCCGGGTCTTCATGCTGGCCGGATCGGAACCGCCGTGTGCCTCGGTCAGGCCGAAGCAGCCGATCAGCTCACCGCGCGCCATCGCCGGCAGCCACTGCTGGCGTTGCTCCTCGCTGCCGTAGGCATAGATCGGGTACATGCACAGCGAGCTCTGCACCGAGACGAAGCTGCGCAGGCCCGAATCGCCGCGCTCCAGCTCCTGGCAGATCAGGCCATAGCTGACCGCCCCCAGGTCGCCGCCGCCGTACTCGGCTGGCAGGGTGGCGCCCAACAGGCCCAGCGAGGCGATCTCCGGCACCAGTTCAGAGGGGAAACGGGCCTGGTCAAAGGCATCGCCGATGATCGGCAGTACGCGCTCGTTGGTGAAGCGGGCGACGCTCTCCTGCACCGCGCGCTCTTCCTCGTTGAGCAGGGAACGGACATCGAACAGATCGTACGGATGCAAAGCCATGGCACTCACACGCAGTCAGGACCCGGCCATTGTCGGTCATCCGCAAACATCGCGTCTGGTAGGTATGGACCTTGGTCCACACGGAAGCGGGTCCGGGCGGTGAAACACTGTGCCAACCCAGGTTGGCACCTACCCGGCCACGAGCATTACGCTGCACCGCAGCAATCATGACGTGAACATCGGCGATCTAGCTCGATCACGCGCGGCCCGGTACCCTGACACATTCAAACAACCGTTTCGCTCGTGGCTGCACGCGCGATTCCCAGGCACCGCCGGTGGCCCCGATGCCGGCCCTACCCACGAGTCATGCAATCGATGAGCGCTGAAGCCAACGCCCTGCCCCCGCGTGAAGTAATGGAATTCGACGTGGTGATCGTCGGCGCCGGCCCCGCCGGCCTGGCCACCGCGATCCGCCTGCGCCAGCGCGCGGTCGAGGCCGGCCGCGAACTGTCGGTGTGCGTGCTGGAGAAGGGCTCCGAGCCGGGCGCGCACGTGCTGTCCGGTGCGGTGATGGACCCGCGCGCGCTGACCGAGCTGTTCCCGGACTGGGCCGAGCGCGGTGCACCGCTGAAGCAGAAGGTCACCCGCGACGAATTCCTGTTCCTCAGCGAGACCGGTTCGCGCAGCACCCCCCACGCGCTGCTGCCGGAGTGCTTCCACAACGAAGGCAACTACATCATCAGCCTGGGCGAAGTGACCCGCTGGCTGGCGCAGCAGGCCGAGGCGCTGGAAGTGGCGATCTTCCCGGGCTTCGCCGCCGCCGAAGTGCTGTATGGCGACAACGGTGAAGTGATCGGCGTGGCCACCGGCGACATGGGCATCGAAAAGGACGGCAGCATCGGCCCGGCCTTCGAGCGCGGCATGGCACTGCAGGCCAAGTACACGATCTTCGCCGAAGGCGCACGCGGCCACCTCGGCCGCCAGCTGATCGCGCGCTACAAGCTGGACGAAGGCAAGGACCCGCAGGCCTACGGCATCGGCATCAAGGAACTGTGGCAGATCGACCCGGCCAAGCATGAGCCGGGCCTGGTGGTGCACGCCGCCGGTTGGCCGCTGGACAGCGATACCTATGGCGGCGCGTTCCTGTACCACGCCGACGGCGGCAAGGTCGCCATCGGCTACGTGGTCGGCCTGGACTACAGGAACCCGTGGCTGAGCCCGTTCGAGGAGTTCCAGCGCTTCAAGACCCATCCGGACATCCGCAAGCACCTGGAAGGCGGCACCCGCATCGGCTACGGCGCGCGTGCGATCACCGCCGGCGGCCTGCTGTCGCTGCCCAAGACCGTGTTCCCCGGTGGCGCGCTGGTCGGCTGCGAAGCCGGCTACCTCAACGCCAGCCGCATCAAGGGCAGCCATGCCGCGATCAAGACCGGCATGCTGTGCGCCGATGCCGCGTTCGATGCACTGGCTGCCGACCGCCAGCACGATGAACTGAGCGCCTACCCGAAGGCCTTCGAAGCCAGCTGGCTGTTCACCGAGCTGCAGCAGGCCAAGAACTTCAAGCAGTGGTTCAAGAAGGGCCAGACCGTGGCCACGCTGATGACCGGCGTGGAGCAGTGGCTGCTGCCGAAGCTGGGCGTACGCAACCCACCGTGGACCCTGCACCGCACGCTGCCGGACCATGCCTGTCTGGAACCGGCGGCCAAGCACACCCGCATCGCCTACCCGAAGCCGGATGGCGTGCTGACCTTCGACCGCCTCAGCTCGGTGTTCCTCAGCAGCACCAACCACGACGAGAACCAGCCCAGCCACCTGACGCTGAAGGACCCGAGCATTCCGGTGAAGGTGAACCTGGCCGAGTACGCAGGCCCGGAAGCCCGCTATTGCCCGGCCGGTGTGTACGAATTCGTCGGCGAAGCCGACAGCGCGCGCCTGCAGATCAACGCGCAGAACTGCGTGCACTGCAAGACCTGCGACATCAAGGATCCGACCCAGAACATCGTCTGGGTGACGCCGCAGGGCGGTGGCGGCCCGAACTACTCGGGCATGTGATCGCCCCGGGCTGCGACCGCGTGTCGCAGCCCGGCCGCTCCACCGCACCGCTATCCTGCCCGACCATGCGTGCCTCCCGCCTGCTCATCGCCGTTGCCGTGGCCCTGCTCGCCACGGCCTGCCAGCGCCCACCCGCGGTGCCGGCCACGCCCGAACAGGCGCAGCAACAGGCCATGCAGCGCGCGTTCGAACTGTGTGCCGGCTGCCACACCGTGCAGCCCGGTGGCATCCATCGCTTCGGGCCGAACCTGCACGGCGTGATCGGACGCCGCGCCGGCAGCCTGCCCGACTATGGCTACTCCGACGGCATGCGCCGCGCCAACATCACCTGGACCGCGCAGACCCTGGATACCTTCCTGCAGTCACCCACGCACCTGGTGCCGGGCACGCGCATGTACAACGCTTTCCCCAGCGCAGAACGCCGCGCCCTGGTGATCGCCTACCTGCAGCAGCAGTCGGCTCAGTGAGCCAGGCGCTGCAGCTGTTGCTGCAGCCGCACCACGAACGCCGTTACGGCGGCGAACAACGGCGCCGGATCGGCCTCCGCCGCATCCTGCAGGCGCTCGACCAGCGCATTGGCCTGCCCGGCCAGTGCCCTTGCCCCGATGGCCCCCAGGCCGCCCGCCTGGCGATGCAGGTGCAGCGCCGCGGTCTCGCGGTCGCCGGCCTGCACGGCGCGCTGCACGGCCGCCAGATCGCCTTCGCTGGCCTGCAACAGGCTGTCACGCAGCTGCTCAGCCACCGCGCGCGAACCATAGCGTTGCTGCAGGGTGGCCAGATCAGGCAGCACTTCATCGTCGTCGGCGACGGCCTCCTGCACCGGCGCCTCGAACGACTGGCCCTGTGCCTGCGGCAGCCAACGCAGCAACGCGGTGCGCAGCGTGGACAGCGACAGCGGTTTGGCCAGCACCTCGTCCATGCCGGCCTCGCGGCAGCGGCGCGCATCGTCGTCCAGCACGCTGGCGGTCAGCGCCAGCACCGTCAGCCGCGGCTGGCCGGTACGGCCCTCGCGCTCGCGCAGCAGGCGGGTGAAGCCGAACCCGTCGAGTACCGGCATGCGGCAGTCGGTAATGACCAGATCGAAGGACTCCGTCGACAAGCGGTCCAGCGCCTGCTGGCCATCGCCCAGCAGCACATGGGGCACGCCCAGCTGCTGCAGCCGCCACGCCATCATCGCCTGGTTGGTCGGGTGATCCTCGATCACCAGCACCCGTGCCTGGCGCAGCGCGGCGGGCAGCAGCGCGGTCTGGTCCTGCTCGGCCAGCAGCGCCGCCGCGTCCTCGCTGCCGGCCTCCACCAGCGATATCCGCACTTCGGCGCGGGTTCCTTCGCCCAGCGTGCTGTGCAGGGTCAGTTCGCCCTGCATCATCTGCACCAGTCGCTGGCAGATGCTCAGGCCCAGACCCGTGCCGCCGTGGTCACGCTGGATGTAGGCACCGGCCTGCGCAAAGGGCGCGAACAGGTGCTGCAGTTGTTCCGGCGCGATGCCGATGCCGGTGTCGGTGACGCTCAGGCACAGCGGTTGCACACCGTCTTCGCTGGTCGGGCCCAACACCTCCAGCTGCAGGCGTACTTCGCCCTGTGCGGTGAACTTGATGGCATTGCTGAGCAGGTTGAACACGATCTGGCGCAGTCGCACCCCATCCACTTCGTGGGCGGGGGCCAGCTGTGGGTCGATCTGCACGTGCAGCGCCAGGCCACGCGCACTGGCCTGTGCGGACAGCAGTCGGCACACGCTTTCCAGCAGGGGCCGAAGCGGCTGCGGCACCGGCTCCAGGCGCATTGCGCCCGCTTCCAGCCGCGAGTAGTCGAGGATGTCGTCGAGGATCTGCCGCAGCATCTGCGCCGAATCCTCGATCACGCCAAGAATGCGCTGCTGTTCGCTGTCCAGCGGGGAATGCGCCAGCACTTCCAGCATGCCCAGCACGCCGCTCATCGGCGTGCGGATCTCATGGCTCATCGTGGCCAGGAAGCGTGATTTGGCCTCGGCGGCCTGCTCCGCCTCCGCCTTCGCCGCCGTCAGGGCGTCGGCCTGCATCCGCGCTTCGCTCACGTCCACCCAGTAACCACTCCAGATCACCGCGCCCTCTTCGGCGGCATAGGGGTGGGCCTGGCTGCGCACCCAGCGCGCGCCCTCCCCATCACTGCGCAGGCGGAACTCCAGGATCAATGGGGCGAACTGGCGCGCGGCCTGCTCGATGGAGTGCAGGATGTGCGCGCGGTCCTCTTCCTCGATGCGTTCCAGCAACACCCTCGCGTCCTGTTCGGCCTGCTGCCGGGTGATACCGAACAAGGCAGGCAGGTCGCCGGCAATGAACGGGAAGCTGAGCGTGCCATCGGCATCGCGACGTGCCTGGTACACCACCGCAGGCAGATTGTCGGTCACCTCGGCCAGGCGCTGCTCCAGCTGGCGGCGTCCGGCCACCTCACGGCGCAATCGCCAATGGCCGACACCATGCACCAGCATCGCGGTCAGCAGCACCAGCAGCACTGGTATCCCCCACCGCAGCGCGTTGTTCCAATTGACGCCGTTGCGGTACTCCACGGCCAGCCAGGCGCTGCGCAGCGCTTCGCGCTTGCGTGGGGTCATCTGCAGCAACAGGCGGTCGAAGGTAGTGGCCAGCGCTGCATGTCGTCGATCCACCGCCAATGCCAGCTGGTCATTGAAGCCTGCCGGAGCCGCCACCTGCAGCCGCGCCGGGAAACGGCTGCGCAGCAGGTGATCGACCAGCGCAAGATTGCCGACGTAGGCATCGGCTTCACCATCGAGCAGGCGCTGCAGGGCCTGCTCGGCGCTGCGCGCAGCAATGATCCGGGCCTGCGGTGCCTGCTGCAGCACGTAGCGGCGCAGGCGCTCCGGATCAGAAAGCAGTACGCGCTTGCCCTGCAGGTCGGCCAGTCCCAGCAGCGCCGGACCATCGGTCCGGGTGACGATCACGTTCGGCACGCTGATGAAGGGCTGGCTGAACACCCAATCCGGGCCCAGGTAGCGCGAATCCGCGGGCATGCCCATCACCGCCTGCAGTTCACCGCGGCGGGCCTTCTCACGCACCTCGTACCAGTCGTGGCTGTTCTCGATCTGCAGGTTGGCGCCCGCCTGCATCAAGCGCTGCAGGTACTCGCTGGCCAGGCCACTGGGCCGGCCATCCTCGCCGGTGAACGACAGCGGCGCGGCATTCGGGGCGAAACCGATCTTCAGCGGCTGCTCCAGCACACGCTTCTCGGCCTGGCTCAGCGCCAGCTGCGCTGATGCCGACCAATGCGGAGGGGGCAGCCAGCGTTGCGCCAGCGCATCCCGCTGGGCCTGGCTGGTGGCAGCCAGCGCCAGGTCCAGGGCTTCAGCCAGGGGTTGCTTGCCGTTGGGAATGCCGAAGTGCAGCCGTTCGGGTGGCAGGTCGCTCGGTCGCAGCAGCGCCACGCCCTGCAGGCGTCGGCTGGCGATCAGCTCGGTGGCGACGAAGGCATTGCCGATGTAGACATCGGCCTTGTCGTCTCTGACCATCTGCAACGCTGCCAACGTGTCGTTTGCGACAAGCTGGCGGGCACGCGGGAAACGCGCGCGTACCTGCGGGCCGGTCAGGAAATCCTGCTCGATCACCACCCGCAGGCCATCCAGGTCGGGTATCTCGGACGCACGAAGGTCCGCCGGTCGCCCCACCAGCGCCAGTGGCGCTTCGGAATACGCAGCGGTATAGACCATGCAGCGGGTGCGGTCGGCACTGAGACCGACATTCATCACCACGTCGATCTCGCCACGACATGTCGCATCCAACACGGATGTCCAGTCGGGATAGCGGCGCATCTCGACCTTCACGCCGAGCTGGCGTGCAAGATGCGACAGGTAGTCCGGCCCCAGGCCGACCTGTTCGCCATCACGGAGGGACTCGAAGGGGGGCCAGCCACTGTCATACTGCCCGACAACGATGGTCGGATGCGCCACCAGGTATTCGCGCTGCAACGGGCTGAGCGGCAGCAGGCCAGGGGCCGGCTGTGCCTGGGCCACGGGCAGGGCCAGCACCGCCAGCAGCAGGAGCAGCCCGCGAACAGCCCACCTACGCATCTGCGTCGATCTCCTAGAATCCTGCCAGGGACCGCGATGGTCGCGGTCCGGCGTGCCCGATGGCCATACTAGAGCATGAGCTTGCGCATCATCATCGCAGACGATCACCCCGTGGTCCGTATTGGTACCCGCGCCGTCATCGAGTCGAGCGGCGTGGGCCGCGTGGTCGGCGAGGCCGACAGTGCGCAGGCGCTGATGACCCTGCTCGCCAACCAACCCTGTGACCTGCTGGTCACCGACTACTCCATGCCGGGCAGCCCACAGGCCGATGGCTTCGCCATGATCGGCATGATCCGCCGCCGCCATCCCGACCTGCCGGTGCTGATGCTCAGCGTCTCCAGCAACCTGGCGATCCTGCGCATGGTGCTCGACAGTGGCGTGCTCGGCCTGGTCGACAAGAGTTCGTCGATGGACGAGCTGCCGCAGGCCATCCAGTCGGTCTACCGCGGCCAGCCCTACATCAGCCGCAGCCTGCGCGAGCGGGTGGACGCGGCCGGCAGCTGGCGCATGCGCGAGGGCGACGGCAAGCCGTTGTCACCACGCGAAGTGGAGGTGCTGCGACTGCTCGGCACCGGCATGACGGTGAAGGAGATCTCGCTGCAGCTGCACAAGAGCGTCAGCACCATCAGCCGGCAGAAAGGCGACGCCATGCTCAAGCTGGGGCTGAAGGGTGACGCCGAATTGTTCGACTACCTGCGTGACGGCAAGATCTGAGACGAACTTCACATAACAGCCCCGCCCGCCGCGGCCCCCTTTGACGGCCTGCGGATCTGTGCCAAGATTGAGGGGCATGAGTTTTCAATGCGAGGTCGAAGGAATCGACCGGCTCATGTCCTCGCTCCCTTCCCTGGTGGATGGGGTGCGGCTTCCTGCCGGCCGTCTGGTCCGGCAACGCTGACCATGGAGAGGCGCATGCAGTCCCCCCCCGAGCTACGTTGGACCCTGCCGTTGCGGCCCCTGCGCGCATTCGCGGCGTGCCTGCTCGTCTCCCTTTCCGCTGCCGCCTGCAGCGCCGCCGATCCGGCCCCCTCGTCCTCCCAGCCTGCGCCTGCGCAGGCTGCCAAAGCGCCCCGACAGGATGTTGCCCCGATGCAGAACCCCGCTCCCGATGCCGCCGTCACCCCGCCCGACGCGCCGACCGTGATGTATTTCATCTACCAGGTGGATGGCGATGGTGCGACGTCCTATGAGGTCCAGAACGGCAGCGTGGCGACCTTCTGGTTCGGCCACAGCTTCACCCTGGACGGCACCACCTACTACACCGGTTTTTCCTGGGACACCCGCGAGCACTACGGCAAGCCGGGCGAACAGCAGCCGGCCGGTCCCGACGACCGCGCCAATCTGGCCGAGGCCACCTTCGTGCTGGCCGGCGGCGACGCGAAGAAGCCGTGGAAGTTCCGTGGCCAGGAATGGACCATCGGTGCGCTCGGCGCCTACGACAAGGCCGACGACGTCGATACCCGGCGCAAGCCGATCGAACACCGCACCGCCGACGGCCGCCTGCTGCTGGCGGTGCCGACCAGCAGCTTCGACCGCGGCATCAGCAGCAGTGGCTACGCCCTGCTGCTGTTCAACCCCAAGCGCAGCGAGGACGACCTGGACAGCAAGGTCTGGCGCTACGTCGGCTCGGTGCGCACCGGGGAAGACAACAGCGCGGCCTGCGACGACGGCAACGTGATGCCGTGCACCGACAGCGACGGCGAACTGGCCTTCGTGGCCGACGGCAACGGCCTGCCGCAGCTGACCGTGACCTTCAAGGGCACCACCATCGAAGCCCCGGGCAAGACCCGCGCGCTGGGTGCCGGCGACACCGTGCGCTACCGCTTCGACAGCAAGGCCCAGCAGTACATCGCGCCCTGATTTCCATCCGCCGCAGGCGGGTTACCTGTTGACCGACATGTTCTTGACTCACGGATGAGTCCGGTTGGCGATTCGCGGCATCGGCCGCTCCATCAACCCCGAGGAAAACGTCATGGCACAGCATGACTACAGCAAAAAGGAAGTCCTGGACATCGTCGAGCAGGTCGCCCGGCAGAAGGGCATTCCGGTCGATGACTTCATGCGCTTCGCGCACATCGAGACCGGCGGCACCTTCAACGAGCGCGCCCACAACACCTCGACCGGGGCCAAGGGCCTGTTCCAGTTCGTGCCCGGCTCGGCCCGCCAGTACCACCTGACCGGCCATGAGTTCGACCCGACCCGCAACACCGAAGCCGCCGCGCAGATGTACCAGGACAACCTGGGCTCGATGGCGCGCCGCAATGAGCGCACCGGGCACCCGTACCTGTCCGGCGGCGACACGCCGACCGGCCTGGACCTGTACCTGGCCCACCAGCAGGGCAGCGCCGGCTACGGCTCGGTGCAGACCGCGATCGCCACCGGCACCTTCGGCGTGGTCCGCAACGGCCATGGCGAAGAGATCAACATGCGCCGCAACGTGCTCAACCAGATCGGCTCCGATGCCAAGGCCCTGACCGGCCACACCCTGGCCGAGATGCGTGGCATGAACGACGGCGACCTGGCGCGGACCTTCTCCAGCTACTACATCCACAAGTACGCGGCGATCAGCATCCCGGAAAAGCACATCGAACCGCAGGCGGTGGCACCGGGCCAGACCCAGACCCAGGCTCCGGCCACCCCAGCGCAGACCGCTGCAGTGGGCGCTGCTGCAGCCACGCTGGCGGCGACCGCAACGGCTGCCGCCACGCCGAAGCCGGGCATCGAACTGCACGCCGCCTACGACGCCGGCGTGAAGTACGACGATGTGAAGTACGCCATCAACATCCCGGGCCACGCACTGTACGTGCCGGGCAAGACCGGCAAGAACGTGGACCAGGGCTACATCGATTGCTCCGGCTGGGTCGGCACCCTGCAGAACCGGACCATGGACGAGATCAACCAGAAGGCCGGGCACGCTGTCTTCAGCAAGGCCGACCGCATCGACCTGGGCAACCTCGGTTCCGGCGGCATCGTGCACAAGGCCGTCGAACAGTCCGGCGTACTGCTCGAGCGCGACGCCATCCTCAAGCCCGGTGCGCTGAAGGAAGGCATGGTCATCGGCCTGGATACGGCCAGGACCCGCCACGAGCACTGGAATGGCATCGACCACATCGTGATGGTGGTGCGCGACCCGAACACCGACAAACTGCTGATCAGCCAGTCCACCGGCAGCAAGGGCGTGCACACCATGCCGGTGGAGGACTACCTCAAGCAGGTGAAGGACCACCCGAACTGGAAGCTGTTCGCGTCGGACCCGTTGTCCAAGGCGCGCGACCTGCTGGAGAACCGCACCCAATCGCACGAGCAGACCCAGGGTAAGCCTGCCGCCGAGCACAAGGCCGCCGCCACCCCGCACGCCGAGCTGTACAAGCCGGGCGCGCACAGCGAGGGCGTACGCAAGGTGCAGGAGCAGCTGGGCCACCTCGGCTATGCCGGGGCCGACGGCAAGCCGCTGGTCGAGGACGGCCGCTTCGGCCGCAATACCGAAGCGGCGGTGCGCCAGCTGCAGAAGGACAACGGGCTGGTCGCCGACGGCATCGTCGGTGCGAAGACGCTGGATGCGATCAAGGAGGCCCGCGAGCGCCCGCTGCTGAACGACGAGCGACACCCGCGCAATCCGATGTACCTGCAGGCCACCGAAGGCCTGGAGCGGATGCCGGCGGGCACCTTCAAGGACCGCCACGCGCTGGAAAGCGCCGCAGCGGCGTTGACCAGGGAGGCGCATGCCGCCGGCCTGCAGCGCATCGACGCGGTGGTGCCCAGCCCGAACGGTGAGCGCCTGTTCGCCGTGCAGGGCACGATCGGTGACCCGGCGGCCAGCCGCGTTGCGGTGGAAACCCGCACCGCCAGCGAACAGAGCATGGCGCTCAGCAGCGGCGCGGTGCACGGCGCGCCGAACGTGCTGCACCAGCAGCAGGACGCGCAGCAGGAACAGACCCGCCAGGCACAGAAGGCCATGGGCATCTGAGCCCGCAGCGCCTTGCAGACCGGGAGGGGCCGCGCCATGCGCGGCCCTTTCCCTTTCTGCCAGCTGAGCGGCCAAGGCCGCTTTCAGCCTTGCTTCATGCCGCCTGCCGCTAGATGAATGCGCAAGCCGCCCGGTAGGCCAGGCAATGTTCCGGCAATGTTGGAACGCCAGCGTGGACACCACGGCAGCCGGGGCGCCCCGCGCCCTCCCTGCCCAGCGTGGCATGCACCTCACAGGAGAACGAACATGCTCAGTACTTCCGCACTCAGCTTCCGTGGTCTGGCGATGGCCCTGGCACTGGTGGCCGGTGTCGCCGTGGTCAGCGATGCCAGCGCGATGTCGAGGAAGGACAAGCGCACCCTGGTCGGCGCCGTGGTCGGTGGCGTGGCCGGCAACCTGCTCTCCAACGGCGACCCTGCGGCCACCGTCGGCGGTGCCGTGGCCGGCGGCGCGATCGGCAACCTGACCACGTCCGACCGCCGCGACCGTCGCTATTACGACAACCGCTACTACGACAATCGCTACGATCGCCGTTACGACCGTGGCTACTACCGCAGCGGCTATTACGACCGTGGCGATGACCGCCGCTGGCAGCGTGAGCGCTACTACGACAACCGCTACTACAACGACCGCGGCCGCCATCGCGGCTGGTAAGCAGCGCCGACACACCGATGACGCGGAGACGGGCGGGTCGATGACCCGCCCGTTTGCGTTGGCCACGCGCATGGCGTTGAATGCGCAGCCTTGGATGTGACTTTCCCGATCGGACTGCGGCATGACGTCTTCCTCCCACCGCGTGCAGGGCCTCAACAACGATGAGGTCGCCGCCGACTGGCCGCCGATCAGCGCGGCGGACATTGCGTGGCTGAGTGCGCGTTTCCCGCAGCTGGGCGGGCACAGCCAACCGCGCTGGCACAGCCCGCGGCCGCTGTCGGCCGCCGCCATTGTCGACGGCACGCGCGGCGAGGTGTTCATCAAGCGCCACCACCACAGTGTGCGCAGCGCGGCCTGCCTGGAAGAAGAACACCATTTCATCGCCCATCTCGCCGCCGCCGGCGTACCGGTGGTGCAGGTGCTGCCGGCCACCGATGGCCGCACCGCGATCGAACACGGCGAATGGACGTTTGAACTGCACGATGTCGGCGTGGGCGAAGACCTGTACCGCGACGCGGTGTCGTGGTCGTTGCTGACCGATGTCGCAGAGGCCCGCGAGGCGGGCCGCATGCTGGCCCAGCTGCACCGTGCCGCCGCCAGCTACCACGCGCCCCAGCGCAGCACCCATCTGCTGGTCGCGCGCGATGATCTGATCCGTGCCGACGATCCGATCGCAGCGATCAAGGCGGAGCTGCACGCGCGCCCCGGGCTGGCCCGCTATCTCGCGCGCATTCCATGGGAAGCGCAGCTGCAGCGCGACGTGCTGCCGTGGCACGCCGGGCTCGCCGAGCGCCTGCGCGACGAGCCACGGCTGTGGGCGCACAACGATTGGCATGTTTCCAACCTGCTGTGGCGCGACGGGCAGGTCAGCACCGTGCTGGATTTCGGCCTGGCTTCACCCACCAGCGCCTTGTTCGACCTCGCCACCGCGATCGAGCGCAACGCAGTGGCGTGGCTGGAACTGGAGCGCGGGATGGAGGCGGTGCGCATCGACATTGCACTGGCGTTGCTCGACGGCTACCGTGAGGTGCTGCCCTTGTCGGCAGCACGCGTGCATCTGCTGGCCGACCTGCTGCCGATGGTGCATTTCGACTTCGCACTGTCCGAAGTGGAGTACTTCGAAGGCATCACCGGCTCGACCGCGAATGCCGACGTGGCCTGGCAGCCCTTCATGCTGGGGCACCCGGCATGGTTCCGCACCGGGCCAGGGCAGGCGCTACTGCAGGCCCTGCACGCGGCGGCGTGACCCGGTTGGTACACCGTCGGGGTCAGATCCCCTTCCTTCGGAAAGGGATCTGACGCCGCACCGCCCCGCCGCCTGAAGGGCACCGGCTCGCAAATCCGTACCATTTGTAGTGAAATGGTCACCTGAAGCGGGGGTGCCTGGATCTGCCAGGCTGAGAGAGTCCCTTGGAACCTGATCCGGTTTGCACCGGCGTAGGGAGCTTTGAGCCGCAGCCACACCCCCGTCATGGGCCGGTGCACCTGCGCGCCGTCGCTTCGTCTCCCTTGTTGTCCGAAGACGAACCGAATGAACCGCTGCCTGCGCCCCACCCTGCTCTCCCTCGCCCTCTGCGCCGCGCTGCCGCTGCATGCCAGCGAGGCTGACGCTGCTCCCGATGCGGCTGCCACCGGCGCCGATCGTTCGCCGACCGAACTGGCGGCGGTGCGCGTGGAGGCTGGCAAACCGAAGGCCGATACCTCTCGCGTGAACGCCTTCGGTGGTGGAAGCTGGAAGGACACGCCGGCCTCGGTGAACGTGCTCGAGCGCGATTACCTCGACCGCCGCCAGGTGCGTTCGCTGTCCGAGCTGGCCAGCAACGATGCCTCGCTGGGGGATGCCTATGCACCGGTGGGCTACTACCAGAACATCGCCATCCGCGGCTTCGCGCTGGACGCCGCCACCGGCTACCGCTTCAACGGGCTGTCCATCGCCGGCGAGCAACGCCTGGCGCTGGAGAACGTGCAGTCGGTGGAGATCCTCAAGGGTGAAGCCGGCCTGGCGGCAGGCGTGATGGCGCCGGGCGGGATCATCAACTACATCGGCAAGCGCCCGGCGGAAGTGCGCACCGCCACGCTCGGCACCGATTCGGAAGGCTCGCGCTACGTCGCCGTCGATGTCGGCCACTGGATCACCCCGCGCTTCGGCCTGCGCCTGAATGCCGCATGGGATTCCAGCAATTCCTACGTCGAGCACGCCGATGGCCGCCGCAACTTCTACTCGCTGGCCGCCGACTGGCTGATCGGCGAGCGCGGCAAGCTGGAAGTGGATGCCAACTACCAGACCAGCTCGCAGCGCTCGGTGTCCGGCTACCAGCTGCTGGGCGCGCGTGACCTGCCGCGCGGCGTCGACCGCGAGCACCTGCTCGGCTACCAGCCGTGGCAGCGCCCGGTGGATATCGCCAGCACCAACATCACCGCGCTGCACACCTACGACTTCAACGATGCCTGGCAATCGCGCGTCTCGGTCGGCCACAGCCGCTCGGTGATCGATGACAACGTCGCCTTCGCCTACGGTTGCTACTACGCCGCGCAGTGCGCCGACGGCAGCGTGCCGGGCAACTACTTCGCACCCAACGGCGACTACGACGTCTACGACTACCGCAGCCCGGACGACACGCGCCGCAACCAGCAGGCCCGTGCCGAGCTGCGCGGCCGCTTCGAGACCGGCAACGTCGGCCACCAGCTGACCCTCGGTGCCGACTACTTCCGCCGCACCGTGGACAAGCGTCCGAGCGTCAACGAGTACGTCGGCACCAGCAACATCCACGACGCACAGGTGCCGGTGTTCCAGCCGTCGCCGAAGATGCCGGGCCCCTCCGCACGGCGCCTGGACAGCGGCCAGACCGCGTTCTTCGCACTGGACCGCATGAGCTTCGGTGATGACTGGCAGTGGCTGGCCGGTGGCCGCTTCGTGCGCCTGGACGAACGCGCCTACGACAAGCGGGGCATCCCACAGCGGCACAGCCGCCTGTCGCGCTTCCTGCCGCAGACCGCCGTGGTGTGGAAGGCCACCGACCAGCTCAACGCCTACGCCAGCTATGTGCGCGGCATTTCGCTGGGCCAGGAAGCGCCGTTCTGGACCAGCAACGCCGACACCTTCCTGCCGTCGGTGCAATCGCGGCAGCTGGAAGTGGGCGTGAAGTACGTGCCGGTGGAGGCGCTGACGCTGGGTGCGGCCGTGTTCCGCATCTCGCAGCCGTACCAGTACGCCAAGCCGGACAGCAGCGACGTCGGCTACACCTTCGTCGAGGAAGGCACGCAGACCCACACCGGCCTGGAGCTGACCGCCAACGGGCAGCTGACCGACGCGCTGCAGATCGTGGCCAGCGCCAGCGTGCTGCAGGCGCGCGCGCGCGACACCGGCACCCCGGCCTATGAAGGCCATCAGCTGGTGAACGTGCCGAAGGTGCGCGCCAGCGTGCATGTGGCCTACGCGCTGCCGTTCGTGCAGGGCCTGGACGTGACCGGCGGCTGGCGCTATGCCAGTGCCAATGTGGCACGCGCCGACGGTGGCGTGCGCGCACCGGACTACTCGGTGTTCGATGCCGGCCTGCGCTTCCAGCATCGCCTGCACGAACGCGCGGTGACCTGGAACCTGTCGGTGGACAACCTGTTCAACCGCTTCTACTGGCGCGACACCGGCAGCAGCGGCGGTGATTACTACCTGTTCCCCGGCGCACCGCGACAGGCCCGCCTGTCGGTGACGTTCGCGCTGTGAGCGGCGTGATGCTCGAGTGGACCGCCGCGCTGTGCAGCATCCTCGGCGTCTGGCTGATGGCCCGGCGCCGGTTGTCTGCATGGCCAGTGGGCCTGCTGTCGGTGACGCTGTACGGGCTGGTGTTCGCCGAGGCCAAGCTGTACTCGGACACGCTGTTGCAGGTGATCTTCGGCGGCTTCCTGGTCTATGGCTGGATCAACTGGCGGCAGCATGCCGCCGATGAGGGCAGCATCCGCATCGTGCCATTGGCGCGCGGCAAGCTGCTGCGCGATCTGGCCATCGGCGTGTGCGGTGGCGTGGCGCTGGGCGCGGCCATGCACAGCTTCACCGACGCTGCCCTGCCGTGGTTGGATGCGATGCTGACCGGTCTGAGCCTGGTCGGGCAATGGTGGCAGGCACGTCGCCACGTGGCCTGCTGGTGGGTGTGGATCGCAGTGGACGTGGTGTACGTGGGTGCGTACCTGTTCAAGTCGCTGCACGTGACCGCCGCGCTGTACGTATTCTTCCTCGGCCTGGCCGTGTTCGGCCTGCGCGCATGGAGCGCAGCCGCGCGCGAGCCGCGGGGTGCACCCGTGCGTTGATGCGGATGGCCGGGCTGTGCGCTGGCCATCCACAGTAGAGCCACGCCATGCGTGGCTGGGGGCTACGGTAGTCGCCAACCTTGGTTGGCGCGCGCCTGACGACCAGGCGTATCCACGCATCGAGTGGATCTACTTCGGCTCCAGTACCAGGCCCAGCCGCATCGGCTGGCGCATGTCGGCCGGCGGCGCCGCCTGCAACGGCGCGGCCTGCAGCGTCGCGCGCAGGTCGGCGTCGACCCGGGCGTCACCCAGGCTGTCGAATTCCAGTTTCGAGATACGGCCATCCGCCGCGATCCACACGCTCACCGGCAGCGGCGTGGGCGTGTCCGGGTGTGCCTGCAGCCATTCCAGTACACGCTGCGCCTGCGGGTCCTGCTCCTGCTGCAGGCGCTGCTGCAGCTGCCCCCCCACGGCGGCGGCGTAGGCCATCCAGTGCGCAGGAGCTTCCTGCGCGGAAACGCTGGCACTCCCCAGTGCCAACGCACCGAACAACGCGGCCAGTGGCCGCCACCAGCGGCGCATGCCGGTCCTGTTCCCTGCCATGACCATCGCCTGCCTCCTGCACTCCCATCCAGCGCGCCATGGTCGGCGCCATAGATGACAGGCAGATGGCGGCGGGGAGGGTCCAGGCCGGGCGCGATCACTCGGCCAGGTCGGCCAGCACCTTGCGCGAGGGCGCGAAGAAGGTCACGCCGGTGGTGGCGGTGGAGAAATCGAGGATGCGGTCATGCAGCGGCGCGGGATTGCCGATGAACATGCGCTCGAGCATCGTCTCGATCACCCACAGGCGGCGCGTGTAGCCGATGAAGTAGGTGCCGTACTCGCCACGGCCCGGGTTGGCGAACGGCATGTTGTCGCGCAGGATCTCGTGCTCGCCGTCGGCATCCTCGATGGTGCACAGCGTCTTGTGCGATTTCTGCGCATCGGCCGGCGCATCATCCAGCTCGATGTTGTCGTGCTTGGTGCGGCCGATGATCGCTTCCTGCGCCTCGGTCTTCTGAGCGCGCCAGGCATCAAGATTGTGCAGGTACTTCTGCACCACCACGTAGCTGCCACCGGCATGCTCCGGGTCTTCCTCGCCCACGATGGTGGCTTCCGGCAGCGACAGCCCTTCCGGGTTGGCGGTGCCGTCGACGAAATCGAGCAGGTCGCGGCCATCGAAATAGCGGAAGCCGGCCACGTCATCGACCGTTTCCACCGCATCGCCGAACGCCATCAGCAGGTTGCGCTCGAACGCCACGATCAGGTCCATGGTGCGCGCACGGATGTGGTACAGCAGGTCACCCGGTGTGGACACGGCCGTGTGGGTCGCGCCCTTGATCTCGCGGAACGGCTGCAGCTCACGCGGCGGCGTGGTGCCCACCAGCGGCTGCCACACGCGGTGGCCGATGGCCACGTTGCAGGTGAAAGTGCGCTCGATCTCACGGATGGCGGTGTTCTTGATCAGATCATCGGTGCTGGCCAGCACCTCGCGCGCCTTGGCGATCGACGCCTCGTCATCCTTCACCTTCAGCACCAGGAACGCCGCCGAATGGGTGAGCGGCGCAGTGATCTGCTGCGGCTCGTTGTCGAGCGTGTGATTGAGGGCGGTGATCGGTGCGGGCTGGGAATTCACGGCAGTTCCTGCTGGCTTCAGACGGGTGCATCGCCGACGGCGATGTGCCGGCGATCATAGCGGAACCGCCTGACCGGGGACGGAGCGGTTCTCGTTCCGTCCACCGATAAAGGTCGGAAGACCTCAGTCCACGTCACTCCAGACCGCCAGCTCATAGCCATCCAGATCGCGGAAATGGAAGCGGCGGCCACCGGGGAAGGCGAACACCGCCTGCACCACCTCGCCACCGGCGGCAACCACGCGCTGCTGTGCACCAGCCAGGTCCGCGCAGTACAGGATCACCAGCGGACCGCCGTGCGCGCGCACCGGTGCGTCGGCCACGAAGCCACCTTTCAGGCGGCCATCGTCGAACTCGGTGTAGGCCGGGCCATAGTCGGTGAAGTTCCAGCCAAACACCTCGCCGTAGAAGCGTTTGCAGCGGGCGATGTCGGCGACGTTGAATTCGATGTTGTCGATGCAGCGTTCGGCATCGTGGGTAGCGGCATGGCTCATGGGGTGGCTCCGTGGTTGGAACCCCAGCTTCGGTCAGCGCGGCACGCCGGTCTTGAACGAAACGGCCATCATCGCCCCCATTCCACGCGGAGCTGCCGTGCGGTCATGCTGGCAAGCTCTCGCGCCTCACGGCTGAGATGGGCCTGGTCGGCATAGCCGGCATCGGCGGCCAGCATTGCCAACGAGTGCTGCGGCAGCGCGCGGCTGTGCCGCAGGAAGCGTTGCAAGCGCAGGATCCGCTCCAGCGTCTTGGCCCCGTAGCCGAACTGCGACTGGCTGAAGCGCCGCAGGCTGCGCGGGCTCAGGCTCAGGCGTGCCGCGAGCTCATCCAGCGTGGCATGCCCGCTGGCAAGCGCCTGGAACAGGACGTGCGCCCGCTGTGACCGGCTGTCGGGCGCCGCGCCCCCGAGGTGCGACTGCAGGCAGTGCGCCATCCGCTGCAGGCGCTGCGCAGGCGCGGTGTCGCCGATGGAAGCCGCGGCCTCTACCGCCCATCGACCCTTGAGATCAGCCAACGGCACCGCCTGGCCGATGATCTCGGCCAACGGCAGGCCCAGCGCGGCCAGCGCCTGCCCTGGCCGGAAGCGCGCACCCAGCACCTGCGCGCCCGGTGCCAGCATCGGATGTGCGGCTACCCGGTCAGGGCCGACGACGAACAGCGCACCGTCGCGCCAGAGGATATCCACGCAGCCATCGGGCAGCACGGTGATGTGCCCATCAGCATCGTCAGGAAGCTGGCTCTGCCACAGCTGGCCGAAGCGGCCACGCAGCGGGGCAGGTGCCAGATGCTCCTGGTAGGCCGTGCCGGTACCTGCGAGAGAGGAAGGGTCGCGCATGCCGCATTGTCGCGCCACGCGGCCCATAAAAGTGAAGCCCGGCGCGAGGCCGGGCTTCGGTTGGCGTGTGGGAGAGAGAGAGAGTCACACGCCAGCACAACACGCACTAACGACAGGCGTTTGTTACCAGGTGAAGCGCGGGCCCACGAACCACTCGCGGTCGCCGGCCTTGGCCAGCTTCACTTCGCCACTCAGGCCCCAGTTCTGGTTGAACTTGGCGGTGGCGCCGACGCGGCCGTAGAACTCGCCGTCCGGGTTGATGCCGTGCTTCTTGGTGTAGTCCTCGTAGCCGGCCATCACGTAGCCTTCCACGTACGGGTTGAACGCGGTGCGCACGCCGACTTCGGTCGAGTAGCCGTTGAAGTCGAGGCCGTGCTTCATGTCGAACTTCTGGTACGCGACGCGGGCCACCAGGTCGGTGTTCGGTGCGATGCCGTAGTTGTAGCCGGCACCGATGCGCCACTGGTCGACGTCATTCTTGAACTTGTCGGTCTCCTGCGCGCTGTAGTCGCCGAAGATGTGGAAGTTCGGGTGCACCGCCACGGAACCCTTCACCTTCCAGCCATCGGCGTCGCCGCCCTTGGCATCGGTGTTCACGTAGCCGCCTTCAACGTAGTTGTACGACAGGCCGTCGGTTGCCGATGCAGCGAACGGCAGAGCAGCCAGAAGACCCAGGGCGAGCAGCGAATTCTTGTTCATCGGGACACACCTTTAATTATTTTGGTTTCGTCGGCCGCCTCCCGGGAGGGGGAGAGAGAGGAGGCGGTCGACAGGTGTGAATTATCCGTTAGGGGGTCTAATCAACCCTGAATATTGAACTGACTGGTGTATAAATAAGGCTGGCGTTCAGGGAACTCCACATGCCGCACGCGTTCGCCGCGTCACTGCTGTTTCCGCCCCATGCGCGCCGCGCAGTGCGGGTGCTGCTGGTCGTCCTGCCGATGATGCAGCTGCCAGCCAGCGCCGCCGAGCGCGCCCAACCTTCTGCGCGCATCGTGGTTCAGACAGACGATGTCACGCGATTCTTCAGCGTGCTGGATGCCAGTGGAGGAAAACCGAGTGCCGAAGATCTGCAGCGCGGCTATCTGGACACCGGCACGGATGCATTGCGCAGCTTCACCGATAGCCGCATCGGTTCAATGGAGCGTTTGGCCAGGACCATCCAGGAGAAGCCGGCATTGTTCGCCAGGGCGCGGACCTGTGCAGCGGCATTGCCGGCGATCCGCGCGCGGGTTGCCGACGCACTCGATCGGTTGGGCACGCTGCTCCCCTCCGCACGTTTTCCTCCGGTCACCGTACTGGTCGGGCGGGGCAACAGCGGCGGCGTCACCACCAAGGATGGTGTGGTGATCGGACTGGAAGCACTGTGCAACGCCGACTGGATGCAGCCCGATGTCGGCGATCGTTTCGTGCACCTGATCGCCCATGAGTACGTGCACGTGCAACAGCCCGGTGCGAGCGTCGATGTCATGCAGCCCACCCTGCTCTATCAGACGTTGCTTGAAGGCGGCGCCGAGTACGTGGGCGAACTGATCTCGGGGCAACCGGCCAACGCGCATCTGCATCGTTGGACGCAAGGCCGCGAATGTGCGCTGGAGCGCGCGTTCGTACAGGACAGTGCAGGCACCGATCTTTCGGAGTGGCTGTACAACGGCCCCGGCGATGAAGCACGACGCGGAGATCTCGGATACTGGGTCGGCTACCGCATCGCCCGCGACTATGTTTCCCGCGCGCCAGACAGGACCAGGGCCATCGCCACGCTGCTGGATGTGCGCCCCGACACCGCCGCGAGCGTGTTCGAGGCGAGTGGATGGAAGCCTGCCTGCACCGCTGTAAATGGCGTCGAAAAGCAGTTGCCGTGACAGCGGCTTCATACTGATGAATTGGCGATCTTGAACAGGCGCAAGGCGCTCCGCCGACGCAGATCAGCTCGCCTGATCCCGCTTGTTAATGCAGGGTCAGAAGCGGGCTTCACAGTGCATCCACGTATTCAAATTCCAGCTGAAAGCGCTTGGTAGCAGCGGGAACAAACGCCGCTATATTCCAGCTTCCCCAGACGAAGGAGGGAGTGCAATGAACCTGAACCCGCAACACATGAAGACGGCCCGCGCACTTGCTGTAGCGCTCATCGCTACCGTGAGCCTTGGCGCCTGCGCCTCTTACAAGAACGAGTTTGCAACCATCAACTCGCGTCTCGATCAGCTCGACGTCAAGGTGCAGGGTGCTGCGCAGAGCGCGGAGTCCGCCAACCAGTCGGCACAGCAGGCCAACCAGCGTCTGGACCAGATCGAAGGTCGCGTGCAGCAGCTTGAAAGGGCACCTGCCGGCCGCAAGCCGCGCGGGTAATCGCTCCCTCACCGTTTGAATTGATCCACTTCTGTATCGGGTGTATCGGGACCCAGTGGCCTTCGCCGGCCACTGGCATCCTTCCACCCACGATTGCATTGCAAGGAGCCGTCCCATTCGTACTTCCTCCTCCCCTGCACGCCGCGCCCTCCATGCCGCACTGGCCATGGCACTGGCCGTTGCGTGCAGCGGCGTAGCCAACGCCAGGGACAAGGACGCACCTGCACCACCGGTGGCCGCCGTTGATGAACTTCCGCCCGACCAGAGCGTGTCCGAGACGGTGATCGAGCTGGCTGGCTGGGTCGTCGCCAGCAAGGACAACCAGGGCTATCCGTTCGCGATCATGGACAAGGCGGCCGCCCAGGTTCTGGTCTTCAGCGGCGACGGCAAGCTGCGCGGTGCAGCACCGGCGCTGTTCGGTTCGGCCATCGGCGATCACTCCGCACCCGGCGTCGCCAAGCTCGCACTCAGCGCGATTCCCGGCCACGACCGCACCACGCCAGCGGGCCGCTTCATCGGTGGTTACGGCCCTTCCGACGATGCCGGGCGCGTGCTGTGGGTGGACTACGATTCCGCCGTGTCGATGCATCCGCTGCCTCCGGGCAGCCCGAAGGAAAAGCGCGCCGAGCGACTGGCGACGCCGACGCCGGACGACAACCGCGTCACCCACGGTTGCATCAACGTCTCGCCTGCGTTCTACGAGCAGATCGTGCAATCCACGTTCGAGAAGGGCGGCGTGTTCTACATCCTGCCGGACAAGGATTCGATCGCGAAGACGTTCCCGGAGTTCGCGCAGAGCCGTGGGGATGCAAAGGACGAAGACGAGAAAGGTGCACGGCGCGCGAGCAAATAGATCGCGCTAGTGTGTTGCCTCGGCTCCCCGCCCAGGCTCACGGTAAAACATGTCGCACTACTATGTCCACAATGGCTACTGCGGCTGGGCCTACGGCACGCCAAGCGATCCTCAGCTGATCTCGCCCGAGGATGCTGCCAGGCTGATGCAGACCGCGGGACTCAGCTCCATGCAGGTTTCATCCATCCTGCCACCGGCCGAGTACGCCGAAACTGGAAGCCGCCTCTTTGAAGTGACGGGCGGCAATCGATTCCTGTTCCTGGGAGACCACTCCGACTGCTCGGATGTCGATTCGGGGAAGGTCTCCTCGCCTCTCGTCATCGACTGGACGGCGGTCTGACACTGTCGTTGTTTGACGCCGTTCTCGGCCCTGCTCTGTCGTCATCGGCTTGGTGCGGCACCTGTACGCCACGTCATCAACTTCGACCCATGTCGCATATTCCCCATGCCGCTACGGCCGTTGCGCCGCCTACATCTGCGGCAGCTTAACAGCGTGCCAAAATGCCGAAAGCGTCTTTGTTTCAGCGTGGAATGCAACTGTTCTGATTGGCACTGCGCAGCGACCCGCGTACAGATGGCGGGCCACCGGAAAATGGGTGGCCGGGCCTCGAAAACCCGTTAGATCACGAACGTTGTTTGCGCTTGCCAGCCGGCGTCATCCCGCGTGGCGCCGGCTGGCATTCCGTCTGCCGGCTATGGCGGGCGGAGCGTGGAGGCCTTGCGCCTGCCGGTCTTGTTCGTGATCTCCCGGTTTTCGAGCCACGTCTCCGCCCGCCACCTTTGCGTGGCGGCTACCGTCTGTCCTGCACGGAGCACTGCCATGACCACTCCGGACTTCCCTCGCCTGCATCCGCATCACTCACCCGCCAAACCCGGTGAGCCGTCAGAACGCGCGCCTGCGGCCGATCCGAATGCCTTCATCGCCACGCTTCATCGCATCGGCAAAGGCGCGGCCGCCGACGGCCAGCCCTGGCCGGAGCGTCACCAGATGCCGGGACGCTGCATGGCGCTGGCCGATGCGGACTGCGCACTGGCAAGCCAGCGCGTGACGCTGCAACTGCTGCTGGCGGCCGAACGCGTGCGCCAGAACGGCACGGAGGCCGAGTACGTGGGCGACCGGGTGATGGAAGGGCTGATCATGGCGTGCCTGGCCATGAACGCACAGGCCAACGCACGCATGCGGCCGGACGGGTGACGCCGGCACCACATCACTCGCAGAGCGCGCTGTCTTCCTTCAAGGCGGCATCCTGCAGTGGCTGGCGCTGTTCGATCTGCTTACGTTGTTCCGCCGTCGGTTCGCCCAGCCACCACACACGACAGCGCGCGGTAAGTCGGCCGACCATCTTCGACTGATCGGGCGAATACAGCATCGCCAACGCGGTGCCGGGGCAGTCGTGGGCCTGGCAGGCGGTGTAGAACCACCACGGCTCGCCCTGCAGCACCACCAGTTCGCCAGGCCCGCTGGGCCCGCTCAACAGGCGTTCGCGCAGCGACGGAATCTCTTTGTCGGCGGATTCGGCCGCCGCCGTGTTCTTCATCAGGGCGTTGAACGCGGCCAGCACCTTCGGGTCCTTGCGGCCGCAGTCATCCACGGTGTTGCCGCCCACAAGGGTGAAGAAATGGGTCGCCAGCGGATTGTCCGCGCAGGTCAGTTCGCCGCCGGCGCTCGGGTCTTCCGGTTCGCCTTCGTTGTCCCACACCGCGGGGTCCACGCCGTCTTCGACGGACGGTTCCTTCTCGACCACCGTGGCCGTAGCGACCGGTGCTTCGGTGGTCGGTGCCGGTGCCGGTGCCTGCCCGCAGGCCGCCAGCAGTGCGACCGCCAGTGCCATCCCTGTGATTCGAATCTTCATTCCGTGTCCTTGTCTGATCTGCGGTGCATGCAACCATGCGGGCGCGATTCTAACCAGCAGCGCGCTAGGATGCGTTCGCACCTTCTCGTCATCGCCTGGAGGCGGACGCATGCGCCGTGCACGACTCGCCATGATCTTCTGCAGTGCCCTGCTGCTGGCATCGCCGGCCATCGCCCACGATGCAGAAGGCGCGAAGCCCGCACAGCCGCTTCCCGATGCAGCCTTGCCCGCGCCGCTGGATCGCGTGCTGCGCGACTACGAGCAGGCGTGGCGTGCGGGTGACGCCAAGGCGCTGGCCGGGTTGTTCGCCGAGGACGCTTTCATCCTGCAGAGCAACCAGCCCCCCGTGCGCGGGCGCGATGCGATTGAACGCGCGTATGCCGGACAGGGTGGCAGCCCGTTGCGGCTGCGTGCCCTGGCGTACTCGGCGGAGGGGAACGTCGGCTACATCATCGGTGCCTACACCTACGGCAACAACGTAGGGGACACCGGCAAGTTCACGCTGACGCTGAAGCGCGTGGGCGACAGGCCGTGGTTGATCTTCTCGGACATGGACAACAGCAACGCGCCACCGCGGGCGCGGTGATTGCTGCCGCCGGGCGCGAACCAAGGTTGGCAGCTACCAGAAGCGGGTTCGGCAGTAGATCCACGCCATGCGTGGATGGGGCGCGCACAGAAAAAACCCCGGCACGTGGCCGGGGCTTTTCGATTCACTTGAACAGCGTGTCCGGATACTCCGGCTTCTGTTCCCGCGCCAGCAATGCGCGCAGGCCTTCTTCCGGCGTCTGCTCGCCGTGCAGCACGGCACGCACGCGGTCGGAGATCGGCAGGTCGATGCCATGGCGGCGCGCCTGTCGCATCACCTCGTCGGCGGTCTGCACCGACTCGACCACCTGGCCGATTTCGCGCACGGCATCCTGCAGCGTCTGGCCGCGGCCCAGGGCCAGGCCCAGGCGGCGGTTGCGCGACAGGTCGCCGGTGCAGGTCAGCACCAGGTCGCCGAGTCCGGCCAGGCCCATCAGCGTTTCCGGCTTGGCGCCGATCGCCGCGGCCAGGCGCAGCATCTCGTTGAGGCCACGGGTGATCAGGCCGGCACGGGCGTTGAGGCCCAGCTGCATGCCATCGGCCACGCCGGTGGCCACGGCCAGCACGTTCTTCATTGCGCCGCCCAGCTCGGCACCGACCATGTCGTCGCCGGTGTAGGCGCGGAACGCCGGGCCATGCATCGCCTCGGCCACCGTCTGCGCGAACTCGGGCACGTCGCCGTGCACGGTGATCGCGGTCGGCAGGCCCTGGGTCACTTCCTTGGCGAACGACGGCCCGGTGACGACGGCCAGCGGCACGTCCTCACCCAGCACTTCGCGCGCCACTTCATGCAGGAAGCGGCCCGAACCGGGTTCGAAGCCCTTGGTGGCCCAGGCCACGCCGGCACCGGCCGGACGCAGCGGCGCCAGCGCACGCACGGTCTCGCCGAACGCATGCGACGGGGTCACCACCAGGATCCAGGCCGCGCCCTCCACGGCCGACGCCAGGTCGGTGGTGGCACGCAGGCTGTCCGGCAGCGGGATGCCCGGCAGGTAGCGCGGGTTCTCGTGGCGCTGGTCGATGGCCTCGACCACGGCAGCGTCGCGCCCCCACAGCACGGTCGGGTGACCGTGCCGTGCGAGCAGGCTGGCCAGCGCGGTTCCCCAGGAACCGGCGCCCAGCACGGCGATCTTGTCAGCGGTAGTGCTCATCCGTGACGTCGCGGCAGGAATCAGGCGTTGCCAGCCGGCTCGGAGTCAGCCAGCGACGGTGCGTCGCCCTGCTCCTGGCGCTGGCGCAGGGTTTCTGCGTACAGGCCTTCGAAGTTGATCGGCTGCAGGAAGAACGGCGGGAAGCCGCCGGCCTGGATCAGGTCGCTGATCAGCTGGCGCACGTACGGGAACAGGATGTTCGGGCACTGGGTGCCGAGCAGCACGTCGATCGACTGCGGGTCCAGGCCGACCAGGCCGAACACGCCGGCCTGCTTCACTTCGGCCACGTAGGCGGTGCGCTCACCGGCCTGGCAGGTCAGGGTCACGGCGAGCACGACTTCGAAGGCGTTCTCACCCAGGCGCTGCACCTGCTGGTTCAGGTTCAGCTGCAGCTCCGGCTGCACCTGGTCGTTGAAGATGGTCGGGGCGTTCGGCGACTCGAAGGAGACGTCCTTGACGTAGATCTTCTCGACGGTGAAAGCGGGGCCGGTGGCGGCATCGACCGGCGCAGCGGCGCCGTTGGTGATCTCTTCGGACATTTCCAGTAACTCCAGGTGAATGCAATGAAAACGATGGTCGAACTACTGCGATGGGGGCGGGATCAGGCCCATACAAGGCCGGATCCGCCACCTGCGACAATCAGTTGCGGCCCTTGACCAGCGGCAGTTCGGCCTGCTGCCAGGCGGGAATGCCGCCGTCGAGCACGTAGACCTTCTCGAAGCCGGCCTTCTTCAGCGCCTTGGCGGCGGTTTCCGAGGCGTTGCCGCTGCGGCAGACCAGCACCACCGGCGACTGCCTGGCATTGGCCACCAGCTTGTTTTCCGGGCCGAAGGCACTGGCCTGGGCGTTGCGGCTGCCGGCGATGTGGCCCTTCTCGAAGTCACCGCTGGCCGACAGGTCGACCACCACCGTGCCGCCCGCGTTCATCAGCTGGGTCAGTTCGGCGGGCTTGATGCCCTTGAAGCCCCGGAACAGGCGGCGGATCTCGGTGACGATGATGGCCACGGTCAGGCCGACCAGGGCCGCGGACAGCATCGGGTTTCGGCCTGCAAAGGCCAGCAACTCTTCGTAATTCACTCAGGTCACGGGTCGATTAAGCGGGCGCCGATTGTCGCACAAGCCGGACGCGGCCCGTCACTGCCCCTTCCACAGGTCCGGCAGGCCGGCGGTCTGCCACCAGCGCTTGGCTTCCGGGTCCCAGCGCCAGCGCTCGACCACGACCACGGTGCGCTCGGCCTGGGTGTTCTGGTTGATCACCCCGATTTCGACCCGGCGCTCGACCAGTCCCCCGTCCAGCGAGGCGCTGCTGCGCTCGCGGTAGGACGACACGCGCAGCTGCGCGTAACGGTTGAGCTCGAACTCGGTGGGCGGCTTTTCCTTGCGCAGCTTGGGGTCGAGGTAGCCGATGGCATCGTCCATGCTGCCCCAGCGGATGGTCGCCCCGTAGGCGATCTGGGTCTCTTCCAGCAGCTTGCGCTGCTTGCGGCTGAGGTCGTCGGCCGAGGCCACGGCGCTGGCCAGCAGCAGGGAACAGATCAGGAACTGGATCAGGCGGCGCATCAGTGGTTTCCCCGGAACGTCAGCCTGCCATCCTACCCTTTGGCGAAGGCAACGAAGCGACCGCTGAATTCGGCTGCGGGCTTGCCATCGGCACCGGGCTGGGTGGCGATGATGCTGATGCGGGCCTTGCGGCGCTGGCGGAAGGTGTTCAGGAAGGCATCCCAGCCGGTAGCTTCGGCTGCTTCGGCGTGGGCGTGCAGGTCTTCATAGACCGGCGCCAGGTAGCGCAGGTTGCTGTCGGCCACATAGACCTCGGCATCATGGCCGGCCAGGCGCAGGCGCAGGCTGACCAGCGCCCAGCCGGACAGGGTCAGCACCGAGGCCAGGCTGCCGCCGAAGGCGTTGCCCTTGTCGTTGACGTTGGCAGCCAGCGGCGCGGTGATGCGCAGCACGCCGTCGGCATAACCATCGAGCTGGATCTGCATGGCGCGCACCGCCGGCATGCAGTCCAGCACGTCCTGCAGGGCGGCCAACGAGGAAGTCAGGGCATCAACGGACATCGGAGCAGCGACCACGACAACGAAGGGCCCGCATAATGCAGGCAATGGTCGACCATACGATACCCACTGGCGCCACCCGTTCCGGCGCGCGCTGGACCCTGATCTCGCTGCGCCCGCAGGGCCAGAACGCGGCGCTGCGCCGCGCCGTTGCTGGGCTGGGCGGGGATGTACTGGCCCTTTCGCCCTGGCGCCTGCAGCGCCTGCACGGCACGCCTGTGGTGCGCCAGCTGCAACGCGCGCTGAACTGCGATCGGGTGGTGTTCACCAGCCCGGCCGCCGTTGCCGCCGCCGCGTCCCTGCTGCCGCTGGCCGAAGCGCAGCGCAGCCCGTGGCTGACCGTGGGCGAAGGCACTGCGCGCGCATTGCAGGCACACGGCATCACCGAGGTGCACGCGCCGCAGCGGATGGACAGCGAAGGCCTGCTGGCGCTGCCGGTGCTGGCCGACGTACAGGGCCTGCGCATCGGCCTGGTGACCGCGCCCGGCGGGCGTGGCCTGATTGCCGCGCAGTTGCAGGCGGCGGGCGCCACGATCGAACGTGCCGACGTCTACCAGCGTCGCCTGTTGCGCCTGCCGCCCCGTGCGCTGGCTCGATTGGCGCATTCAGCACAGCCGTGGGTGCTGGCCGTGAGCAGTGGCGAGGCGCTGCAGCATTTCTGGCAGCAGCTTCCGCCGGCATTGCAGCAGCGCGTGCAGGTGCACGCGACCGCCGTGGTGGCCAGTGATCGCCTCAGCGAACAGGCCCGGGCACTGGGCCTGCAGCACGTCGTGCGCGCGGCCGGCCCCACCAGCGCACAGCTGGTGGCGGCCGCACACGCCACGCTCACCGTCCCGGCAGCGACCTGAACAGGGACGTGGGTCACGCTTGCCGCTGTCGTCGGCAACAGTGATGCTGTGCACAACGCGGCCTGCCGGCCCCCGACCGGCGACGTTGCCGACAAGGAAGCCCGATGAACGACACTCCGCCCGTTTCCCCGCCCCGTCGACCCGTGCGCTGGCTGCTGCCGTTGGCCGGTGTGGTCGTGCTTGGCGTGGGCGGCTATGCCGGCTGGTACGTCTGGCAACAGCAGCAGAACGAACAGGCAGCGCAGGCACAGACCACCGCCGTGCAGCTGCAGGGCCTGGAGGCCACGCTGGATGCACTTCGCCGTGACCAGCGCGCGAGCAGCCAGCGCCTGCAGGACGCGGCCGCCACCAACCGCGTGCTGCGCGACGAGATGCTGGGCCTTTCCCAGCGCAGCGCATTGCTGGAAGAGAACCTGGCCAAGCTGGCCGACAGCGCCAACCAGGGCCGCCAGGCGGTACAGCGTGATGAGGCCGAACTGTTGCTGACCCAGGCCGCGCAGCGCCTGAACTACGCCGACGATGTGGAAGGCGCACGCCGGTTGTACGCCCAGGCCGCGACGGCACTGGCCGAACTGCCCGACACTGATGGCCTGAACCTGCGCCAGGCGCTGGTTCAGGAGCGCGAGGCACTGGATGCGCTCGGCAGCGGCCCGCGCGTGCAGTCGCTGCAGCGCCTGGATGCTGTGGGCCGGGCGCTGCAGGGCCTGCCCTCGCAGATCACCGGCACGACCGGCAGCAGCACCGCCAAACCCTGGTGGCAGGCAACACTGGCACCGTTCGTGGACATCACCCCGAGCCGCCAGAACGGCCCGCTGACCGCCGCCGAACAGCGCAATGCCGACGACGCGCTGCAGCTGGAACTGACATTGGCACGTGCCGCCATCGAGCGCGGCGACCGCGCGGGCCGCAATACCGCATTGGACCGCGTGGAGCACTGGGCACAGCGGCGCTGGCCGGATTCACCAGCCCTGCGCGCACAACGTGCTGAACTGAAGGCCTTGCGCGAACTTCCGCTGCAGGCCAGCGACGCTGTTCTTGGCAGCACCCTGCAACAACTGCGCACCCAGACCGACCGGAGGTAAGCCCGCATGAAACCCCTGCAATCCCTGGTCGTGCTGTTGCTGGCCGTGGCCATCGGCGTGGTGGCCGCGCAATGGCTCGGCGCCGATGACCTGAACCGCTTCGGCGAAGTGACCCTTCGCTACGGCGGCTACGACTACCACAGCAACCTGCCGAAGGTGGCGCTGCTGACAGTGATCGCGGTGCTGGTGCTGTGGCTGCTGTGGAGCCTGATTGCCGCACCGTTCCGTGCCTGGGGCCGCTACCGCCGCAAGCAGGGCCGGGTGCGCCTGATCGACGGCCTGCAGGCCTATGAGCACGGCCAGTGGCAGCGTGCCGAGAAGCTGCTGGACGGTGCCGCCAAGGACCCGGAAGTGAGCGCGGTGGCGCTGGCCAACGCTGTGCGCAGCGCGCAGGCACGTGCCGATGGCCCGGCTGGTGAGGCGCTGCTGCAGCGCCTGGGCGAGAGCGATGCCACCCTGCAGGCGCTGCTGCGCGCCGAGCAGCTGCTGGCACGCGATTTGCCGGTGGATGCGATCAATGCCCTGGACGTAGCGGCGATCCAGCCGCTTCCGCCGCGTGGCCTGTGGCTGCGTACCGAAGCGCTGGCACAGGCCGGCCGCGCCCACGAGGCGTATGGCCAGCTGGGTGCGCTGCGCCAGAGCAAGGTGCTGCCGGCCGACGCGAACAGCGAGCTGGAAGCGCGCCTGGCCGCACAGGCGCTGCTGGAAGCGGCCGACGTCAATGCGCTGGCCGCGCAATGGGAAGCCACGCCGAAGGCACTGCGACCGACCCCGGACGTGGTGGGTGCCTATGCCAGCCGTGCGGTGGCACTGAACTGGGATGAGCCTGCATTGCTGGCGCTGGAACAGGCGCTGGACCATCGCTGGGACGACGAACTGGTGACGCTGTATGGTCGCCTTCCGGCCGAGCGCCTGGCCACGCGCCAGAGCAATCTGGCGCGCTGGCGCAACGTGCATGACGACTCGGCCGCGCTGCGCCTGGCACAGGGCCGCGTGGCCCTGGCCCAGCAGCAGTGGGATGCCGCCGACGCGTTCCTGCACGAAGCCATCGCCGCAGGCGCGGGTGCACCGGCGTGGGAAGCGCTGGGCGAACTGTTCGCGCAGCGTGGCGAGCACGCGCTGGCCGCGCAGTGCCTGGCCAATGCGCTGCGCCTGCAGCGCGGCGAGGACAGCGTGGAACTGGTGCGCGGCAGCGAAGCGCCGCTGCGTGCCACTGTGGAAGAGCAGCCGGTTACGGTGCAGCCGCCGGTGTATGACGCCAACGAAGAGCGCGACGAATTCGGTAATCCGCGGTTGCCGTAAGCATGGCTGAGGTGTGCCGACCAACGGTCGGCACCCACCGGAGCAAGAAAAAACGCCGCCCATCGGGCGGCGTTTTCATCTGTGGAACCCGGTAGTCGCCAACCTTGGTTGGCGCGCGGTCGCAGCGATCAGCGTTCGACGATCGCCACCACGCCCATGCCGCCGGCGGTGCAGATCGACACCAGCGCACGGCCACCGCCGCGCTCGGCCAGCTGCTTGGCGGCAGTGGCGATCACGCGTGCGCCCGTGGCCGCGAACGGGTGGCCGGTAGCCAGCGACGAGCCCAGCAGGTTGATCTTGTCCGGATCGATGCGGCCCATCGGCGCGTCCAGGCCCAGGCGGTTGCGGCAGTAATCCTCGCTCTCCCACGCGCGCAGGGTGCACAGCACCTGCGCGGCGAAGGCTTCGTGGATCTCGTAGATGTCGAAGTCCTGCAGGGTCAGGCCGTTGCGCTTGAGCATCTCCGGCACGGCCACGGTCGGTGCCATCAGCAGGCCTTCGCCATGCACGAAGTCCACCGCAGAGACATGCGCATCGCGCAGATAGGCCTGAGGCTCATGGCCGTGCGCACGCGCCCACTCTTCGCTGGCCAGCAGCACGGCGGCGGCGCCGTCGGTCAGCGGGGTGGAGTTGGCGGCGGTCAGCGTGCCGCGGCCGGAGACCTTGTCGAACGCCGGCTTCAGCGTCGCCAGCTTTTCCAGCGAGGTATCCGGGCGCAGGATGTTGTCACGCTCTACGCCACGGAACGGTGCGATCAGGTCGTTGAAGAAGCCGCGCTCATAGGCTGCGGCCAGCTTCTTGTGCGACGACACCGCCCACTCGTCCTGCGAGTCGCGCGAGATGTTCCACTCCTTGGCCATGTCCTCGCAGTGGTCGCCCATGCTCTTGCCGGTGCGCGGCTCGGCCACGCCCGGGAACTCGGGCTTGAGCTCGGAGAACTTGAAGCCGGCGGTAAGCGCACGGATCTTGTCGCCGGTGCTCTTGGCACGGTTGGCAGCCAGCAGGCGCGCGCGCAGCTTCTTGCCATAGACGATCGGCACGTCGGAGGTGGTGTCCGAACCGCCTCCGATGCCCGACTCAATCTGGCCCAGCGCGATCTTGTTGGCGACGGTGATGATGCTGTCCAGCGAGGTGCCACAGGCGCGCTGCAGGGTGATGCCCGGGGTCAACGGCGACAGGCCGGAAGACAGCGTGGCTTCGCGGCCCAGGTTCCAGTCGCTGGAGTGCTTGATCACCGCACCCATCGCCACTTCGCCCAGTTGCTGGCCATGCAGGCCGAAACGTTCGACCAGCGCGCCCAGCGTACGGACCGACATGCCGAGGTTGCCGACATCCGAATACGCGGTGTTCTGGCGGCAGAACGGAATGCGGACGCCACCGAGGATGGCGACGGGACGAGCGTTGGGCATGGAGATACCTGGCATGGATGAGGGTGTCTGCAACATGGCCTGCACGACGGAGCAGGCATAATGGAGCCAAGTGTAGCTGCCGCCCTGTGATGGGCCAACCGTGGAACCATGAGCAAACCCGACCCCGCGATGAATGCCCTTGGCGTGCTGGCCCTGGAACTGGCCGGCGGCGAAATCCCCCGCCAGGCGGTGCTCAGCGCTGAACAGGCCGGTGAACTGGCCGAACGCGTCGGCCGTGACCTTTCCAAGCTGGTGCCGCAGGTGGCCGAGCTGGACCTGGTGTTCGCCGCCGCCCATTTCGACCCGGCCGAAGTACTGCGCCCGGGCTGGCCGATCCATCGCCGCCTGGAAGAACTGCAGATGCGTGCCCCGGGCCGCAACCAGGGCCCGCGCCTGCTGGCCTTTGGTACCGATGCCGAGGGTGACGTGCCGCTGCCGTTCCAGGCCGATGCCAGCCTGGTGGGCGGTGGACTGCGCGTGGTGCCGTTCCTGCTGACCGGCAGCGATGTGGCCACCACCAATGCAGTGGCCAATGCGCTGGAAGAGACACTGCTGGCCAACGGCATGGCGCATGCCGACACCGCGTTGATGGCGCAGAACAGCTTCGGTGCCCGCATCGAGCACGCGCGCTATTTCACCGTGAACGACCTGGCCGCGATGATGTCGATGCAGTACGACAACCAGGGCCTGGCGGCGCTGTGGCCGCTGATCGAGACCGCGATCATGGCCCCGGGCGAGGACGAGTGGCTCAACGCCGCGCCCGAGCCGCTGCTGCGCTATACCCACGGCGAAGCACGCATGGCGCTGTTCGATCCGGCCGGCTGGTGCGCCCACTACAACCACGGCAACAACGACTGCGACCGCCTGAAGGGCATCTACGAGCAGTTCCTGATGCGCCAGCGGCAGATGGCTGCGGTACTGGAAGCACACGGCGTGCCGGTGCTGTTCGTGCATTGCGAGGCCGGGCAGGACGCGCGCGAGCTGCTGGCGCGCTGATCCGGGGGGGCCTGTTGGTAGTGCCGGCCGCTGGCCGGCAACCCTCATATCTGCGAATGCCGGCCAGCGGCCGGCACTACCGATCAAGAAAAACGCCGGCTTGCGCCGGCGTTTTCCATTTCCAGCAGGACCGCGCTTACGGCGCCTTCTGGATCACCGCGCAGGCCAGGCGCGCGCCGGCGTTGCCGGTCGGCTGGGTCTTGTAGTCGTCCGCATCGGCGTGGACGATCAGGCCGCGGCCGATGATGTCGAAGTCATCACCCTTGCCGATGTTGACGTTGCTCGACACCGGGCCGTCGATGGTGGCCACGCCCTTGTCGTCGGCCTTGATGTTGGGCATGTCGCCGCCGTGGTGCGGATCGGTGGCGACGTTGCCGTGATCCTGGTGGCCCGGGTTGAAGTGACCGCCGGCGCTCATGCCGTCCGGCGCGCTGCAGTCGCCCTTTTCGTGGATGTGGAAGCCGTGCTCGCTGCCCGGCTTCAGGCCGGTGATCTGGCCGGTCACGTGGACCTTGCCGTCGACCACCTTGAAGGTAACGCTGCCCTTGGCCTCGTTGCCCTGGGTCGGTGCCAGCTCGGCGGTGGCCGAGGCATCGGCCGCCGGGGCGGCAGCGGGTGCCGGGGCTGCGGCCGGTTCGGTGGTGGCGCCCTCGGCCGGGGCGGCCGGCGGGGTTTCAGTCTGCGGAGCGGCCGGCTGCTGGCCGCAGGCCGCCAGGCCCAGCGCGGCGATGGCCGCAAACAGTGAAGTGTGGATCAGACGCATTGGAATCTCTCCCTGGATGAAGCCTGCGGTGATCAGCGGACGACCCGGATCACGCCACAGGCGATGCGGACGCCGGCATTGCCGGCGGGCTGGCTGCGATAGTCGTCGGCGTTGGCATGCACGACCAGTGCACGTCCGGCGATATCGGTGGCGGCGCCTCCGCCAAGGGTAACGCCCTTGAGGTGGATATCGACGTTGGCGCGGCCCTGGGCGTCGGCACGCAGGTTGTCCATGTCGCCCAGGTGGTGCTTGCCGGTGCCGGCGCGACCATGCGCGGCGCCACCGGGGTTGAAGTGGTTGCCGGCGCTGCTGGCATCCACCGCGCTGCAGTCGCCACGCTCGTGGATGTGGAAACCGGCCTGCTGCATCGGCTGCAGGCCACCGATCAGCCCGGTGATGTGGATGCCACCAGGCTCCACCATCAGCGCGATGCGGCCACTGACGATGCTGGCCGAGGCCGTCGACAGGTTGGCCTCCGCCTGCTTGGCGGCACTGACCACGGTCGGCGGCGGCGGGGTGGGCTCGGCCTTCTTCGGTGCGCTGCCACAGGCAGACAGCAGCACGGCGGCGGACAACGGCAGGATGGCAAAGGACAGACGCATCGAAGACTCCTTGCAGGTGACACTACGGACGGCATCGTCCATGAACGATCAACGGTTCGGCAAGCGGGCGCGAGGATCGCGTGCAGGGACCGTTCAATGGCCCCCGCGGCGGCGCCCGGCGCCCAGCTTGCGGGTAAGGGTATTGCGGCCGAGTCCCAGGCGGGCAGCGGCTTCGGCGCGGCGGCCATGGGTGATCTGCAGCGCGGCCTCCAGCAGGGCATGGTCGACCCGCTCGCGCACCTGCGCGTGCAGCCCTTCCACGCCTTCGGCCAGCTGACGGCGCGCCCATTCGGCCAGCAGCGCTTCCCACTGGCCCGGATCGGCTGCGCTGGCACTGTTGCGGCGGCCGCGCGCGCGGTTCAGCGCGGTATCGACATCGGCCACGCCGATGGTGTCGGCGGCGGCCAGCGCGGCCATCCGCCAGCACACGTTCTCCAGCTCGCGCACGTTGCCCGGCCAGTCGTGCTCGCGCATCGCCTGCAGGGCCGCAGCGGTGAGGCGCTTCGGCGGCGTGTCCAGCTTGCGTGCGGCGGCGGCCAGGAAGGTGCTGGCCAGTTGCGCGATGTCCTCGCGGCGCTCGCGCAGCGGCGGCAGCTGCAGGCGCACCACGTCCAGGCGGTGCAGCAGATCGGCGCGGAACTTCCCCTGCGCGACCAGGCCTTCCAGATCCTGGTGGGTGGCGGCCACCACGCGCACGTCGACGCGGATCAGCTCGCGGCCACCGACGCGGAAGAACTCACCCTGCGCCAGCACACGCAGCAGGCGGGTCTGCAGCGGCAACGGCATGTCGCCGATCTCATCCAGGAACAGCGTGCCGCCGTTGGCCTGCTCGAAGCGGCCGATATGGCGGCGTTGCGCACCGGTGAAGGCGCCCGCTTCGTGGCCGAACAGCTCACTTTCCAGCAGTTCGGCCGGAATCGCGGCGGTATTGAGCGCGACGAACGGGCCCTGCGCACGCGGCGATTCGCGATGCAGCGCATTGGCCACCAGTTCCTTGCCGGTGCCGGTCTCGCCGGTGATCAGCACCGCCAGCGGCGCCTGCGCCAGGCGACCGATGGCGCGGAACAGCGCGCGCATCGGCGGCGTATCACCCACCAGTTGCGGCGGCAGGTCGCTATGCGCTTCCGCCGCAGGCGTGGGCGCCGCCAATGCCGGCGCAACTGCCGGCAGCACACGCTGCGCCAGCGCCACGGCATCGTCCAGGTCGAACGGTTTGGACAGGAATTCATGCGCGCCACCGCGGAACGCGCCCGCGGTGCTGGCCACGTCGGTATAGGCCGACATCACCACCACCGGCAGCTGCGGCAGCGCGGCCTTGAGCTTGTCCAGCAGCACCAGGCCATCGTCGCCGGGCATGCGCACATCGGTGAACAGCAGCGCCGGCGGCGGGCCTTCGCTCAAGGCCTGCAGGGCGGGCGCGGCGCTGTCGAAATCGACAACCTGGTAGCCCGCCTCGCGCAGCGCGGTGCACAGTACGAAGCGCACCGCACGGTCATCGTCGACCACCCAGATGCGCTGCGCGGTGGTGGGGGACTCAGACATCGCGCGGGGCCTCCTCGGCCGGGGCGGCGCCGTTGCCGATCGGCAACAGCAGGGTGAACACGGTATGGCCCGGACGCGAACGGTAGGTCAGCGTGCCGCGATGCTCGCGCGCGACCTGCTGGGCCAGTGCCAGGCCCAGCCCGGTGCCTTCGGCACGGCCACTGACCAGCGGCAGGAACAGGTGTTCCGCCAGTTCCTCGGGCACGCCACGGCCGTCGTCGGCGATTTCCAGGCGCAGCGCCAGCGTGTGCAGCTGCTCGGCGATGCGCACGCCATGCTCCACCCGGGTGCGCAGGGTGATGCTGCCGGCGCCGGCCTGGATCGCGTTGCGCACCAAGTTCCACACCGCCTGGGTGAGGCGGTCGGCGTCGCCGTGGAATTCGGGAATGCTGGGGTCGTAGTCGCGCTGCAGGCGTACCGCCCAGCCGGCCTCGTTCTCGGCCAGGCGCAGCACGCGCTCCAGCGCGGCATGGATGTTCAGTTCGGCATGCGGTGCGGCCGGGGCCGGCGACAGCAGCTGGTCGAGCAGGCCGTTGAGGCGTTCGATCTCCGACCCGATCAGCTCGATCAGCTCGCGTTCGCTGGCATCGCGCTGGGCCGCGCGGCGGGCCAGCAGCTGGGCCGCGCCCTTCAGCCCGGCCAGCGGGTTGCGCAGCTCGTGGGCCAGCCCCTTCAGCGCTGCGCTGAGCGCGCTGGGCAGGGCCTGGGTCGGGTCGAGCCCGGGAAATTCATCGACCGGATGCGCCTCCAGCAGCCAGCCTCCATCGTCGCGGCGGCTCATCCAGCCCTCGGCGAAGCGCGGTGCCTCGCCGGGCACCGCCAGCGCCAGCCGGTTCAGGCGCAGGCTGTCGCGCTCATCGCGGGCCAGGAAATGGGCCAGCGCCTCGCCCTGCACTTCCAGTGCGGCCAGCGGCCGGCCCAGCAGGCGCCGGACACTGACACCCAGCCAGCGGGCAAAGGCCGGATTGCAGCCGGCAATGCAGCCATCGGCCCCGGCCCAGGCCAGCGGCGTGCCCAGGGCATCGAGGGACGGCGGGGGTGCGGGGTCGGACATTGCACCAATGTAGTGCAAAACGCGGGGTTCGGGGTCGGATCCCTTTCCGTCAGGAAAGGGCTCTGACCCCAGCCGGGCAGCGTTACACCGGGTAGCCGGTGGCTTCCCGGGCCTTCTTCCAGGCGCTTTCGAATTCGCGCGCGGAGATTTCGTCGTCTTCGTCGAAATCCAGGAACGACACCGGCTGGTCGGCCAGCAGGAAGCGGTCGTCGCTGTGGGCATGCTCGTCGGCCCAGACCATCTTGGTGCCGTAGATTTCCACCTGGCGCACGATCTTCTCGCCGCGTGCTTCCATCAGCACGTTGCCCTTGCCCAGGCCCGATTCGGCCCAGTGCTTGTAGTACTTCTTTGCGGCCGATTTCGCGCCGGATCTTGCGTTGTGCTTTGCGTAGGTCATTGCAGGGGTCCTGGCCGCAGGCGCGGCCGGAAAGTTCGGAATGGCGCCATTATCAGGCATCCGGGGGCCAACCTACTGCGGCAACGCCACGCCCTTCGGCCACAGCATCCAGATGTTGCCCTTCTGCTTCATGTCGCCGGCCAGCTTGCCGGCGGCATCGCCGCTGCCCCAGTACAGGTCGGCGCGCACTTCACCGGCGATGGCGCCGCCGGTGTCCTGCGCGGCCACCGGTCGCACCACCGGGCTGCCGTCCGGGCGCGTGGTGGACAGCCACAGCAGGCTGCCCAGCGGCACCACGGTGCGATCCACGGCGACGCTGTAGCCGGCGGTGAGCGGCACGTTCAGTGAACCGCGTGGACCCTCCGGGCTGTCCGGATTGCGCACGAAGAACACGTAGCTGGGGTTGCTGCGCAGCAGCTCCGGCACGCGCGCGGGGTTGGCCCGGGCCCAGGCGCGGATCGCGTCCATGGTGACGTCTTCCTTCTTCAGCTGGCCCTGGTCGACCAGCCAGCGACCGATGGCGCGATACGGGTGGCCATTCTGCTCGGCATAGGCCAGCCGCACCTGCGTGCCGTCTGCCAGGCGCACCCGGCCGGACCCCTGGATCTGCAGCAGCTGCAGGTCCATCGGATCGGTCAGCCAGGCCAGCACCGGGGCCTTGGCGCCCTTGGCCGCGATGGTGCCGGCGTCGTCATAGGGCTTGAGCACCTTGCCGTCGAGGCGACCGCGCAGGCGCTTGCCCTTCAGTTCCGGGTAGACGCTGTCCAGCTGCACCACGATCAGATCATCCGGCGTGCCGTAAACCGGTACGGTGGCAGCGGCCGTGCGGGTGAGGCTGCCGGCGTAGATCGGCTCGTAGTAGCCGGTAATCAGCCCATCGGCCTGGTGACCGCCGGCACGCAGCGCATAGACATCGAGGTCGCGCTGCAGGAACTGGCGGATCGCGGCCGGGTCCTTGTCCGATACCGCGGCGGCGGCGGCGCAGGGCTTGGCCCAGACCGCATCGTTCTTCAGGCGGGTGCAGCTGCTGCGCCAGGCAACGAAGCCGGCCTGCAGGTCGCTGTCGGCGACCGGCGGCAGCGCACTCCAAGCGGCCTTGGCATAGGTGGCCGCGGGCGGCGTGACCGGCGTCGGCACTTCGGATCCAGTGCGGGGAGCGGTGGTGGAGCAGCCTGCGAGCACGGCCGCTGCCAGCAGGATGCAGTGCTTGCGCTTGAAGAAGGTGGCGGAATCGATCATGCCGCCATGGTGGCCGGCCGGCCGCTGGGCGGCAACCCAGCGCGGGGTCAAGCGTTCATGCGCGTGGTCACGGCGTCTGCAGCAGCAGCGAGTGCAGGATGCGGGCGTCTTCGGCATCCAGCGTCTTCGGCAGGTCGTCGCGGCCACGGAAACGGCGGTGGAAGGCAGCGACGGTGGCGTCGCGGTTGTCCAGCGGATAGCCGAAACGGGCCAGCGCATTCCACGCGTCGAAGCCTTCCGGCGCAGCACCATCGGCCGCACGCGGCCAGACGCCGAATCCGGCCTCGGCCAGCTGCTGCCACGGGAAGAACCGGCTCGGATCCTGCTTGCGCGTCGGCGCCAGGTCGGCATGGCCGATCACCTGTCGCGGCGAAATGTTCAGGCGCGTGGTGAGATCGCGCAACAGCACGATCAGCGATTCGATCTGCGCCGCACTGAACGGGCTGCGGCCATCGTTGTCGAGCTCGATGCCGATCGAGGCGGAGTTGAGATCGGTGATGGTGCCCCAGCGCCCGGCCCCGGCGTGCCAGGCACGGCGCTCATCGGCGACCAGCTGGTAACGATGGCCATCGGCGCCGATCAGGTAGTGCGCACTGACCGGTCCACCGCTGTTGGCCGTGCGCAACGTATGCAGGCTCTGCTGCACCGACTTCTGTTCGGTGTGGTGGATGACGATGATGACCGGCGTGCGCGCGTTCTGGTTGGGTGACGGCACCCAGGTGGCGAGCGGGTTGTGCTGCACGGGCGCGGTGGCGGTGCAGGCCGCCAGGGCCAGCGCCAACAGTGTGGAAGCCAGGAGGCGGGGGCTGATCATGGGCAGATTGTAACCATGGACCGCAGCCGTGGTTCGGCGCAGCGCGCCGATCGTCCAGACACCCCTTGGCCCTGAAACCGGATATTCGACAGTCAAAATTCGCCTAATGACCTGCACGAGTCCAAAGGAACAATTGCACGCAGAAAAGCCTGCCCGACACCAGCCACAGCCCCACCCCCAATAACAACCAAAATAATCAAAAATCCGTAACTTCAATCAGACCCTAAAGTACCAACTAGCACCCGAAAACAGCTGACATCAAACTATCACTTCAAATACCAATTCATCCCTAAAAAGCGTAAGCCTTGAAACTTCCGCAATGGACGCAAGGTCTCTCCGGGTCGTCCCTTCGCGAACTACTCCCGATATGAGGATCTCATCAAAGTATGAGGCAACACCACCAACCCATCCTCCCACGGCCTCATCAAGCAATCTTTCGAGACCAGGTGAACTCACCTCCACCCTAAGATCAGAAAATTGATGATCACGACTATCTACCAGAAAGCATTCCCTACCACGAACAACCAGAAAAGCCCTCAACGATACAACGCTTCCATACAGAGCCGGAAAATCAATACAAGAGAATTTTTCGAAACCATCAGACATTAAATATCACCTATTTACTAGTAATAATTGCTTCACCAGAGAATTTTCTTTTAAACTCATCAATGGGCGTGAAATACTGCCTGCCCATTGCAGGGTCACGTATGGCAACTACATATTGCCCGTTCCTCATCGTAACACCGTCCACGACAACAGCATGACCTCCTCGATCCAAGCTCATTCTAACGATTGCAGGATCACCCTTCGCTGTTGCTTCCGCGAGCTCTTCAATAGTGACCGACGCCCTTCTGGTTGAAGAAAGTCCGTTGTTTCTTAGAACTTGGGCCAAGGCAGGCATAGTGGTCCCTTCAGCTCTTACATTGGACTGTATGATAATGGCGCCCAGGTCCACCTTTTTACCGGCGGTATCCAGCACCATTGCACAAGAAGTCGGCCCACAGGTGGGAAGCTGTCCCTGATCAATTAGCAGCCTATCCCCGAAACGCGGGAGACTTGAACTACTTGGGTTGCCCGGCTCAAGTTTGCCGATGACATCGCCTGATGGTGCATCTGAATGAGGCGTTCCATCTTTGACGCCGACTGCTGGCTTCGCACCTTCCACGCCATTCGTTGCGACCTCCCTCTCCAACGCCGCCAGCTTCCTGGCCTTCGCGGCCGCCCGCATCGCGGTGACATCACCCAGGCTGACCACGGCCAATGCGACGTCCAGTCCCATGTCGCCCTTGATGAAGCCGTTTGCTGCCACATCTGCCAGGTTCCACTTCTGGTTCAGGCCCAGCTCGTAGGTCGCCGCATCCCAGCCGTTCCCGAAGTAGCCTGAAATGGACGACCAGGCGCCGGCACCCTTTTCCTTCACGACACCCCAGCCGCCAATTTCGCCGATGCGCTGGAAGTCGTTCAAGGCCTGCTTGGTGCTCTCAATGGACATGTAGATGGCATTCATCTTCGCCATGTCCATGACCATTCCACCCGCGTTGGTCACCACGCCTGCTCCCGAGCCCACCTTGTCGAACAGCAGATTCAGTGCCGCGTTGGCTGCCGCCTCCTGTGTCTTCCCATTCAACGCGAGCACGCCGGCGGTGAATGGATCGCAGCGCCCTGCCGCTGCACAGGTGATCTTGTAACGGGCATCCAGCGAGGACGTATGCGTCAGCAGATCGGAGGCGACCTGGCCACCATTGCCCTTCGTCAGTGCCGCCTGGGCCAGATCAAGGCCATTGTCCTTGATCCATCGCAGATAGGTGGAATCATTCTGGGTAAGTGACCAATAGGCGTCACCCAGCTTCGTCTGCTCTGCGCGGCAGGCAGGCGAATCGGCAGCCGCGGTACATGCAGCAATCAGTGCCGCATTGCGCGCGTCCGACAGTGCTGCCAGCTCCTTCTGTTCGCCGCAACGCTTCCCGCTCTTCATGCAGCTCAGCATGGCGTCGAGGAACTGCATGCGCTCGGCATGATTCAGATAGTTGTTCTCGACGGAGTTCCTGGCGATGGTGGCTCCCAACGCCGCACCCATGGCTCCGTCTCCACCAATCCCACCTGCCATCGCGCCGACCGCCTGGCCCAATGCCTTGATCTGCTGTTCCTGCTCCGGAGTCAGCTGCCCGCCATTCTGCCGCGCGTAGTAGTCACCCAGGAATTTGGCTGCCAGTTCACCCCCTCCGGCAGCAGCGGCTCCGGTACCCGCCGAACCCCCATTCGCCTCCGCAAGCAGCGCGCCCAGAAGCGCATGCGAGAGCATCTGCATCGCCTCACTGGGGACGGCGCTCTGCTTGTTGGGATCGAATGTCTTTCCAATCAGCTCAGCGGCGTAGGGCGCGAGTGTGTTCGAGATGACCTGACCACCCGCCTGCCCTGCCACGCCGCCGACCAGCGCGGTGGAGACCGCGTTGAGCGCACGGCCATAGGTACCGTCGGGTGCCCACTTCTGCTGCGTGACCAGCGCATCAGGGTAAGAGCTGTCAAAGCCGGCAAGGGCGGTGTACTGGTCCTTGGGACTGAGGTTGGCAAAGGCCTCCTTCTCTGCGGCGCTCTTACCCTCCAGGTAGGCATCGGTGATCTTGTTGATCCCATAGCTGCCAATGTCCGATGCGATCTGCTTGCTGGTGGCCAGTACTGTGCCGGCTGCGTTCGCCAGTGCCTGCTGGTCGGCCAGCATCTTGTTGGCATCAGGCATCGCCTCCAGCGCACGGTGTGCCGCAGCCGCATCGGTATTGACACCAAGTTCGGCCGCCGTGGTCTTCCTGCCGCCGATGGTGATATTGCCCTCGGTCAGTGTTGCACGCGTGCTTGAGCTGTCGCTGCCACTTTCATGCATCGGCAGTCCACCGCCGAACGCGATACCATCCACGCCGCCGAACGTTCCGGATTTGATGTTGCTGCCGATGCCTTGCAGCTGCTCAACCGCTCCCACACCCTTGTCCGTCGGGCCCTTGCCACTGCTGCCGAAGCCACCACTGATGCTGCCCGACGTGGCCTTGTAGTCCATGTGGTTCTGCAGGTCGGTGAACGTCAGCGAATCCGCAGTCAGTTCACTGTTGCCCGCATTGGTGCTGGCAATCGTGCCGCCCACCAGGTTCACGTGACCTGCATCGACGTGGTACCCGCCATTGCCGGCAAACAGGCCGCTCTGCTGGCCAACACCCTGATAGCTGCCGTTGGCCTTGCCCGCACTGGCATACCCGTCAGCATTCCATGCGGTACCGAACGACACCTGCACGCGACCGCCCACCTGGCTGTTCTTCGACATGCTCTCGGCGATGTCCTGCAGCGATTCGATGGTCAGCGTCCCGCCGGTCTTGACGTCGATGCGATCAGCGGTCGCCGTGGCGCCACGCAGCGTGGTATCGCCCTCGGCCTTCATCGAAATGTTCTTGCCTGTCAGTGTGGTGTTCTGCCAGGTGCTGCTCTCGGCATTGGACTTGCTGCTGCCGACGCTCGCTTCGGCGTACACATACACACCGGTCTGCGCGCCCACCGCAACGCCCACGCCGACTTCGGCGCCGGCATTGCTGCTCTTGCTGCGGTCGGCCACATGCGCCTTGCCCGCTTCCAGCAGGATGTCGCCGGCCGAATCCAGACTGAGCGTGTTACCCGCGCTCAGATTGCCCTGCACCACGTGGATGTCGCCCTGGGTACTGGTCAGGTTGACGTTGCCGCCACCTTGGATGGTAGAGCCGCGCGAGACTTGGCTGCTGCCATCGGCACTGCTGCTGGAGGTCTTGAAGCCGACGCCGGCCTCGGCACTGAGCAGTGCCCCGCCTCCGCCCTTGCCGGCCATGCTGGAAATCGCACTGGCCGCTTGATAGGCATTGGCACCAGCAGCAAGTCCCTGCATCTTCTGCAGGCGATCGTCGGACTTGCGCGCGGCGTCGACGTTGTTCAACAGATCGATCAGCGGCGACTTCACCCGCGCGAAGGCACCGATCTTCAGGTCCTTGTCGCTCTGCGAGTAATGACCACTTTCGTCGGCGGTCAGCAGCTCGATCTCGGCAGCGGTGATGTTCACGTCCTTGGCGGCCACTACATTGCTGGCGCTCTGCGTGTACTTGCCACCTGCGGTGAGGTTGACGTTGCCGCCAAGGCTGCCGACAGTGCTGGCCACCTGTGAGACCTGCGCGCTGTCATCGCGATGCTGTTCGCGATGCCAGCCGGAGAACTTCTCGGTGTCGGAGATCTGCACAGTGCCGATCGCCTTGCTGTCGGAGCGGTTGGCATTGCTGACCGTATCCTGCCCGCTACGGATCGTCAGGTCGCCCGCAGCGCGGATGTTGACATCCTTCTCGGCCGCGATGTTGGCGGCGGTCAGGCTGATATCACCCTCGGTGGTGGCCATGCGCACGCCACCACCGACCGACAGCTGGGTGCCGGTGATGGTGTCGCTCTGTCCGGCGCCATCGCTGCGTGAGTTGTTGGTGCCGAACGGCAGCCCAGCGGAGTTGGTGGCGATACCCCAACCCTTGCCACGGCTGTCGCTGCCACTACGCTCGGTGTTGTGCGCGACGTCGAAGACGATGTCCTTGGTGGCCAGCAGGACAGCATCGCCCTCGGCCGACATCTGCGCGCCCTGGCTGGTGATCGAGCCGCCATTGGCGATCAGCGAGAGATTGCCCCCTGCATTGAGGTTGCTGACCCGGGCATCACTGCTGGAGTGGCTCTGGTTGCTGTTCGAGCGCTGGCTGCCGGCCGTGATCGCCGGCAGCACGGCGGCCACACCGGCCGCCACGCCTTCGGCGGTGCGCGTGATCCGGCCCATCATCGTGCCGCTGTCGGCCATGCCTTCGGTGGCCTTGTCGCGTGCGGTGCGGTAGGCCTTGGCGGGATCGTAGGTGACGCCCACCGAGAACCCGCTGGACTTGGTCGACTGGCTGGACTGGGTGTCCTCGGTGTCCTGGCGGGCAATCAGATTGATGTCCTTGCCAACCAGGGTCAGGTCCTTGCCGGCCGCCACGTCCGAGGCAGCGATGGTCAGCTGGTTGCCCGCGTTGATCAGCACGCTGCCCTCGCGCGAGGCAATGGCCGAGCCGACCTGGGTGGTCGACTGCTCGGCAGTGCTGCTGCTGTTCTTCGAGCTGCCGTAACCGATCGAGGCGGTGCCATTGGAGAAGCCACCGGTGAAGCCGGACTTCTTCCTGCTCTCACTGGACTCGCTGCTGTGATGGTCTTCAGCGGAGGTGATCAGCACATTGTTGCCGGCGCCGAGAACGACCGTACCGGTGGCATCGACTACCGCACCCACCGCGGTCAGGTCACGGCCGGCGGTGACGCTCACGCTCTCGCCCATCAGACCGGTGCCGATCGCGTAGCTGTCGCTGCTCTCGGCATGGCGGGTGGTGGTGGTGCTCGAAAGTGTCTTCTTTTTCTTATCGTAACTGTCCAGGCTGAAGTCATGCGTCTCGCTGGCCGAGAGCAGGTTGAGGTCGCGACCGGCGGTGACACTCAACGTGCCATCCGAGCTGGTGGCCTGGGTAGCGGTCAGATTGATATCGCGGTTTGCCCTCAGCACCATGTTGTCGCCAGCCAGCAACTGGCTGCCGCGCACGGTCTCATCACTCTGGCTGATCTGCAGCGAACTGCGCTTGCCGCCTGCATTGAAGTCGCTGCTGCGGCTGTCCACCAGCACCTGGCTGTTGATATCGCCGCCGGCCTGCAGGGCCATGCCGCCATCGGCCTTGATGCGGGTCGCAGCCAGGTTGATGTCCTTGCCCGCTGCCAGCACCACATCGCCGGCGCCCTCAATCGAAGTCACCGCGTGCGTGGTCTGGCTGTTGCTGGTGTGGTTGCGGCTGTCGTGGTTCAGCGCGCTGCTCTGGCCCAGCGTCTGTGCACCGAGGTCCAGGTTGCCGCCGGCAACCAGCTGGGTGATGCCATCCTTGCCGGCATTGCGGATCTCCGCCGCCTTGAGGCCGATGTCACCGCCAGCCACCACCGACAGCACACCGTCGCCGCTGGGATTGGTGACATACAGGCCTGCCACGCGGTCGAGCGTGGTCTTCTGCTGCGACAGGCGATCGCCCTGGTCCTTCCATTCCGTGGTGGTCGAGGCCACGGTGATGTTGCCGCCGGCCTTCAACGCCAGCGCGTCGGTAGCCTTGACGGTGCTGCCGATGATGTCGATGTCCTGCCGTGCCGACAGGCCCACCTGGGCACCGCTGATCTGGCCGCCGGACAGGTTGCGGATGTTGCCGGCATCGATGCTGACCAGCTGGCGGCCGGCAATCGTGCCGCTGTTGACCAGGTCACCGCGCAGCTTGACGTCCACCTCCGCGCCGGCCAGCAATGCGCCATCGTTGCCAAGGTCGCCCGGCAGCACCCGCAGGTAGACCTGCGGCACCAGCGCGCGAACCACCGAGCCATCGGCCAGGGTGACGTCCTTTTCCACCAGCCAGACGATGTCGCTGGTCAGGCGCGCCATCTGCTCGGCCGTGAGCGCTACGCCGGGGCGCAGGCCCCATTCGCTCGCCACTGTGGCACCGGCCTCCAGCAGCGCGCGGTACTGCTCCTCGTCGCTGGCGTGGCCGGTAAGGAAGCGACGGCCGGTGAGTTCGCCGATCTGTTCGCGCACCAGCTTCTGCTCGTAGAAGCCATCACCCAGGCGCTTCTGCGTCTGCGCGGGATCAAAGCCTGCGCGCTGCAGAAGGTAATCCGAGCTGAGCCAGTCACGGTAGCTGGTAAAGCGCGGATCGGTTTCCACGATGTGGCTGCCACGGTTGGCGTCCACGTTGAACAGGCTGGCCGTGGGCGCACTGGCATTCGGGCGGGTGGTCACCACCACGCGCGGGTCAGAACCGGTCGTCGTGGTGGCCTGCTTGCCCTCCACGGCGGTGTTGCCACCACTTCCAGTGTGCTCCCCAGCGCGGACCGTGCCCGGGCCATTGGCATTGGCCTGCCCGGCCTGTGCCGCACTGATGTCCTGCGCCGTGCCGGCACCGGTGCCTGCATTACCGGCCTGGCCCGGTCCTTGTGCACCGGCTGCATCCGCGCGCACACCGTCGGCCTGGGCTACCGCCTGCTGGTGGCCGCCATTGGCGCCCTGCGCCGCGCCGGCCGTGCCCGGCCCCTGCGCATCCACGCTGCCCGCACCCTGGCCGGTGCTATGGCCAGGCCCCTGCACGCTGCCCGCGCCCGGACCGACCGCGCCTGTGCCGCGGCCACCGGTATCCAGCTGCGCCGTGCCCTTGCCGCCACCGGCATTGGGGTTGCTGCCACCGCTGTTGTCGTTGCGCAGGTTGCCGACATCGATGGTGAGCTTGCCGCCCGCCGTTATCGACGAGCCCAGCGCACCGGTCTTCTCGGTGATGGGGGCCGCCTTCCAGCGGCTGGAGGAGCCACCGTACGTGATGGACACATTGTCGAAGGTGCTGGTGCGGGTCAGCTGCTCGGCGGCATTGATCACCTCGGACTGGTCACGGTTCAGGCCGACGATGGCCAGGTCGCGACCCGCGGCGATGTTGGCGAAACGGTTCTCCAGCCGATCAGTGTTGATCCGCATGTTGCCACCCGCATTGATCACGGCATTGTTGCCTGCCGAAACCACCACATCCTCCACGGTAGTGCGGGTGGCAATGCGGGTCTTCTCGTTGCCGCTGGTCTCCTGCGGGTGACGCTGCATGTTGATCAGCGTCGCGTCCGGATTGTCATAGTCCGGATAGGTGATGATCTGCACGCAGGTGGTGGTGCAGGTGCCGTAGGCGTTGTTGTACCTGAGGGTGTCGGTCACGTACTCGACGGGCGGCGAACCGGGCCCCCGGGTGGACAGGTCGCGGAACGGATCCTCCGCCCCCGCACCGAGCTGATCGGGGTTGTTGCGGTTGTCGGCACGGCCGATGTAGTAGACCGTAACGGTGCCGTCCTGCACGTTCAGGCGTTCGCGCGAAGCGCGCGCACCATATGCGCCACCGCGGGCGAAGGCATAGGCACTGGTGTTGCTGGTCAGCCGGATGACCGCCTTGCGGATCTGTTGGCCATCCGGGGTGACATAGGGGGTGTCTTCGAGGATGTCCGACGGATCAAGGTAGTAGATCTCGTACGGCTGGTAGTTCGAAGTCGCCCTGAAATCGCGGTTGTTGTTGGTGGCGTTCTTGAACCAGCCAGGCTGCTCCAGCCGGACCGGCGCGTGCACGGTGGTGACCTTCTCCACGACTACGTTCTCGCGGATGTTGTTCACTGCCAGTGCGGACAGGTCCAGATTGCCGCTGACCTCGATGGTGGAACCGATGTTGTCCACCTTCTGGGCACTGCCTACCGCGCCCAGGCCGTTCAGGGCGCCGCCGATCGCGGCGTCACCATCACTGAAGATCAGGCTCTTGCCGCTGTTGGTCAGCGTGCCGACGCCGAGGTCCAGGCGCTGACGCGCGGCGATGGTGCCCGCACGGTCCGCGCCACCGATGTTGGCGGCGAGGTTGTTGAGCGATCCTGCCTGGATGGCGACGTGGTCACCGTAGATGCGGCCGCTGCCGATGTTGTCGACGGTCGCGGCGGTGATATGGGTGACATTGCCGTCCAGCAGGCCGTAGTTGACCAGTGCGCCACCCGCTGCAAGGCGGGTCAGGCCGATGCTGCTGATCTCGCCGGTGGAGGCGTTGGTGATGTTGCCGGCGTTGATGTTGACGTTGGCGCCGGCCAGCTTGCCGCTGTTGTCCAGGTTGCCCTGGATGGACAGGCTCAGCGTGCCGTTGGCCACCATCTCGCCACGGTTGGTGTGGCTCTGGCCCAGCTCCAGGGTCATGTCACCCTGCGACATCAGCCGGCCGTCGCCGATGATCTCGCGGGTGCGGAGCGTCTGCTGCCGGCCGGCCACCAGGGTGCCTCCGCTGTTGACCAGGGTATCGGCGCGGACATCGGAGGTCAGTGCCGCCGACACCTGGCCACCGCTGTTGTCCAGGCGCTGGTTCACCTGCAGCAGCAGGTTGTCGGCAATCACCTGGCCGTTCTGGTTGTCCAGGTTGCCGGTGGTCACCTGCAGGGTCTTGCCCTGCAAGCCCAGCGCAGGGCCATTGGCCTGGCTGAGCGTATTGCGGTTGTCGATGTAACCGGCCTGCAGGTCGAGGCGGCCGGTCGCGGCCACGAGGCCGCCACTGTTGAGCAGCGCGCCCTGCAAGCCGATGTCGGCATTACCACCGGCGGTTACGCTGCCACCGCTGTTGGCCAGCTGCTGCGCACGCAGCAGTAGATCGGCAGCACTCACCAGCGAGCCGCCACCACTGTTGTCGATGTTGATGGCCTGCACGTCGGCACCGGCCTTGGCGAACACGGCGCCACCACGATTGTCGAGATCGCCGCTGCGGATCTGCAGCGTGCCGCTGCTGACGATGCCATTGCCATTGGAACCGGCATTGATCAGCCGCTGTCCCGCGGTGTTGATGCTGAGTGCCGCCGCCGACTGCAGCAGCCCACCGGTGTTGTCCAGCGCACCACTGCGCAGCTCCGCATTTCCGGAGAGGCTGGCAATGATCCCGCTGCGGTTGTCCAGCGCCTGGCCGCGACTATCCAGCTGCAGGTCGTTGGCAATGATCCGGCCACTGTTGTTGTTCAGGCCACCGGCCGAGACCTGCAGGTGCTTGCCGGCCTGGACCAGGCCGCCGTCGTTGCGCAGCAGATCGGCACTGGTCAGCCGCAGATCCTGCCCCGCGGCCACAGTACCGCCGCTATTGTTGATGGCCTGTGCCTCGGCCAGCAGCGTGCCTCCCGCGGACAGGGTGCCCTTGTCACTGTTGTCGAGCAGTCCGTCCACGCGCACGGTCAATGCGCTGTTGCCATCGCTGTGCACGGTGCCGCCACGATTGTCGAGCGTGCCCGCGCTGATGCCTGCGTTGCCTGTGGTCAGGATGCGGCCGCCGCGATTGTCCAGCGCGTGGGTGATCGCCAAGGTGCTGCTGCCGCTGCCGGCGGCCTGGATCGTGCCCCGATTGTTGAGCAGTTGCGCGCTGCGCAGATCCAGCGCGCCATTGCCGGCAAGAGTGCCTCCGCTGTTGTCCAGCCGATCGCGGGCGGACACCTTCAACGCATCGGTGCCGGAGGCGATGATCGAACCGCCCGCGTTGAGCAGCGTGCCCGTATCCACGGCGATGCGGACCGCGGACAGCGTGCCATCACGCAGGTCGGTGGTCTCGCCGGTCAACTGCAGGGCGCCATTGCTGAGCAGCTTGCCGCCCTGGCCATTCAAGGTGTGCGCGTTGATGGCCAGCGTGCCGGTACCGGCCTGCTGCACGGTGCCGCCGGCATTGCCGAACCGTGCGCTGGTCAGGGTCAGGTCGCCATTGCTGGCGATCAGACCGTTGCCACCATTGTCCAGTGAGGTGGTGGCCTGCACGCCGCTGGCCTGCGTGCCCGTCGCCAGCAGCTTGCCATTCTGGTTGTCGAAGCGGTCGGTATTGATGTTGAAGTGATCGGCACTGAGCGTGGCGTCGCGATGGTCCACAGTCATCGCATCCAGCTGCAATGCGCCTGCCGTGGCGATGCTTCCGGCGGCTCCATCCAGCTGGTCGGCATGCACGTTCAACACGCCCTTGCCTGCATGGACGATGCTGCCCGTGGCGTTGACCAGCTGCCCAGCATCGATACGCAGGTTGGCGGCATTGCTGGCGAGGGTGCCGCCACCGTTGTTGAATCGGCCGGTGACGGAGATCCGGCTGTCGGACGTACCTGCCGAGCTCAACGTGCCGCCTGCATTCGACAGCGAATCGGCTCTGATCTGCTGCGCGCCGTTGGCGGCAATGGTGCCGCCGTCATTGCCCAGCGCGCCGCGCACCTGCAGCGCCATCGCCTGGTTGCCGGTGGCGTTCAGCGTACCGCCCGTGTTGTCCAGCTGCCCGGCCTCGATGCTGACCTGCTGCGCGGCAGTGGTGCCTGCGCTGAGATCCAGCGTCTCACCCTTCAGCTGCAGCTCGCCGTTGCTGACGATGCGGCCGGCGTGGCCCTGCAGTGTGGTGGCATCGATCTGCAGCAGGCCGTCGCCTGCCTGCTCGATGCTGCCGCTGCGGTTGTCCAGCGAAGCCGCCGCCACCTGCATGCCCGCGCCGCTGGCGATGGTGCCCTTGTTGCTGTTGTCGAGCAGGCCATCGGCCTTGACCACCAGCCGTGCTGCGCTGTGCAGCGTGCCGCCCTGGTTGTCGATGCTGCCGGAGGTGATGCCGAGCCCGCCGTTGGCCAGGATGCGGCCGCCGCGGTTGTTGAGGTCCTGGCCGATGATCAGCTGGCTGGCCGCCGTGCCAGCGGACTGCAGCGTACCGCCAGCGTTGACCAGCACGGTGCTGCGCAGATCCAGCCCACCGTTGCTGGATACGGTGCCGCCGCTGTTGTCGATGCGCTCGCGCGCGCTCAGCCACAGCATGTCGCTGCCGGTCGCAGTGAGCGTGCCGCCGGCGGTGATCAGGGTGCCGGTATCCACCTCGATCCGCTTGGCCGAGGTGACACCCGCCCGCAGGTTGGTGGTGGTGCCCTTGAGCAGCAGGCTGCCATTGCTGACCAGCGTGCCGCCAGTACCGTCGAGCGTTCCGGCGTTGATCGACAGCACGCCTTCGCCGGCGTGCTGCACGGTACCGCCGGCATTGCCGAACACCGCCGCATGGACATCCAGGTCGCCGTTGCTGGCCAGCAGACCGCCCTCACCGTTGTCCAGGTTGCCGACCACGTCGATCCGGCTACCCTCTGCACCGGTCGCGATGACCTTGCCGGCCCGGTTGTCGAACGACTGTGCATCCAGTTCGATGCGCTCGGCCTGCAGGGTGGCGCCGCGATGGTCCACGCTGCCCGCCTGCAGGGTGATGCCGCCTGCGGTGGCGATGGTGCCGCCCTGGCCATCCAGTTGCCCGGTGCGCAGCAGCAGGCCCTGGCTGCCGGCATGGCTGAGCGTTCCCTTGACGTTGGTCATGTGGCCGGCATCGATCTTCAGCGCGGCGCCGTTGCTGGCGAGCACGCCGTTGCTGTTGTCGAACAGGCCCGCTACGTGCAGCTCGGTCGTGGCGCTGCCTGCCGAACTGAGCGTGCCACCGCGGTTGGAGAGTTCGCCGGCTTCGATGCGCTGCGCACCGTTGCTGGCGATGGTGCCCGCGTCGTTGGCCAAGCGGCCGCTTACCTGCAGTGCCAGCGTCCCGCTGCCGGTTGCGCGCAGCGCGCCTGCGCTGTTGTCCAGGCTGTCGGCCACGATATCGAGCTGCTCGGCCGCCACGCTGCCGCCGCGGAGATCCAATGACCCGCCCTGCAGTGACAGCGCGCTTGCGGCACCGATGCTGCCGCCCTGGCCCGACAGCGTATCCGCCTCGATGTGCAGCTTGCCGTTGGCGGAGATCGAGCCGCTGCGGTTCTCCAGCTGCGCGGCGCGGATCACGGATGCAGCATCACCGGCAGCAATCAGCGTGCCATGGTCGTTGACGAAGCGGCCTGCGCGCACATCGACGGTGCCATTGCTGCCCAGCGTTCCGCCGGCATTGTCGAGCAGGCTGCGGGCCTGCAGCTGCAGCGCCCCGGTGCCCAGCGCACTCAGTTTGCCGCCCGCGGTGATCACGCTGTCACCGTCGATGCTGATGCGCTGCGCGGTCGTGGTGCCGTTGCGCAGATCGAGGGTGTCGCCCTGCAGCTCCAGCGAACCGTTGCTGAGCAGGGTGCCACCGGCGCCGGTCAGGTCCTGCGTGGTGATGACCAGGCTGCCGGACCCGGCCTGCTGCACGGTTCCACCGGCATTGCCGAAGGTACGCGCGTGGATATCCAGGTTGCCATTGCTGGCCAGGGTGCCGCCATTGCCGTTGTCCAGCGTGCCCTGCACGCGCAGCGTATTGCCGCCGGTGCCGGTGGCGATGATGCGCCCGCCGCGGTTGTCGAACCCGGTCGCCGTGATGTCCAGTTGCGCGGCAGCCAGCGATGCGTCCTGGTGGTCGACCTCGCCCGCAGTGAGCTGCAGGGCGCCAGCAGTGGCGATCTGACCCTTCGCCCCGTCCAGGCGCCCGGTGTCGATGGCCAGGCCGGCGCTGCCCGCATGGCTGAGGGTACCGTTGGCATTGACCAGTGCGCCGCTCTTCAGCTGCAGATTTGTCGCATTGCTGGCGATGCTGCCGCCGCTGTTGTCGAGCGTGCCGTCGACCCGGATCTCCGAAGCCGCCGTGCCCGCCGAGTTGAGCGCGCCGCCGCGGTTGGACAGCGCGCCCGCCTGGACCTGCTGCGCACCATTGGCGCTGATGCTGCCGCCGTCGTTACGCAGCAGGCCCTGCACCTGCAGCTGCATCGCGTTGTTGCCCAGTGACAACAGGCTGCCACCGCTGGTGTCCAGGCCCGTGGCCGTGATCTTCACGTCACGGGCGCGGGTGTTGCCCTTCTGCAGGTCCAGCTGCTGCCCGCTCAACTGCAGCTGGCCGTTGCTGGCGATGCTGCCGCCAACCCCCTGCATGGTGGTCACTTCGATCTGCAGCGTGCCGGTGCCAGCATGATCGACGCTGCCGCCCTCATTCAGCAGGCCATCGGCCTTGATGTCCAGATCGCCATTGCCGGACAGCAGGCCGCGCTGGTTCTGCAGCCGCTGGCTGGCATGGATGCGGCTGGTGCCGGTGCCTGCGGCGATCAGTTTGCCGCCATCGTTGATGAGGATGCCGCCGTTGATGTCCAGCGCACCATTGGCGCCAACGGTGCCGCCGCTGTTGTCCAGGGTGCGCGATACCTGCAGCTGCAGCGCGTCGCTGCCCGTGGAGGTCAGCATGCCACCGGCGGTGGTCAGGTCGCCGGCGCGCACATCGATGCGCTGCGCGGCGGTGGTGCCGTTGCGCAGGTTCAGCGTATCGCCGTGCAGCTGCAGGGTGCCGTTGCTGAGAACGGTGCCGCCCTGGCCCTGCAGGTTGGCGGTGGCAAGGCGCAGGTTGCCAGCGCCCGCCTGCTGCACGGTGCCGGCAGCATTGCCGAAGGACGCTGCATCGATCTGCAGGTCAGCATTGCTGGCCAGCAGGCCACCGTCGCTGTTGTCCAGGTGATTGCGGACGTTGAGCGTACTGGCCTGCTGCCCGGTGGACAGCACGCGGCCGCCACGGTTGTCGAAGTCCTGTGCGGTCAGCTGGAGCTGGCGGGCGACCAGCTGCGCACCGCGGTGGTCGGCACGGCCCAGCTGCAGGCCTGCCACGCCAGCAGTGGCGATGCTGCCCTGCACGCCATCCAGCACCCCCGCACGCAGCAGCAAGCCCTCGCTGCCAGCGTGGTTGATGCTGCCTCGCGTGTTGACCAGGGTGCCGATGTCCAGACCCAGGCGCGTGGCATTGCTGGAGATGTTGCCCTCGCTGTTGTCGAGCTGGCCAATCGTCCAGGTCGTTTCGGCGCTGCCACCGTGGGCAAGGCTGCCGCCGCGATTGATCGCCGACTGCGCCTTCAACTCGAAACCACGGGCGAAGGTCATGCGGCCGCCGCTGTTGTCCAGCTGTTGCACCTGCGCGCTGGCCGCGCCCTGGACCTGCAGGGTGCCACGCATGTTGCGCAGCGCTTCTCCCTGCACCTGCAGGGTGCTTGCGCCCAGCATGCCGTCGCTGTTGTCCAGACTGTTGCGGGCGCTGAGCTGCAGGTCACCACTGGCTTCAATGCGGCCGCCATCGTTGCTCAGGGTTCCGGCGATGTTGAGCAGGCCGGTTGCCAGAGACGGGAGCGGCGTGACCGGCGGGGTGCCGGTGCCAGGGGAGCCGGTGCCCGGAGTACCCGTGCCTGGCGTGCCGGTGCCCGGGTTGCCGGTACCCGGTGTTCCGGTTCCCGGCGTACCTGTGCCCGGAGGGGTGCCGGTCCCCGGCGACGCACTGGCCACGTTGCCGATACGGCCCTGCAGATTGCTGACGTCGGCCGCCTGCAGCTGCAGCGCCTGCGCTCCAAGCTGTTCGATGCTGCCACCGCGGTTGCGCAGCGCATCGGCATTCACGTCGATGCGCCGTGCGTTGAGCGTGCCGCCGCTGTTATCGACATCTGCCGGGGTCTGCAGGCGCAGCTCGCGCTCGGCACTGAGCGTGCCGGGATTGGCGATGCCCGCGCTGGCGTCGATGCGCAGGTCCTGCTGCGCATGCATCGCGCCGGTGTTCTGCAGCCGGCCGTCGGCGGTGACCACCAGCTCGCCAGCCTGTGCGCCGATCTTGCCGGCGTTGCTCACACCCACGCCGTGTTCGTTGCCGACCAGCCAGATGCGGTTGGCGTACATGCCACCCAGCGCGCCCACATCCAGGGCAAAGGTGGGAGGCGCAGATGCAGGCTTCTGCAGCTGCACGCTGCTGTGGTCAGCGCTGACCACGTTGCTGCCCAGGCTGGCCTGCAGCTGGTTGGCCCAGATGCCGGCGTTGACCTGCAGCGAACGGGTGATGATGTCGGTGTAGTCGGCGCGACTGGTATCCAGGCCTGCGCCACCGACACCGATGCTGCCGCCCTGCACGCGATAGCCCTCCAGCACGCCATTGTTCACGATCGGCGTACCGGTGGTGAGGGTCACCCGGCTGGCATTGAGGAAGCCCGCGCCATTGACCTGGATGCCGGCCGGGTTGGCGATGACCACCTGCGCCCGCGCACCCGCCACTTCCACATAGCCATTGAGGTGGCTCGGATTGCTGCTGTTGACCTCGTTGAGGATGACGCGCGCGGTACCTGTGGCCAGCCACGGATTGCCCTGTACCCAGCCGCCCAGCTGGGTCTGCACCTCACCGCGCGAGTTGTTGAGGATGACGCCCTGCTGGCCGACGTCGAACTGCTGGTAGGTATTGCGCGACACCCCACCAGCGCTGGGCGTGGTGATGTTCACCTGGGGCGTGCCGTTGGCCGAGGTGATCACCGTCGGGCGCTGGTTCGCCGGCGCACCGGGGTCTGCGGCAATACGGCCCGGGTCGGCCGGCGCCTGCTGCGCGGACAACGGCTGCACCAGACCCACCCACCCCAGCATCAGCCACAGCGCGAAACTGATCGGACGCAGCGTGCCAACCGCACGGCCTTCCCGGTTGTCGGCGCCGCCGTGCGCGGCGTTGACCAGCTCGGACACAACCTGCATGACCCCGAGCGTACGGTTGAAGACCAGACGGTAGATTCTGTTCACGGCGCTGATTCCTTTCGGTGCTGTTGGGTTGTATGCGCAGCAGGCTGCGCGGTACCGCATCGTGCTGGCCGCGCAGCAAGCAGCGCAGGCCGGCCATGTGCAGGCGTCAGAACGAGACGCCCATGTTCATTCCGAACGTGGTGTAGGCAGTCTGGAAGCCGCGTGGCTTGGACAGGGGGCTGCCGACGAACGCTTCCCAGTTGATGTGGCGGGTGCCGCCGCGAAGCCCGAGGGCCGTGCCGGTGAGCCGGTCGCCCGCCAATCGCGCCGTGGAAGGTCCACCGACACGCCCGTGATCGACGGCGACATAGGCCTCCACGCCACCGCCCAGGGGCACGCCGAGTTCATTGCGCAGCAACCAGCCACGCTCGCCGGTCAGCGACATTTCGCCATCGAAGCCACGCACCGTGTAGCGGCCACCAATCGAGAATCGATCCTGCGGCACCAGCGGCGAGCGGTTCCACTGCGCTCGCCAGCTGCCGGTGTAGCGCAGGCTCTGGCGGCCCCATTGCATCGGCAGCACCAGCTGCGCGTCGGCGGTGTAGATGCGGCCATGCGCCGTACCTTCGCCAAACGCCTCTTCCGGCGCACGCAACGCGTTGAAGGCGCCGGTACCCTTGCGGTACGCCAGGTTCACATCCAGTGTGGTCTTGCCGATGAAGTGACGGTGGCCCAGGCCCAGCTCCCAGCCGGCCATGCGGCGGCGCTGCACTTCGATCTCGGTATCGTTGATGAAGTTGTCCGATTCGCGATACCAGCCGCGCGCATACATGTTGGTCTTGGCACGCGCGTTGCGGAACAGCATGCGTGTCAGGCGCAGCTCGGCGTTGCGGCTGGAGCCACTGTAGACGTAGTTCTCGAACGCGCCGGCAACGGTCTGCTCATAGTCGAAGTTGCTGGCGTTGGCGCCCAGCAGCCATCCGCCCAGCGGCACGCTGTAATGCACCGCCCAGCTGTCGGTGCCACGCTCGCTGCCGTTGAACACCGATTTGCCCACGTTGATGTAGAACAGGTCGCTGAGACCGGCCGCGTTGTCCACCGACACCGTGGTACCGGCCTGCATCTTGCCCGTGGACTGGCTGCCGGCATCGTCCAGGGTCAGGTTGACCCGTACCAGATGCGCCTGCTGCCAGCTGATCACCAGGTCGCTCTCGCCCGGTTTGGCAGCCGCGCCCTCGGCCGGGGGGGCGATCTGGATGTCCACCGAAGCGGTCGGCACACGCTGCAGGTTTTCCAGCGCCTGCTCGATGTCACGCAGGTTCAGTACTTCGCCGCGCGCGACCCGCACCGCGTTCCAGAGCGCGGGCGTACGGCCTTCGCCATCGGCGAAGCGGATGGCATTGACGCGCCCTGGCACGACCGTGAGCGTCAGCACGCCGGACTTCAGGTCCTGCGGCGCAGCGAGGATGCGGGTGGTGACGTAGCCACGCTCGATGATTGCGTTCTGCACGCGCTTCATCACGATGTCCACGCCGGCGGTGCCCAGGCAGCGCCCGGTGGCGGGGTCGCTGCGCGGATCGGCCGCCGCCAGTGCCCAGCGGAAGCGTTCGGCCAGATCACCCTGCAGCGCGATGCGGTTGATGGTGAAGCAGGGCGACTCGTCCGCCGGCAGATGGCCGAGACCTTCGGTGGCCGGCTGCAGCCGGACATCCGGCGCGGATTCCTGTTGTTCCCGCAGCGCGCGCTCGCGCTCCTGCTGCCGGAGCAGCTCCTGCTCCGGTGACACTACCTGCGCCAGGACAGGTGCCGGGATGCCAACGATGGCCAGTGCCACGCCCACGGACAACCGCCACTGCAACGCGCGGCTGCGCACACTACGTCCCTGTTTCACGATGCTCTGTTCCCTGCGGATAGCTGCCAGTCCGACGAATAGTCGGCTGGAAGAGGCAGCACTTTAGGGGAATCGCATCGCAGGCAACAGGGCCGGCGAGCCAAGCGGAGCGGGGCTTTCCCGGCAAAGTGTGATGTCCGACGGAGCGTCTTTCGCGAGCCGGCGATGCTTGGAATCTGTGCCGGATCTGCCCGCGTACCAGCAGACACCGGCCGCACTAAGGCTGCCGGTGATGGACGCCCGCCACTGACTGCGGCGCAGTAGTGACGGGGCGTCCACGAAACCGTGAAACCGATCAGGCCTCGTAGGCGGACTCGCCATGCGAAGTCACATCCAGACCCGTGCGTTCGGCTTCCTCGGTGACGCGCAGGCCGACCACGCTGCGCACCACCAGCAGGATCAGCGTGGTCACCACCGCCGACCAGACCACGGTCAGGCCGACGCTGACCACCTGCACCCAGACCTGATGGGCGATATCCAGATCGGGCTTGGTACCGCCCAGCGACTGTGCGCTGAACACACCGGTAAGAATCGCGCCGACGATGCCGCCGACACCATGCACACCGAATACGTCGGCGGTGTCGTCCACCTTCAGCAGGCGCTTCAAACCGGTCACGCCCCACACGCAGACCACGCCGGCGACGAAGCCGATGATGATCGCGCCGAGCGGGCCGACGGTGCCGCAGGCCGGGGTGATGCCGACCAGGCCGGCCACCGCGCCCGAAGCGGCACCCAGTGCCGACGGCTTGCCCTTGCTGATTGCTTCCACCAGGGTCCAACCGAGCACGGCGGCGGCGGTGGCCAGCACGGTGTTGAGGAAGGCCAGTGACGCCACGGTATCGGCAGCGGCGGCGGAGCCCGCGTTGAAGCCGAACCAGCCCACCCACAGCAGCATCGCGCCGATATAGGTGAACGGCACGTTGTGCGGCTTCAGCGCGGTCTGGCCATAGCCCAGGCGCTTGCCGACGAACCATGCGGCCACCAGGCCAGCCACACCTGCGTTGATGTGGACCACGGTGCCACCGGCGAAATCGATCGCGCCCATCTCACCCAGATAGCCGCCGCCCCAGACGATGTGCGCCATCGGGATGTAGCTGAGGGTGAACCACAGCGCCGAGAACAGCAGCACCGCACGGAACTTGATGCGCTCGGCGAAAGCACCGACGATCAGCGCGGTGGTGATGCCGGCGAAGGTCGACTGGAAGGCGACGAACAGGTAATCCGGCAGGCCCTTGATCGGCGTGTTGCCAACCGAGTCGGGCGTGAAGCCCTTGAGGAAGGCGAATTCGGTGAACGAGCCGAAGAACGGGTTGCCCACGCTGAACACCGCGCTGTAGCCATAGGACACCCACAGCAGCAGGACCAGCGAGAACACCACCAGGATCTGGCTGAGCACCGACAGCACGTTCTTCGAACGCACAAGGCCGCCGTAGAACAACGCCAGCCCCGGCACCACCATCAACAGCACCAGCAGGGTGGAGGTGAGCATCCACGCGACGTCGCCGCGGTCATAGGCGGCCGCCGCTTCGGCCACGGCCGGTGCAGCCGCTGCGGCAACCGGATCCTGCAGCGGTTCAACTGCCACGCTCTCGCTCGGCAACGGCGACACCTGCACCTGGGCATGGGCACTGCCCGGCCAGGCACCGGCCGCCAGCGCGCTGAGCAGCATCAACAGGCACACCAGATGGAACCGGGCTTGCCACCCGGTGAGAAGGCGCATCTTCATGGGGGAGTCTCCGGAAGGGGGTTACAGCGCGTCGGCACCGATTTCGCCGGTGCGGATGCGGATGACCTGTTCGACGGCAGTGACGAAGATCTTGCCGTCACCGATCTTGCCGGTGCCTGCCGACGACTGGATCGCTTCGATCACCGCGTCGGCACGCTCGTCGGTGACCACGGTTTCGATCTTGATCTTGGGCAGGAAATCGACGACGTACTCGGCGCCGCGATACAGCTCGGTGTGGCCCTTCTGACGACCGAAGCCTTTCACTTCGGTCACGGTGATGCCCGACACGCCCGCGTCGGACAGGGCCTCGCGGACCTCGTCGAGCTTGAACGGCCGGATGATGGCGGAGATCAGTTTCATGCGCATGTCCCGAGGGTGGATGGGGCCAGCGCGCCAGCGCGCGTTGGCATCAGGCAACCAGCGGCCATCAGGGTGATGGCCGTGGCTGTTGCACCGGACACGTACAGGGCCGGGACGGCCGTGCCTCTCTCCTTGCACGACCGACGCGGGAGGGAGGGCAGCCCTGGTCGCGTATCCGGTCTCTCTCTTGCCCCTGGATCAGGGGTCAGAGCCCATTCGTAAACGAACGGGATCCGACCCCGATCTGACCGCGGCTCCCCAGCCGCGAAAACGGGTGCGATGGCGGCGGGTGGGAGGGGGATGCCCACCGCCATCGCGCCCGGTCAGCTGGCGTAGTACAGCTGGTATTCCAGCGGGTGGGTGGCCGCGCGGAACTTGGTCACTTCCTGCATCTTCAGCGCGATGTAGCCGTCGATGAAGTCATCGCTCATCACGCCGCCGGCCTTCAGGAACTCGCGGTCCTTGTCCAGCGCTTCCAGCGCCTGGTCCAGCGAAGAGCAGACCTGCGGGATCAGCTTCTCTTCTTCCGGCGGCAGGTCGTACAGGTCCTTGTCGCTCGGTGCGCCCGGGTCGATCTGGTTCTTGATGCCGTCCAGGCCGGCCATCATCAGCGCGGTGAAGGTGAGGTAGCCGGACTGGATCGGGTCCGGGAAGCGCATTTCGATGCGGCGCGCCTTCGGGTTGGAGACCCACGGAATGCGGCACGACGCCGAACGGTTGCGGGCCGAGTAGGCCAGCATCACCGGTGCTTCGTAGCCCGGCACCAGGCGCTTGTAGCTGTTGGTGCCCGAGTTGGCGAAGGCGTTGATGGCCTTGGCATGCTTGAAGATGCCGCCGATGTACCACAGCGCCAGCTGGCTCAGGCCACCGTAGCCGTCACCGGAGAACAGGTTGGTGCCGCCCTTGGACAGCGACTGGTGCACGTGCATGCCGCTGCCGTTGTCGCCGACGATCGGCTTGGGCATGAAGGTGACGGTCTTGCCGTTGCGGTGCGCGACGTTCTTGATCACGTACTTCATGCGCAGCAGTTCGTCGGCCTTCTGCACCAGGGTGCTGAACTTGGTGCCGATCTCGCACTGGCCGGCGGTGGCCACTTCGTGGTGCTGCACTTCCACTTCGATGCCGACCTGTTCCAGGGTCTTGCACATCTCGGCGCGCAGGTCGTGCAGGGTGTCGGTCGGCGGAACGGGGAAGTAGCCGCCCTTCACGCCCGGGCGGTAGCCGCTGTTGGCGCCGTCGTACTTGGCGCCGCTGTTCCACGCCGCTTCTTCCGAGTCGACCTGGAAGAAGGTGTGGCCCATTTCATTGGCGAAGCGGACCGAGTCGAAGATGAAGAATTCCGGCTCCGGGCCGAAGAACGCGGTTTCGGCGATGCCGGAGGACTTCAGGTAGGCCTCGGCGCGCTTGGCGATGCCGCGCGGGCAGCGGCCATACGGCTGCATGGTGGCCGGGTCGAGGATGTCACAGCTGATCACGATGGTCGGATCGGCGTAGAACGGGTCGACGTAGGCACTGGCGGTATCCGGCAGCAGCACCATGTCCGATTCGGCGATGCCCTTCCAGCCGGCGATCGAGCTGCCATCGAACATCTTGCCTTCTTCGAACAGCGACGGCTCAACGATGCTGACCGGGAAGGTCACGTGCTGCTCGACGCCACGCATGTCGACGAAGCGCAGGTCGACGAACTCGATCTGGTTGTCCTTGATCAGCTTTTCTACGTTTTCCACGGACATCGGTACGACCTCGGATGGGGATGAATGCCTGCTGAGGTACAGCAACAACCGTGCCAACTTTTCGCTGGCCGCAAGTCATTGATTTCAAAAAGGGCGCCCCGTGGCGGTGCGGAACCGTGCGCACCAAACGGGTGCGCCCGTCACCAGACGCACCCGTTTGGTGCAGCAGGGATCGTCTATCCTCTCGACCTTCTTCCTTCCGCCGCGCGTGCACGCACCGTCCATGTCCGACCTGCTCTCCGCCCTGCTGCTGGGCATCCTCGAAGGCCTCACCGAATTCCTGCCGATCTCCAGCACCGGCCACCTGCTCATCGCCCAGCACTGGCTGGGGGCCCGCTCGGACTTCTTCAACATCGTCATCCAGGCCGGCGCGATCGTGGCCGTGGTGCTGGTGTTCCGCCAGCGCCTGCTGCAGCTGGCCACCGGCTTCAACCAGCGCGAGAACCGCGAGTACGTGTTCAAGCTGGGCGCTGCCTTCCTGGTCACCGCAGTGGTCGGCCTGGTGGTGCGCAAGGCCGGCTGGTCGCTGCCGGAGACGGTCAGCCCGGTGGCCTGGGCGCTGATCATCGGTGGCGTCTGGATGCTGCTGGTGGAGGCCTACACCGCGCGCCTGCCCGACCGCGACCAGGTGACCTGGACGGTGGCGATCGGCGTGGGCCTGGCGCAGGTGGTGGCCGGCGTATTCCCCGGCACTTCGCGCTCGGCCTCGGCGATCTTCCTGGCCATGCTGCTGGGCCTGAGCCGCCGCGCCGCCGCCGCCGAGTTCGTGTTCCTGGTCGGCATTCCCACCATGTTCGCCGCCAGCGCCTACACCTTCCTGGAAATGGCCAAGGCCGGGCAGCTGGGCAGCGAGAACTGGACCGACGTGGGCGTGGCCTTCGTTGCCGCGGCCATCACCGGCTTCGTCGTAGTGAAGTGGCTGATGGGCTACATCAAGTCGCACAGGTTCACCGCCTTCGCGATCTACCGCATCGCGCTGGGCGCGGCGCTGCTGCTGTGGTTGCCCTCCGGCAGCTGAACAGCGCCGGGGCACGGTAACCCCGTTGCCGGCCCCACCCCGTTTCCCCCACGGTTCCCCAAGGAGAATCACCATGAACCGCAAGCTCACCCTGCTCCTCCCGCTGGCCCTGATGGCCGCCTGCAGCCAGACCCCGGCCCCGGCCGGCAACGGCGGCGACGACGTGGCCCCGGCCGCGGCCAAGGCAGCAGACCAGCAGACGCTGGCGCACCTGGATGCGCAGCGCCTGCAGAGCCAGCACTGGCTGCTGCAGCAGGCCACCGGCGCCGACGGCAAGCGCATCGACGCGCTGTTCGCCCGCGAAGACAAGCCGGTCACCCTGGACTTCGCTGATGGCCGCCTGTCGGTCAGCAACACCTGCAACCGCATGGGCGGCGGCTACACCCTGGCCGACGGCAAGCTGACGGTCAGTGCGATGGCCTCGACCCTGATGGCCTGCACCGACAAGGCGCTGATGGCGCTGGACGAAGCCGTGTCGAGCCGCCTGCAGGGCGAGCTGAAGGCCGAGCAGGATGCCGATGGCAAGCTGACCCTGACCAACGCCAAGGGCGACGTGCTGGTGTTCAACCCGGAGCCGACCGCTGAAACCCGCTACGGCGGCGCCGGCGAAACCGTGTTCCTGGAAGTGGCCGCCAAGACCGAGAAGTGCTCGCATCCGCTGATCCCGGACTACCAGTGCCTGCAGGTGCGCGAAGTGAAGTTCGACGACAAGGGCCTGAAGCAGGGTGAGCCGGGCAAGTTCGAGAACTTCTACGGCAACATCGAGGGCTACACCCACGAAGACGGCGTGCGCAACGTGGTGCGCGTGAAGCGCTACGAAGTGAAGAACCCGCCGGCCGATGCGCCGTCGCAGGCGTACGTGCTGGACATGGTGGTCGAGTCGGCCATCGAGAAGAAGTAAAACCACAGAAGGGCGGCCGCGAGGTCGCCCTTCTTCGTGGTGGGTAGAGCCGGCCGCTGGCCGGCTGCCCTGCGGAGCACCGCCAACACACGGATGATGCCGGCCAGCGGCCGGCACTACCCACATGCATCGGGAGATCGGCATGAAGCATGTCCCCGCCCTCATCGTTGCTGCGCTGCTGGCCATGTCTGCGGATGTGGCCGCTGCCAGCACACCCAGCACCGATCAGCTCGAGGCACACCGGTGGCAACTGGAGCGCGCCACCGACGCGCAGGGCCGGCGCATCGATGCGTTGTTCGTGCGCGGTCGACCGCCCTACACGCTGCGCTTCCAGCCCGGTTACATGAGCCAGTTGAACCTGTGCAACCAGGCCAGCAGCACCTATCGCCTGCAAGGTGACCGGCTGGTTCTTGAGGGCGGCATCATCACCACGGCCGCCTGCATCCGGGCCGAGGTGGCCGAACAGGAACGTGTCGCCGGGACGGTGGTGAATGCGCGCGCAGAGATGACACTTGCGCTGGATGGGCGTGGCCGCCTGCTGCTGCGCAACGCACATGGCGATGTGCTGGAGTTCGCGCCGGTATCCGGTACGGACGAATGAAAAGGGCGGCCGAAAGGCCGCCCTTCTTCATGGTGGGTAGAGCCGGCCGCTGGCCGGCTGCCACGTCTGGCTCAGGCAGCACACGGACGTTGCCGGCCAGCGGCCGGCACGACCCGTTATGCCGCCTCAGCCCAGCGCGAGGTTCAACGTGTAGGTGCCATGCAGCGTCGCTTCGGCCAGCACGTGGCCGTGCATGGCGCGGTAGGCGTCGGCGGCGGTGAAGCGTGCCGGCAGCTGCAGCGAGGCCACGTCCAGCGCGAACACACGGAAGAAGTAGCGGTGCACGCGCTCGTCGTTGAACGGCGGGTACGGGCCGTCGTAGCCCAGGTAGTCGCCGGCCATGTCCGGGTTGCCGGCAAACCAGCCGGTGAAGTCGTTCAGGCCCTGGCGGCTGCCTGCCGGGCCGGCCGGTGCGGACTTGCCCTTCACCACGAAGCCGTCGCTGCAGCTGCCTGCGGCGATCTCGTGCACCGAGGCCGGGATATCGGCCATCACCCAATGCACGAAATCACAGCGTGGCTGATCGCGCGGCACGCTCATGTCGGTGCGGCCAACCGTTTCCGGCACGGTCGGCACGTCCGGATCGACGCACACCAGCAGGAACGAACGGGTGCCCTCCGGCACATCGCTCCAGGCCAGGTGCGGATTGCGGTCGGGTGCGAAGCCCGCGGCATCGCCGGCGGCGAATTCGCGGTCGATCGGTGCACCGTTGGTCAGGCTGTGGCTGCTCAGTTGCATCGGCGTGTCCTCACTCTTCCGGGTAACCCAGGCGCACCGCGATCGGGGTGAGCTTGGCGAAGGCGGCGCTCATCACGTCGCGGTAGTTGCGCCAGTGGCCCGGCGGGAAGCGCGGCGCGCCCAGCTGCGCGGCCGGCGGCATCGGCCGCTCGAACAGGCGGCCCAGCAGATCGGCCATTGCCTGCGGATCGTTGCCGATCTGGTCGATGCGCAGCAGCACCTGCGGGTACAGGTCGTCCTCGTGCAGCGCGGCGACCTGGGCCAGCGCGCGCGCCAGCCATTCGCTGGCTTCGGCCAGCGAGGTCATCGCCAGCGGTGCAGCCGCACCGTAGGCCACCCAGTCCAGCAGCATGTCGCGCGGATCACGCAGCACCACCAGCAGGCGGCCCTGCGGCAGCTGCGGGCGCAGCGCCCACAGCAGCGCGTTGTCCCACCACAGCAGCCAGTCGATGACCGCGTCGTCCTGCACGCCGCGCGACGGCAGCTGTTCGCGCCAGCGCTGCACCAGCCGCTCCGGGGTCAGCACGCCGGAGGCGAGGTCCTGCAGCGTGTGGTAGTTCTGGAAGGCGTCGTCAGGCGCGTTGGAGGTATAGCGGTCGCTGCGCAGCACCGGGCTGGCGGCGGCCAGGCCGGTCGCCACGCGCTCCACGCCCGAACCCGGCGCGCCCCACAGGAAGATCGGCGCGGAGGTGGCATCACCGTCGATCTCGCCCTTGTCCGGCCAGCTCGGCGGCGCCTTGGCCTGCGGCGGCAGCGGCAGGCGCTGCGAGGCCTGGTCGGCCTGCAGTGCCAGCCAGGTCTGCAGCGCATCTTCGTGCTGGCCGGCGCGATCCTGGATCTCACCCAGCCAGGTGCGCAGGTCGGCGCGGTGGCCTTCCGGTGCCATGTCGATCAGCGCCTGCACGCGGGCGACCGCGGCGGCCGGATCGCGTTGCAGCAGGCCTTCGACCAAACGGGTTTCGCCGCTGACACGACCCGGTTCGAGGCTGACGATGCGCTCGGCGATCGCTTCGGCCTGGGCGTGTTCGCCCACCATGTCGTGCAGGCGCAGGCGCGCTTCCAGCGCCGGCAGGTGGCCCGGCATCGCGTCCATCCAGCGCTCGACCGTGGCGGCGGCGGTGGCACTGCCAACCTCTTCCACCGCCAGGCGTGCCAGCCACAGGTCGTGCAGCTGCGGGTGCTGCTCCAGGGCGGCATCCAGGCGGGCGCGGGCCTCGTCTTCGCGGCCCAGGCGCTGCCAGGACATCAGCAGCAGCTGCAGCACGTCGCGGTCGTCAGGCAGCGACTCCAGCAGCGGCAGCAGGTGCTCCAGCGCCTGCAGCGGCTGGCCGCCGCGCAGTGCCAGTTCACCGGCCAGGCGACGCATCGACGGCGTATCCAGGCCCTGCTGCTGCAGCGCGATCTGCATCGCTTCGGCGGCAGCGTCCAGGTTGCCCTGGCGCATGGCCAGCTGCACCACCAGGCCATGCAGCGAGGCAATGGTGGGGTTCAGTTCCAGCACGCGGCGGAACGCCTGCTCGGCGAAGGCCAGCATGTTCTTGCCCAAGTAGGCAAAGCCCAGTGCATAGAGCACGCGAATGTCGTTGGGCTGGGCCTGGTTGGCGGCCGACAGCAGCGTCAGCGCGCGATCGGCATCATCGCGGCGCAGCGCGATCATGCCGTCGATGGTCAGCAGTTCCGGGTGGTCCGGTTCGACACGCGAGGCCAGGGTGGACAAGCGCTGCGCTTCATCGAAATCGTTGCGGCCGATCGCCAGGTGGGCCTGCATCAGGTAGGCGGCGAATGCGTTCGGGTCCAGCCCGGTGGTGCGCGTCAGTGCCTCGCCCGCGCCGTCGAACTGGCGCAGGGCCAGCAGCAGGCCGGCGTGCTGCAGGTGCAGCTGGGCATTGTCCGGGGCCAGCTGCAGCGCCTGCTGCAGGGCCTGCATCGCGTCCTCGGCCTTGCCCTGCTGCTGCAGCGCAAGCGCCAGCCAGCGGTGGGCCTCGGCCTGGCCGGGTTCATCACGGGTCCACGCCTGGGCCAGCTGCACGGCCTGGTCGGCCTCGTTCTGGCGCAACGCTTGGATGATCTGGTCTTGCATGGCGGTCCGGTTCAAGGGCAAACCCGCATTGTAGCGGCCTGCGCGCCCGTGCCGGTTCAGCCTTGCAGCACGCGCTGCAGGCGCTGCGCCACCCAGCGCTCGGAGAAGCCGTCACCGCGCCAGTTTTCCAGGAAGCCGCAGTGGCCTCCCCAGCAGGCGGTTTCCAGGTGCGCCTGGCGCGGCAGCTGCCAGTCGCTGAAGGTCGCGTACGGGATCACCGGGTCGTCCTGCGCCATCAGGATGTCGGCCGGCACCTGCAGGGTGGACAGGCGATCGCCGGCAATCGAGTAGCCATCGAAATAGGCCTGCAACGAGCCGAAACTGGTGTGGCGTTCGACCAGCCAGGCGGTCAGCGCGCGGATGTCCAGCTTCAGCACGCGGTCGTCGCAGTCGCTCAGCTCGGGGAACAGGTCGCGCTTGCGCCGCAGCGAACCGGCCCACTTGCGGCGGAAGTACCAGTCGTACATCGCCGGGCCGTTCTCGATGCTTTCCATGGTCAGCGCCGGGTCCAGCACCGGGCATACCGAGGCCACGCGCAGCAGCGGCACGCCGGCCGCCGGCGCGCGCAGGGCCAGGCGCAGCACGAAGTTGCCGCCCAGCGAATAACCGGCGGCCACCAGCGGCAACTGCGGCCAGCGCTGGGCGATATCGCCCGCGGCATGCACCACTTCGTCGATCAGGTTGGAGTGGAAGATGCCGGGGTTGAGATGATGGGTATTGCCGTGGTCGCGGAAATTCAGCCGCACCACGTCGAAGCCCTGTTCGAGCATGCGCGCGGCCGCCATGCGCATGTAGCTGGATTCGGCGCTGCCTTCCCAGCCGTGCAGCAGCAGGGCCATGCCCTTGGGTTCGCGGCCTTCGACGTGGCTGTGCCAGCCCTGCAGGCGCACGCCATCGCCGCCGTCGAGGATCAGTTCTTCGCTGATCGCGCCGGTCGCGGCCAGCAGCAGTAGGCCGCGCTGCAGGCGCATGCGGCTGGAGCTGAGCATCGACTGCAGGTGCGGATTGCGCAGCCAGCGCGGAGGCTGGTAGTCAGCCGCGTGCAGCGTCGGCGTGCCGGCGTCCAGGACGGGTGGCGGGATCAGGGCCACCGCACCCTCACTGCGTGCTCATGGCCGCCACGATGCGCGCGCGCGAAGTCTCCGCGATGCGCCGACGGCCTTCCAGGTCCTGCGCACCGATCGGTGCCAGGAAATGCACTTCCGCACGCCGCGCCGGCTCACCGAGCAGGCGCAGGAAATTGGCGAAGAAACTCTCGCCGGGGCCGAACGCGACAATGGTCTGCGCATCGCCCTTGACGCCGTACACCAGGGCCACCGGCTGCACCGGCACGCCGGTTTCAACCGCCGCCTGGAAGATGCGGGCATGGAACGGGCCGACTTCATGGCCGCCGCGGGTACGCCCTTCCGGGAACACGCCCACCGCCTTGCCTTCGCGCAGGCGATCGGCCATCACCTGCATCACGCCACCGAGTGATTCGGTGTTGCCGCGCTGGTGGAAGATGGTCTGGCCACGCGCGGCCAGCCACCCGACCAGCGGCCAGCTGGCGATCTCGCGCTTGGCGACGAAGCCCATCATGCGCTGGCTGTGCAGGATGCAGATGTCGACCCAGCTGACGTGGTTGGCGACGAACAGCACGGCACCGGGTAGCGGCCTGCCGATCTGCACCAGGCGGAAGCCGAAGATCCACATCAGCCCGCCCTGCCACCAGTTCACCACCTTGGCACCGAAGGTCGCTTCGCCCACGCGCAGTTCGCCCCACGGCCGAAGCATGCCGATCAGGATGAGCGGCAGGAACACGAGGATGTGGACCAACAGCAGCGGTACGCGGTACAGGTAACGGCACACACGCGCCACGCCGCCACGGGGGGCCGGAGTGGGGGAAGTCATCCGCGCACGATACCGGAGGGCCGTCATCGCTGCCAGCCGATTTAGGCCATAACCTCCATCGACCGGGGCAATCGGCAGGGAACGCTGGGTTCCGCTGCCGTCACCGGCCGTCCGAGGCTCAGCCGTGGCCGGCCGCCACCACCGCCAGGGTCAGCCGCGAGATGCATACCAGCCGGCCCTGCTCGTCCTCGATGCGGATCTCCCACAGCTGGGTGCTGCGGCCCACGTGCAGCGCGCGGGCAGTGCCGGTCACGGTGCCCGAACGCACCGCACGCACGTGGTTGGCGTTGATTTCCAGGCCCACGCAGATCTGCTTGGCCGTATCCACGCACAGGTTGCCGGCGCTGCTGCCCAGGGTCTCGGCCAGCACCACCGAGGCGCCGCCATGCAGGATGCCGTAGGGCTGGCGGGTGCGCTCGTCCACCGGCATGGTGGCCTGCAGCCAGTCGTCACCGGCCGCGCTGAAGACGATGCCCAGCGACTCGATCGCGGTGTTGCGGCTGAGCGTGTTGAGCTCCTCGAGGGAAACGGCTTCGCGGAACACCTGGGTCATGCGGGCACCTTCAGAGGATGGGAACGAGGCCAGCGCCGAATGCGGTCAGCATGCGTACCAGCAGCCACTTCGGGCCGACATTGACCTCGGGGAAGTCGCCCACGGCGACATAGCAGCGGTGGAAGCCCGGGTCCTGCCGCGGCAGCGGCTGCGGGCAGTCCGGACCGGGCTTGAACTCGTAGTCGGTGGCATAGCGCCACGGCCAGAAGTCGAGGATCGGCAGTGCTTCGGAAGCCTTGCCGACGCTGTAGTTGAGCCCGGACAGCACCGGCGGCTTGGCCCGCGGCGCCACCGTCCACGAGTTCTGTGGGTGGGTGTCGCGCAGGATGCTCTCGGCCAGCTGCTCGGCGAAGGCCGGGTCATCGATGATCACCGCGCCTTCGGTGTTGTAGTTCTCGCTGCGCGGATCGAAGTTGTGGGTACCGACCACGCCGATGCGGCGATCGACCACCAGCGACTTGGCATGCAGGCCCATGCGCGCGCCCTTGCGGGTGACCGGCAACGGCTTGTTGACCGCCTTGCTGCCCAGGAACGAGGGACGGGTCTCGGTGCGCAGCAGGCGGGTCTCGACCTCGCTGCCGGCCGCGCGGCGGCGCTCGCGCGCGTTCTGGTAGGCACTGCCGGTGCGCGGATGGTTCACCGGCCCCTGCTTGCCGGTGGGTGCCGGGGGCTCATCGCGATCGCGGCTGTCGCCGGCGTTGCTGCCGGCGGCGCTGCCGCCGATCAGCGGATTGCGCCCGCCGTCGTCGTCGCCTTCCGCCGCGGCGATCGGGTCGGGCAGCAGGTTGCGGTAATCGACCGGTGCATCCAGCGGGAACGGCTTGTATTCGAAGATGTTGAAGCCCAGTTCGCGCATGTTGCGCCGCTTGTACTTGTACGACAGCGCATACACGATCGGGTTGTCGGTAGCCGCCAGGCTGTTGCTGGACACCACCACGCGCGGCGGCTGCGGGCGCTTGCGCAGCTCGCGGAACAGCTTCTGCGCCGGCTTGGACAGCACCAGGTACGGCGTCTGCAGGATCACTTCCTTCTGCGCGCCGGCGATCAGCGCATCCAGCTGCGGCTCGGTCACGTGCTGGCCGGCCAGCGGCGCATCGGCCTTCTCGCGCCGGTGCTTGCGCGGCAGGTCGGCGACATAGCGCACCGAGGCCACCGGCAACGCGGTATCGACGAAGGAACGGCTGACGAAGTCCATGTCGTTGGCTTCGGCACTGACCCGCTGCACCCGCTCGGGGCGTCGGAAGCTGGCCGGCGGCAGGGTCGGCACGCCCTCGCGCAGCAGGGTGCGGCCGACATCGTTCAGGCGCTCGGCCGGCACGCTGCGCCTGGCGCGCCAGAAGGCATCGAAGTTGGCCGCCATCGCCCGCGCCTCCGGGCCGGCGATCAGCACGTCGCGGTCGCGGAAGTTGTACTCGCGGTCCCAGTCGTAATAGTCGTCCTGGTAGTTGCGGCCGCCGACCACGCCGATCGCATCGTCGATCACCAGCAGCTTGTTGTGCATGCGCTGGTTGAAGCGGCGGAAGCAGCACAGCACGCTGCCGGCATAGTCGAAGTAGTTCAGCCGGGCCTTGCCGAAGGTCGGGTTGTAGACCCGCAGCTGGAAGTTCTGGTGCGCCCCGGACAGCGCGCCGAGGATCTGCAGGTCGGAGATCGCCGAGAGCTGGTCGATCAGCACCCGCACCTTCACCCCACGCCGCGACGCGGCCAGCAGCTCGTCGATGACCAGCCGGGCGCTGTCGTCCTTGTCGAAGATGTAGGTCTGCAGGTCGATGCTGCGGGTGGCGCTGCGCAGCAGGTTCAGGCGCGCCACCAGGGCGCCCTCGCCCTCGTCGAGCAGGGTGGCGTAGTGGCGCGGCTGTTCCGGGGTGGATTCGGTGAACGCCCGCCCGGCCAGCGCACGCAGCGGCGAGTCCTGCGCACAACGGTCGGCGCGCTGGCAGTCGACGTCGGTCGAGCGCGCCTGCACGGCGATCGCTTCGGCGCGGTCACGCTCGGCATGCGAGAGCGATGCACAACCACTGCCCAGCAACACGGTTGCCAGCGCCAGTACACGCAGCAGGAGGTTCACGGTTTCGGCGCCTCGCTCAGGCGCGCACGCAATACGAAGGTCACTCGGTCACTCAAGGCAAGCTGCCAGCTGTCCATTCCATACCGGCCTCGCTGCACGGTACCGCGGCTGACGACGTCGCAATCATAGCCGGGTCGGGCGCACTCCGCTTTCTCGACCTGCAGCGACTCGGGGTGGCTGATGCCGCGCAGGGTCAGCCGGCCGTTGATGTCGCCGCCCTGTTCCACGGTCTCCGGCCAGTATGGCAGCGAGTCGAACTCGACCACCGGATGGCGCCCGGCATCGAAGAACTCCTCGCCACGCATCCAGCCCGTATAGCGTGCCTTGCCGGGGATCTCCACCGAACGGGTGAACATCTTCAGGTGCACCTGGTGGCGGCCATCGGACAGGATCTCGATACGCCCCTCGAAGTGCGGGAACACGCCTTCGATGCGCTGGCCGAAGCGGGTGCGCACCTCGAAGCCGATCCGCGAGCGCTGGGTATCCAGGCGCAATACCCGTGGCGCTTCGGCGGACACGGGCGGCAACGGGGTCGGTGGCGGCGCCGCGGCCCAGGCCGGGCCGAGCGCCAGCAACGCGGGCAGCAGGAAGCGGCTGCGCCGCGCCAGGCTCATCGGATCACGGCCACCAGAACGCGTTCAGGCTGGCCACGCCGGGTTCGATCGAAGCCTCGCGCGGGAAGCCAAGCACGGCCACGCCGCCCGGCGGCATGCCGCGATAGTCACTGCTGGTGCCGTCGGTCATCAGGGCCACCAGCTGCTCCAGACCCGGGTTGTGGCCGACGATCAGCACCCGGTCCATGTCACGACGCTCGTCCACCAGCGCCGCCAGGGTGCCCGGGGTGGCTTCGTAGATGCGGTCTTCCAGGCGCTTTTCGACATAGCCGATGGCCGTCATCACCGCTTCCAGGGTCTCGCGGGTACGTCGCGACGGCGAGCACAGCACGCAGTCGGGCAGCAGGTTGTTTTCCTTCAACCACTTGCCGGCGGCTTCGGCCTCGGCGAGCCCTACCGGCGACAGCGGCCGGTCGAGGTCGGCCTGGCCGGAAACGGCGGGTTCGGCATGGGCATGGCGCAGCAGGATCAGTTCACGCATCGCGGGTTTCCATGAAAAGAGGGTGGAGACGTGCAGCGTTACAGCTTCAACCAGGACAGCAGCGGCTCCCAGTCGGCCTGGTGCTCGCGCACCTGGGCCGAGCGGTAGTCGAACAGGCTGCGGCCCAGGCCGGTCATGACCACGTAGCTCTGGCTGTCACGCAGCTGCGCGACCACCGGGTACGGCCACTCGCCCAGCATCTGCAGCGCCTGCTGCGAGGTCTGGGTCCAGGGTTTGGTGCGGTTGAGGACCAGCCCCACCGGCAGCTTGCGGCTGTGCACGCGCGGGTTCTGGGCCAGGCTGTTGAGGAAGCCGACGATGGCTTCGATATCCAGTGCCGAGGGCAGCACCGGCACCACCACGGCGTCGGCCGCGTCCAGGAAATGGGGGATATCGTCGGCCAGCGCACCGGCTGGTGCATCGATGATGACGGTATCGGTACCGTCCGGCAGCTTCTGCGCCCACTGCTTCTTCCGATACACATCGATGGGGAGCACCGCGCTTTCCAGCCCGGCACGCCGTTGTGCCCAGCGGGTGCTGGAGCCCTGCGGGTCGGCATCGGCGATCACCGTGGCCTTGCCCTGCAATGCCGCGTACGCGGCCAGGTGGGTGGCGACGGTGGTCTTGCCCACCCCGCCCTTGGAACCGGCCACCAGGATCGTCTTCATGCCAGCCTCGCTTCCGGGTACGTGCCCCGAGCGTACACCGGCGGTGGTGACGGGAGGTAGCACCGTGCTGAACCAGTGGCCATCGCCTTTGCTATCGTGGCGCCCCCGAAGGATCGAACCGGCATGAGCGAACTGCAGGACCTGAGCGCACTGATCCGCGCCAATACCCCCCTGATCGTGATCGAGACCCAGGATGAGGGCCGCATCGTCGAGCTGTTCCGGCAGACGCTGATGCACGTGTGGCGGGCCCTGCACCGCTGGTCCATCACCGAGGGCCTGCGTCGCATCGACCTGGACCGCGAGGACCCGCCGGTCGGTCCGCCCGATGCCAGCGCCGCCCTGCAGATGATCCGCCAGGCCGACCAGCGGGGCGTCTACCTGCTGCTCGATTTCCACCCCTACCTGGGTTATGCCAGCCACCAGCGCGCGCTGCGCGACCTGATCCAGCGCCGCCACAGCGAGCCGCACGTGCTGGTGCTGATCGGCGCCAAGGTCGAGTTGCCGGCCGAGCTGGAAGCGCTGGCGGTGCGCTTCAACCCGCGCCTGCCCGATGCCAATGCCCTGCTGAAGATGCTACGCGAGGAGGCCGATGCCTATGCGCGCGAGCACGGCGGCCGCCGCGTCGAGGTCGACAGCGAGGCGGTGAAGAAGATCCTGAAGAACCTGCAGGGCCTGAGCCTGGTCGATGCCCGCCGCATCGCCCGCCAGCTGATCTACGCAGACGGCGCGCTGCGCGACGACGACCTGCCGCAGCTGGCACGGCTGAAGTTCGAGCTGCTCAACCGCAGCGGCCACCTGTTCTTCGAGCATGACAGCGCGCGCTTCGGCGACGTGGCCGGCGCCAACCGGCTCAAGCGCTGGATCAGCCAGCGCCGGGTGGCTTTCATCGCCGGCTCGGCACCGGCCGGCCTGGACCCGCCGCGCGGCATGTTGCTGCTGGGCGTGCAGGGCTGCGGCAAATCGATGCTGGCCAAGGCCACCGCCGCCGGCTTCGGCGTACCGCTGCTGCGCCTGGACGTGGGCGCGCTGTACAACAAGTACCACGGCGAGACCGAGGCCAACCTGCGCCAGGCGCTGGCCTCGGCCGAGCAGCTGGCGCCCTGCGTGTTGTGGATGGACGAGATCGAGAAAGGCCTGGCCAGCGGTGGCGAGGACGGTGGCGTATCGCGCCGCGTGCTCGGCTACCTGCTGACCTGGATGGCCGAACGCAAGGCGCCGGTCTTCATCGTCGCCACGGCCAACCAGGTGCACGAGCTGCCCGCCGAACTGCTGCGCAAGGGCCGCTTCGACGAGATCTTCTTCGTCGACCTGCCCACCCCCGAAGTGCGCGTGGAACTGCTGCGGCTGCACCTGGGGCGACGCCAGCTCAATGGCGACGACTTCGCGCTGCCGGCGCTGGCGGCGGCGGCGAATGGTTTTTCCGGCGCCGAGATCGAGCAGGCGATCGTGGCCGGGCTGTATGCGGCGCACGCCGAAGGCCGGCCGCTGGATACCGAGCTGCTGATGAACGAGATCCGTGCGACGCGGCCGCTGTCGGTGCTGATGGCCGAGCAGGTCGAGGCATTGCGGGCGTGGGCGTCGGGGCGGACGGTTTCCGCGGACGACTGAGGTTCCCGCGAACGGCGCAGCCCCTCGTGGCTGGTCGCTCAACGCAAATGCCGGGTAGGGCCGGGCGGGTAGGCTGCGCAGGGGGCGCTGCAAGTACGTCCCTGTAAGCTCGATCGCCGCATCCATGCGGCTCACGCCCCTGCGCAGCCTACCCGCCCGGCCTCTGACAGTTCCCGGGGCGTCCATCCACGTAGAAGAAAGTAGAAGAGCAAAAGCAAAAGCGCTTGGCTGGCTGCTTTTTGTAGAGCCGAGCCCACGCTCGGCTGCATTTCGATCAGATATCGAATAGTTGATTCCGATGCGGATGCATCCACGCATGGCGTGGATCTACCCACCGTCGCCGAGAACCTGTCGGGGTCGGGGCGGTCTGGGGCTGCAGGACCGTTGGCGCCATGGATGGCGCCATCGAGCCCCCAGGGGTGAGGGCGCTTTGCCTGCGAGGCATGCCTCGCAAGCGCCCGAACGCACAGCCGCCAGCGGCTGGGCCGGACCCCGGAGGGGGGTTTACGGCGTGTCCTGCAGCCCCAGACCGCCCCGACCAAGCCACAGATAGCTCAGAGCCGGCTGTTGCTGTTGCTCCAGCCGTTGCCTCTGCGGGTGCCGGGTGCAACCCGGCCAACCCCCTTCCCTCAGGGCCAGGCCGGCGGGGCGGCCGCCCAGGCCTGCTGCACTTCCGCCAGCGAGGCGCGCTCGTCGTCACGCCACAACGGCAACAACTGCGCATAGCGGCTGCTGTCGCTCCATTGCGTCGGCTCGGTACGCACCGCTGCGGCATACCACTGCACCGCCTCCTGCTTCTGCCCGGCCCGCCACAGCGCCAGCGCATAGGTGGGTGGCAACCAGCCCGGCTTGCTCAGCGAACCACCTGCGGCGGCCTGCCATTGCTCCAGGGCCGCCTCGGCCTGGCCCTGCCGCAGCAGGTCCCAGCCGTAGTTCCAGCGCACGCCACGGCCCAGGCTGCCCTGCACCGGCGCATCCTTCAGTGCTTCGCGATACAGCTGTTCACCCAGTTCGGTGCGGCCCTGCGCAATGGCCACTGACGCCAGCTGCACGGTGGCCTCCACGGTACGCCGGCCGCGCTCGCGCTGCTTGAGCAGCTGCGCCACCAGTTCATCCCCGTCGGACTGGACCACGACCATCGGCACGGCGGCCGCATCGCTGTCGAAGTAGAACTCCTGTGGTGCCGGCACCGCCGGCGCGGCCCACACCGGGGCCGTTCCCGAGACCAGCAACATGCTGCCCAGGATCTTTCCTGCAACTGACATCCCTTCTCCCCAGGCCGCAACCGCAGCCTCCCTCTCTCTCCCCGATCCTAACCCCAGCATGGCCGCCGGCGCGAGTGCCGGGGCGGAAGGGCCTCGCTGCTACAATTCGCGCCTTTCCCGCCGCGTGCCTGCACGCGGCCGGTGCCAGCCGATCCTGACCGGGCCAGCCATGACCAGTACCGCGCAACTCACTTCGCCCTCTTCCGCCGACCTGATCGACCGTGACTACACGCTCGACCACAAGTACACCCGCAACGAGGGGCGGATCTACCTGAGTGGCGTGCAGGCGCTGGTGAAACTGCCGTTGATGCAGCGGCTGCGCGACGCGCACGAAGGCATCGACAGCGCCGGCTTCGTCAGTGGCTACCGTGGCAGCCCGCTGGGCGGCTTCGACCTGGAACTGTGGCGCGCGCGCAAGCACCTGGACGCGGCCAAGGTGAAGTTCACCCCCGGCCTGAACGAGGACCTGGGCGCCACCATGGTGTGGGGCACCCAGCAGACCAACCTGTTCCCCGGCGCCAACGTGCAGGGCGTGTTCGGCATGTGGTACGGCAAGGGCCCGGGCGTGGACCGCTGCGGCGACGTGTTCAAGCACGCCAATGCCGCTGGCACCTCGCGCTACGGCGGCGTGCTGGCGCTGGCCGCCGACGACCATGCCTGCCGCAGTTCAACCCTGCCGCATGGCAGCGAGGATGAGTTCGTCAGCGCGATGATGCCGGTGCTGAATCCGGCCGGCGTGCAGGACATCCTGGACATGGGCCTGCTGGGCTGGGCGATGAGCCGCTACACCGGCCGTTGGGTCGGCTTCAAGACGATTGCCGAAACGGTGGAATCGTCGGCCTCGGTCGAGGTCGACCCGATGGCGCGCCGCATCGTGCTGCCGGAAGACTTCGAAATGCCCTCGGGCGGCCTCAACATCCGCTGGCCGGACCCGCCGCTGGACCAGGAAATGCGCCTGCACCGCTATGCGGTGAAGGCCGCACAGGCATTCGCCCGCGCCAACGGCATCGACAAGGTGGTGATGGACGCGCCGCGTGCGCGGCTGGGCATCGTCACCACCGGCAAGAGCTACCTGGACGTGCTGCAGGCGCTGGAATACCTGGGCCTGGATGAAGCCGCGTGCGCCGACATCGGCATCCGCGTGTACAAGGTCGGCATGACCTGGCCGCTGGAGCCGCAGGGCATCGCGCGCTTCGCGCAGGGCCTGGAAGACATCATCGTGGTGGAGGAGAAGCGTGCCTTCATCGAGCGCCAGATGAAGGAACAGTTCTTCAACTGGCCGGCCAGCTGGGGCCAGCGCCCGTCGATCGTCGGCAAGTACGACGAGAGCGGTGAGTGGATCCTGCCATCCACCGGCGAACTGACCCCGGCCACCATTGCCGGCGTGATCGGCCGCCGCATCCAGAAGTTCTTCAACAACGAGTCGATCGAGCAGCGCCTGCAGTGGATGCAGGAAAAGGAAGCCGAGCTTGCGCTGCCGCGCGCCAGCTTCCCGCGCGTCCCGCACTACTGCTCCGGCTGCCCGCACAACACCTCCACCAACGTGCCGGAAGGCTCGCGCGCGCTGGCCGGCATCGGTTGCCATTACATGGTGACCTGGATGGACCGCAGCACCGACACCTTCACCCACATGGGCGGCGAAGGCGTGACCTGGGCCGGGCAGGCGCCGTTCACCGACACCCCGCACGTGTTCCAGAACCTCGGCGACGGCACCTACTTCCACAGCGGTTCGCTGGCGATCCGCCAGGCAGTCGCGGCCGGCGTCAACATCACCTACAAGATCCTCTACAACGATGCGGTGGCGATGACCGGCGGCCAGCCGGTGGACGGCCCGCTGAGCGTGCCGGACATCGCAAAGCAGATGCGCGCCGAAGGCATCCACACCATCGTGGTGCTGTCGGACAACATCGGCAAGTGGACCGGCAAGCGCGAGCACTTCCCCAGCGATGTCGAGTTCCACGACCGCAGCGAACTGGATGACGTGCAGAAGCGCCTGCGCGAGGTGAAGGGTGTTTCGATCCTGATCTACGAACAGACCTGCGCCACCGAGAAGCGCCGCCGCCGCAAGCGCGGCAAGCTGGAAGACCCGCAGAAGCGGGTGCTGATCAACTCGCTGGTCTGCGAAGGCTGCGGCGACTGCGGCAAGAAGAGCTTCTGCGTGTCGGTACTGCCGAAGGAAACCGAGTTCGGGCGCAAGCGCGAGATCGACCAGTCCAACTGCAACAAGGACTATTCGTGCGTGAACGGCTTCTGCCCGAGCTTCGTCACCGTGCACGGTGGACAGCCGCGCAAGGGCAGCAAGCGCGATGCCTCCACGCTGCTGGACAACCTGCCGGCACCGTCCCTCCGCGGCACGCTTGAGCAGCCCTGGAACATCCTGATCACCGGCGTCGGCGGTACCGGCGTGGTGACCATCGGTGCGCTGCTGGGCATGGCCGGCCACCTGGAAGGCAAGGGCGCGACCGTGCTCGACCAGACCGGCCTGGCACAGAAGGGCGGCGCGGTGACCACGCATATCCGCATTGCCCGTCGCCCTGAAGACATCCACGCCGTGCGCATCGCCGCCGGCGAGGCCGACCTGGTGCTGGGCTGCGACATGGTGGTGGTCAACGATTACTGGGCGCTGTCGAAGGTGCGCGCCGGCCGTTCGCAGGTGGTGCTGAACACCTATGAAGCGATGCCGGGCACCTTCACCACCCGCCCGGACATGCAGTTCCCCGCCGCCGACATCGTGGCCGGTGTGCGCGTGGCACTGGGTGGGCAGGAGCCGCTGCTGCTGGATGCCACCCAGCTGGCCACCGCGCTGCTGGGCGATGCGATCGCCGCCAACCTGTTCATCCTCGGCTACGCGTGGCAACAGGGCCTGGTGCCGCTGTCGTTCGAGTCGCTGATGCGCGCCATCGAGCTCAACGGCGCCGCCGTGGCGATGAACCAGCAGGCCTTCGCCTGGGGCCGCCTGGCCGTGGTCGACCCGCAGGCCGTGCAGCAGGCCGCCGGCCTGGTGCGCAACCGCCACACCGATACCGAATCCACCCCGGGCCCGCTGCATCCGCTGCCGCCGGGCGAGTGGGAGGGCAACGAATGGGGCGCCACTGCGGCGCCGCGCAATACCGGCGACGAACGCGAACTGCGTGGCCTGCCCTCGCACGGTGGCGATGTTGCGTTCCTGCCGCTGGACGACGCCCGCCTGTCGCGCTCGCTGGATGAAATGATCGAGCGCCGCGCCGCGTTCCTGGTCGAGTACCAGGACGCTGCCTACGCCAACCGCTACCGCAGCCTGGTCGAGCGCGTGCGCGCCGCCGAAGCCGACCGCATCGGCGGTTCCACCGCGCTGACCGAGACCGTGGCCCGCTACCTGTTCAAGCTGATGGCCTACAAGGACGAGTACGAAGTGGCCCGCCTGTACACCAGCGGCGACTTCCAGCGCCGTCTGCAGCAGCAGTTCGAAGGCGATTACCAGCTGCGCTTCCACCTGGCGCCGCCGCTGTTCGCCAAGAAGGACGAGCAGGGCCGGTTGCTGAAAAAGGAATACGGCCCGTGGATGTTCAAGGCCTTCGGCCTGCTGGCCAGGCTGAAGTTCCTGCGTGGTGGCCGCTTCGACGTGTTCGGACGCACCGGGGAACGCCGCATGGAGCGCAAGCTGATCGGCGATTACGAAGCCACCGTGCAGGTGCTGCTGGACGGCCTGGATGACGACCGCCTGGCGCTGGCGGTGGAAATCGCCAGCGTGCCCGAGCACATCCGCGGCTTCGGCCACGTCAAGGAAGCGCATTTCGAGCAGGCCAAGGCACGCGAAGCCGCCCTGCTCGCCCAGTGGCGCAATCCAAAGGCGCTGCACATCGTGCAGGTGGCGTAACGCCGCGAAACAGGGAGTGCCGGCCGCTGGCCGGCACTACCGGCGGGTCACCCCAGCCGCCACAGCAGCAACCGGTTGTTGGCCGGCATCGCCACATCGCCCAAGCGGGTGAATCCGTGGTCGGCGGCCAGCGCCTGTACCGCTTCGCTATCGCGGATGCCGCTGCGCGGGTCGCGCGCCTTCAGCCAGGCATCGAACTGCGCGTTGCTGTCGCTGGTGTAGCGGCCACCGTAGTTGAACGGGCCGTACACCGCCAGCAGCGCACCATGCCGCAGCACCGGTGGCAGCGCGGCGAACAGCGCCTGCACGTGCTCCCAGCTCATGATGTGCAGTGTGTTGGCACTGAATGCGGCGTCGAACATGCTGCCTTCCGGCAGGCTCAGGCCGGTCGCCGGCGGCAGCTCCACCTGCAGTGCCACCGGCGGCAGCAGGTTCAGCAGCGCTGCTTCCGCGCGCCAGTCCTCGATGCCCGGCAGATGGTCCGGATGGTCGCTGGGCTGCCAGCGCAGCCACGGCCAACGCTCGGCGAAGAAGGCCGCATGCTGGCCGGTACCACTGCCGATCTCCAGCAGCCGGTGACGGTCGCCCATCCACGGGTCGAGTGCGGCGGCGATCGGTTCGCGGTTGCGCTCGCAGGCTTCTGAATACGGCTTGCTCGACATCAGGACGGTGTCCAGGCGGGGTCGGCCCCATTGTGCATGAGGGGGTGTCTGCAGGGCTTGCAGCCCTGCACCCGCAGGAGCAACGGCAAAGGCCGAAGCAACGTCAAAAGCTGGCATTCCGTGGGATGGCGGGATGGGTCCGGTTGCGGGGGACGCCGTAAACCCGTCCTTGGGGGCTTGGCCGCGGCATCCATGCCGCGGACACCCCCGCAACCGGACCCACCCCACCTTCGACAGTTTCCAGCGATCTGTTGGAACGGCGCTTGGGGTCAGATCCGTTTTCCGCAGGAAAACGGATCTGACCCCGGATTCATTTCGATATCTGACAGATGTGTCGACCAAGGTCGACACCTACCAACAGCCGAGTGAACCTGTCGAAGGTGGGGCGGTGTCGGATTGCGGGGTGTCTGATCTGGCCCCCCGTCCGCGGACGCCAAGAGGCGATACTTTGATCGCACTTGGAGGTCCCCTTATGTCCCGTATCACCCGTCGTAGCTACACCGATGAGTTCAAGCACCAAGCCGTGGAGTTGGCCGAGTCGCTCGGGCCTGCCGCAGCGGCCCGTCAGCTGGAGATGTCGGTCAAGACGCTGGCAAATTGGATTGACGCGGTCCGTGCTGGCCGGTCGTTGACCTCTGAGGCCCGCAGGCCGGCCACTGACCTGGAAAGCGAGATCAGCCGCCTTCGGGCCGAGAACGCCAATCTGAAGATGGAGCGGGAAATCCTAAAAAAAGCGGCGGCGTTCTTTGCCAGAGAGTCCAAGTGAGGTACGCCTTCGTCGCCAGTCAAAGGACTCGCTACCCGACCAGGTTGCTGTGTCGGCTTTTTGGGGTTTCTGTCTCTGGATTCCATGACTACCTGCGCCGCCAGTGTGCCCAAACGTGCGATGTCGATTCGGCCCTCCGTACCGAGCTTCGGGCCATCCATGTGGCCAGCAAACGCAGTTATGGGCGGCGTCGGCTGGTCAGGGCCTTACGAGCCAGGAATCATCCAGTTGGCCACAAGCGCGTGGCACGGTTAATGGCCGAGGAGCGAATCCAGGGCAAGACCAAAGGCCGATTCCGGCCCAAATCCTCCGGCGGCTCATCTCAGCTCGCCCCCAACCTGCTGGATCGGCAATTTGCCCCCGGAACCGGACCGACGGCGTGGGTCGGAGATATCACGTATGTCCCCACCCGCCAGGGATGGCTGCATCTGGCCGTGGTCATCAGCGTCCAGACCCGGCAGGTGCTGGGCTACAGCGTTTCCAGGCGCCTGACTGAAGAACTGGTAGTGAAAGCATTCGCCAATGCCTGGGCTCTGCATCCACAACGACCTGGCCTGATCTTCCATTCCGATCGTGGCGGGCAGTACTGGGGGAACGAGTTTCGCCAGCTGCTGCAGTCCCATGACGTGGTCCAAAGCATGAGCCGGCCTGGCAATTGCTGGGACAACGCCGTGGTCGAGAGCTTCTTTGCGACGCTCAAGACAGAAGAGGCTGCCGAGCCTTACGCCAGTAAGGAACAAGCCAGCCAGTCCATCGCTGCTTACATCCACGGCTTCTACAATCCAGCCCGGCTACACTCGGCGCTGGGCTACCACTCGCCTAACAACTACGCCCGGCAGCTCCGGGCTGCCGCCTGAAACGGCTTCATGGCGTCCGTTTTCAGGGGGCCAGATCAGTCAGCCGCATGGATGCGGCTGCCAAGCCTACATGGACGTACTTGCGGCGTCCCCGCAATCCGACACCGCCCCGCCAACCCACGGAATACCGCTCTGGCTCTGGCTCTGGCTTTGGCCGTTGCCGTTGCATTGAGCAGGTGCAGGGCTGCAAGCCCTGCCGAAACCCACCCAACCATGACTGCAGTCACTTGCCCGAAGCCGCCGCGCTGGCGAAAGTCAGGCAGTTGACGTGATCGGCTCGGCCTGTTGCCGACCGCACGCAAGCGAGAGAGAGAAACGCTGTGCAACGACGTGAGTTCCTGGCTTTTTCCGGTCTGGGCCTGGCGGGCCTGCTGCTGCCGCATTCCCGTGCCATCGCCGCCGAGCAACTGCTCGCCCCGGTCGACACCCTCCAGCGCAGGCGCCTGGCGGACGTGGCGCTGGCCACCGCACGCACGGCCAAGGCCAGCTACTGCGATGTGCGCATCGGCCGCTACCTCAACCAGTCGGTCATCACCCGCGAGCACCAGGTCGGCAATGTGACCAACCGCGAATCGTCCGGCGTGGGCGTGCGGGTGATCGTCAACGGTGCCTGGGGATTTGCCGCGACCCACCAGCAGACCGAGGCCGCCGTGCGCGCAGCGGTCGAGCAGGCGGCGGCCATCGCCCGCGCCAACGCCGGCATCCAGACCCGGCCGGTGCAGCTGGCGCCGACGCCCTCGGTGGGCGAGGTGCGCTGGCAGACGCCCGTCCGCAGGAACGCGATGGCGGTGCCGATCCAGGACAAGGTCGAGCTGCTGCTGGCACTCAACGCCGCCGCGCTGAATGCGGGTGCCGACTACATCAATTCCACCCTGTTCCTGGTCAACGAACAGAAGTACTTCGCCTCCAGCGACGGCTCGTTCATCGACCAGGACATCCATCGCATCTGGCTGCCGTTCACCGCCACCGCCATCGACAAGGCCAGCGGCAGGTTCCGCACCCGTGCCGGCCTGTCCTCGCCGATGGGCATGGGCTACGAGTTCCTTGATGGCGATGCGCGCGGCAAGGTACACCTGCCCGGTGGCATCACCGCTTACCGCGATTCCTACGACCCGGTCGAGGACGCCATTGCGGCCGCCCGCCACGCGCGCGAGAAACTGAAGGCGCCGTCGGTGAAGCCCGGCAAGTACGACCTGGTGCTGGACCCGTCCAACCTGTTCCTGACCATCCACGAGAACGTCGGCCACCCGCTGGAGCTGGACCGCGTGCTCGGCTACGAAGCCAACTACGCCGGCACCAGCTTCGCCACGCTGGACAAGCGCGATGCGGGTTTCCGCTGGGGCAGCGACATCGTTACCTTCTTCGCCGACAAGACCCAACCCGGCAGCCTCGGTGCAGTCGGCTACGACGACGAAGGCGTCAAGACCCAGCGCTGGGACTTGGTGCGCGACGGCATCCTGGTCGATTACCAGGCCACCCGTGATGAAGCCCACATCCTCGGCCGCGATGCATCGCATGGCTGCAGCTATGCCGATTCCTGGTCCAGCGTGCAGTTCCAGCGCATGGCCAATGTCTCGCTGGCGCCGGGCAAGCAGCCGCTCAGCGTCGAGGACATGATCAAGGACGTGGAGAACGGCATCTACATCCACGGCCGCGGTTCGTATTCGATCGACCAGCAACGCTACAACGCGCAGTTCGGCGGCCAGCTGTACTACCAGATCAAGGACGGAAAGATCGCCGGCATGGTCGAGGATGCGGCCTACCAGATCCGCACGCCGGAATTCTGGAATGCCTGCACCGCCATCTGCGATGAACGCGACTTCCGCCTGGGCGGTTCGTTCTTCGACGGCAAGGGCCAGCCCGGCCAGGTCTCGGCGGTCTCGCACGGTTCGTCCACCACCCGCTTCAACGGCATCAACATCATCAACACCGCGCGCAGTCTCGGCGCTTGAGCCACCCATCCTTCGACATGGAGAGCAGCCTTGCAAAGACGTGACTTCCTGGCCCTGACCGGGCTTACCGCGGGCGGGCTGATCGTGCCCTCCTTCTTCGGCAAGGTGATCGCCGCCGAACAGCTGCAGTCCAGCCTCGACCCGGCGCTGAAGAAGCGCCTGGCCGACGCCGCCCTGCAGGCCGCGCGCAGCGCCGGTGCCACCTACTGCGACGTGCGTATCGGCCGCTATCTGCGGCAGTTCGTGATCACCCGCGAGGACAAGGTGCAGAACGTGGTGAACACCGAGTCCACCGGCGTGGGCATCCGCGTGATCGTCAACGGTGCCTGGGGCTTCGCCGCCACCAATGCGCTGGGCACCGCCGACGTGGCCAAGGCCGCGCAGCAGGCCGCGGCGATCGCCAAGGCCAATGCCGGCGTGCAGACCGCCCCCGTGCAGCTGGCCAAGACGCCGGGCGTGGGTGAGGTGAGCTGGCGCACGCCGATCCGCAAGAATGCGATGGAGGTGCCGATCAAGGACAAGGTCGGCCTGCTGCTGGACGTCAACGCCGCCGCGATGGGCGCCGGTGCCAGCTTCGTCAACTCGATGCTGTTCCTGGTCAACGAGCAGAAGTACTTCGCGTCCACCGATGGTTCCTACATCGACCAGGACGTGCACCGCATCTGGGCACCGATGACGGTCACCGCCATCGACAAGACCAGCGGCAAGTTCCGCACCCGCTCGGGCCTGTCCTCGCCGATGGGCCTGGGCTACGAGTACCTCGATGGCGCCACCGCCGGCAAGGTGGTCAGCCCCAATGGCGTGGTCAACTACAGTTCTTCCTACGACATGAAGGAGGACGCCATCGCCGCCGCCAGGCAGGCGCAGGAGAAGCTGAAGGCACCGTCGGTGAAGCCGGGCAAGTACGACCTGGTGCTCGATCCGTCGCACACCTGGCTGACCATCCACGAGTCGATCGGCCACCCGCTGGAACTGGACCGCGTGCTCGGCTACGAAGCCAACTACGCCGGCACCAGCTTCGCCACCCTGGACAAGCGCGAGCAGCATTTCCAGTACGGCAGCGAGCTGGTCAACATCTTCGCCGACAAGACCCAGCCGGGCAGCCTCGGCGCGGTGGCGTACGACGACGAAGGCGTGAAGTGCAAGCGCTGGGACCTGATCAGCAACGGCAAGCTGGTGGACTACCAGACCATCCGCGACCAGGCCCACATCCTCGGCAAGACCGAGTCCGACGGCTGCTGCTATGCCGACTCGTGGTCCAGCGTGCAGTTCCAGCGCATGGCCAACGTGTCGATGGCACCGGGCAAGAAGCCACTGAGCGTGCCCGACCTGATCAAGGACGTGGAGAACGGCATCTACATCATCGGTGACGGTTCGTTCTCGATCGACCAGCAGCGCTACAACGCGCAGTTCGGCGGCCAGCTGTTCTACGAGATCAAGAACGGCCAGATCACCCGCATGCTGGAAGACGTGGCCTACCAGATCCGCACGCCGGAGTTCTGGAATGCCTGCACCGCCGTGGCCGACGAGCGCGACTACCGCCTGGGCGGTTCGTTCTTCGACGGCAAGGGCCAGCCCGGCCAGGTCTCGGCGGTCTCGCACGGTTCGTCGACCGCGCGCTTCAACGGCATCAACGTCATCAACACCGCACGCAGCCTCGGCTGACCGGTCAGGAGCCCTTACACCATGAGTATCTTCACCGAAGCCCAGGCCAAGGCCATCCTCGACAAGGTCATCGCCCTGTCCAAGGCCGACGAGTGCACCGCCGTGCTGGCCGGCGCGATCAGCGGCAACATCCGTTTCGCGCTGAACAATGTCTCCACCAGCGGCATCGTCGACAACACCGAGCTGGCGGTCACCGTCGCCTTCGGCAAGCGCGTCGGCACTGCCTCGATCAATGAGTTCGACGATGCCGCGCTGGAACGCGTGGTGCGCCGTGCCGAAGACCTGGCGCGCCTGGCCCCGGAAAACCCGGAGTTCATGCCGGCCATCGGCAAGCAGAGCTACCGCGCCAGCCCGACCTTCAGCGAATCCACCGCTGCGATCGATCCGGCGTTCCGCGCCAAGGTTGCCGCCGATTCGATCGCCCCGTGCCGGGGCCACGGCCTGATCGCCGCCGGCTTCCTCGAGGACGGCCAGGGCTTCCAGGCTACCGCCAACAGCAACGGCAACTTCGCCTACCAGCGCACCACCAACTTCGATTACACCTGCACCGTGCGCACCGAAGATGGCCGCGGTTCGGGCTGGGTCGGCCGCAACCTGAAGGATGCCGCCGACTTCAAGGCCGACCAGGACATCCGCATCGCCATGCGCAAGGCCACCGAATCGGCCGAAGCCAAGGCGCTGGAGCCGGGCAAGTACACGGTGATCCTGGAGCCGGCCGCGGCCGCGGGCCTGATCAGCTTCATGATGAACTTCTTCAGCGCACGCTCGGCCGATGAAGGCCGCAGCTTCCTATCGAAGAAGGGCGGTGGCAACAAGCTGGGCGAGCAGGTCTACGACCCGCGCGTGACCATGATCGCCGACCCGTGGCATCCGGATGCACCGGTGCTGCCGTGGGACAACGAAGGCCTGCCGCGCGAGCGCATGGCCATCATCGAGAACGGCAAGGTCGCCAACCTGGACTACTCGCGCTTCTGGGCGCAGAAGCAGGGCAAGACCGCCAAGGCCTCGCCGGGCAACCTGCTGATGAGCGGTGGCGACAAGAGCACCGCCGAGCTGGTGCGCGGCACCCAGAAGGGCATCCTGGTCACCCGTACCTGGTACATCCGCATGGTCGATCCGCAGACCGTGCTGCTGACCGGCCTGACCCGCGACGGCACCTTCTACATCGAGAACGGCCAGATCAAGCACCCGGTGAAGAACTTCCGCTTCAACGAGTCGCCGGTGATCATGCTCAACAACATCGAAGAGCTGGGCAAGCCGGTGCGCGTGGCCGGTGATGAATCCAGCTACGTGATGATGATCCCGCCGATGAAGCTGCGCGATTTCACCTTCACCTCGCTGTCCGACGCCGTCTGATGGATCGCCGGGCCTGCCTGCGCTGGTTGGCCGCTGCCGCTTCGGCGGCGGCGCTGCCAGCCTGGGCGCAGTCAGGCCCGCGCAGTTCACGCTACGACTTCTGGTTCACCCGGCTGCAGTACGACTCCGGTGACTGGGACGTGGACGCGCGCATGCCGTCCAACCTGATCACCTCGCTGATCGACTACACCTCGCTGCGCGTGGACCCGCAGGAACACGTGGTGGCGCTGGCCGACCCGCGCATGCTGGAAGCGCCGTTCTGCTACCTGGCCGGGCACACGCTGGTGGAGTTCAATGCCGCCGAGCGGCAGAACTTCGTGCGCTACGTGCGCAATGGCGGCTTCGTCTTCGTCGACGACTGCAACCATGATATCGATGGGCTGTTCGCCACCTCGTTCGAGGCACAGATGGGCCGCCTGTTCGGTCCGAAGGCATTGCAGAAGCTGCCCAACAGCCACGCGCTGTACCGCAGTTTCTTCCGCTTCCCGGATGGCCCGCCCGCCACCAGCTTCGAACTCAACGGCTGGGGCGACGACCTGGTGCACGACTACCTGAAGGGCATCGAGGTCGACGGCCGCCTGGGCCTGCTGTACAGCAACAAGGACTACGGCTGCGAGTGGGACTACGACTGGCGCAACAAGCGTTTCCTGGCCGAAGACAACACCCGCTTCGGCGTCAACATCGTGATGTACGCGTTGAACAATTGATAGGACCTGCACGCCCATGACCTCCCCCGACCTCGATTCCCTGTTGCCGCGCCTGGATGCGCTGCGCGCCGCGCTTGCACGCGCAGTGGTGGGCCAGCACACCGTGGTCGAGCAGCTGCTGATCGGCCTGCTCGCCGGCGGCCACTGCCTGCTGGAAGGCGCGCCGGGGCTCGGCAAGACCCTGCTGGTGCGCTCGCTCGGGCAGGCGCTGGAGCTGCAGTTCCGGCGCGTGCAGTTCACCCCGGACCTGATGCCCAGCGACATCCTCGGCACCGAGCTGCTGGAGGAAGACCACGGCACCGGCCATCGCCATTTCCGCTTCCAGCAGGGCCCGATCTTCACCAACCTGCTGCTCGCAGACGAACTCAACCGCACCCCGCCGAAGACCCAGGCCGCGCTGCTGGAAGCGATGCAGGAGCGCACGGTCAGCTACGCCGGCACCACCTACGCATTGCCCGCGCCGTTCTTCGTGCTGGCGACGCAGAACCCGATCGAGCAGGCCGGTACCTACCCGCTGCCGGAGGCACAGCTCGACCGCTTCCTGCTGCACGTGCTGGTGGATTACCCCAGCGAGGACGAGGAACGGCAGATCCTGGAACAGACCACCGGCGGTGCCACCGACGCGGTGCCGAAGGTGATGGAGGCCGAAGCGGTGATCGCCCTGCAGGCCGCAGTACGCCAGGTGCATGTCAGCCCGGATGTGCTGGCCTGGATCACCCGCCTGGTGCGCGCCAGCCGTCCAGGCGAAGGCGCACCGGCAGCGATCAACCAGTGGGTGAAGTGGGGCGCGGGCCCGCGCGCCGGGCAGTCGCTGGTGCTGGCGGCGAAAGCACGCGCACTGCTGCAGGGCCGCTTCGCCGCCACCCGCGAGGATGTGCAGGCACTGGCCGCGCCGGTGATGCGTCATCGCCTGCTGCTGTCGTTCGCCGCCGAGGCCGAGCAGAAGCGTGCCGACGACGTAGTCGCCGCCCTGCTGCAGGCCGTGCCGTTCCCGGGTTGAGCCACGCGTGAACGCAGGTGCCCCGCTGACGTTGCCACCGGAACTGCGTGCGCGCCTGCGCATGCTGCGGTTGCGGCCGCGCCTGGCCAGCGGTGCCAGTGGCATCGGCCAGCACGCCAGCCGCAGCCGCGGTGCCGGCCTCGAATTCGCCCAGTACCGGGCCTACGAACCGGGCGACGAGCTGCGTCAGATCGACTGGAAGCTGTACGCACGCTCGGACCGCTTCTTCGTGCGCGAATCCGAACGCGAAAGCCCGATCACGGTCTGGCTGCTGCTCGATGCCACCGCCTCGGCCGGCCAGGCCGATCGCGTGGCACCGCAGCGCACGCGCCTGGACCACATGCGCGGCGTGGCCGCGTGCGTGGTGGAGCTGGCCCTGCAGCAGGGCGACCGTTTCGGCCTGCTGGCGATCAATGGCGATGGACTGCAACTGGTGCCCGCAGCGAACGGCGCACGCCAGCGTGATCGCGTGCATCTGCAACTGCATGCCCTGCAGGCACGCGGTGGCTGGCCTGCGGCCGATCGACTGCGTCCCCTGTGGGAGCGCGTACGCCCGGGCGACCTGCTGCTGGCAGTTGGCGACGGCTTCGACGAAGCCGGCATCGCGCTGCTGGAACAACTGGCCAGCGCGCGCCGCGAAGTGGCGCTGCTGCAGATCCTCACCGCCGACGAGCGCGACTTCCCATTCGACGCCGGCCATCGCTTCCGCGATCCGGAGACCGGCGAGGAACTGCTGGGCGATGGCGCGGCGATCCGCACCGACTACCTGCAGCGCTTCGCTGACGCACGCAGCGCATTGCAGTCGCGCCTGCAGGCCAGCGGCATCGCCAGTGCCACCGGCTGGCTCGACCAGCCGCTGGACCAGGCACTGCAGGCGCTGTTCGGTCGTGGGGGCGGTGCATGAACCTGCTGTTCCCTTTGGGCCTGGCCGCGCTCGCTGCAGGGTTGCTGCCGCTGCTGATCCACCTGGCCCGCCGCCATCCGTACACACCGCTGAATTTCGCCGCGCTGCGCTGGCTGCGCGCACAGATCCGGCCACGCCAGCGCATCCGCTTCGATGACTGGCCATTGCTGCTGGTGCGCCTGCTGTTGCTTGCCGCGCTGGCTTTGCTCCTTGCACGGCCTGCGTTGACCGGGCCTGCACCAGCCCCCACTGCGTGGACGGTCGTTGCTCCAGGGCTGGACGCGACCGCTCTGCGCGGCGTCGCCGACGCGGGCAACTGGCATTGGCTGGCGCCCGGCTTCCCGGCCATTGATCAAGTGCCACCTGCGTCCACGGCCTCCCTGCCCAGCCTGCTGCGCGAACTGGACGCACAACTGCCCGCGGGCACCGCAGTGACCGTGCACGTTCCCGATCCCCTGACCGGCCTGGACGGCGCACGCCTGCAGCTGTCGCGCGAGGTGCAGTGGCGGCCGCAGCCGATGCCGGTCGCTGCGCAACCGCGTGCCGCAACATCGCCGCGCCTGCGCGTGCACAGCGATGCTTCGGCCACCGCCCAGCATTGGTTAAATGCATTGCAGCGCGCGTGGGGCGTGCAGGCGCCGCTCGCTCCTCTGGTGGCGGATGCGCTGCCCGAACGCGGCGAGATCGGCGTATGGTGCCGCGACGGCGCACTGCCGGCGAACTGGCAGGCGTGGCTGCAAGACGGCGGACATGTAGTGACTGCCGGCAAGCCTGCCGCCGAGGCCAGCATCCTGCTGCGCAACACCGAGGGCGCCCCGCTGCTGTGGCGGCAACGCATCGGCCACGGTGTCCTGCTGTCTCTGCCCGGCGACTGGGATGCCTCAGGCAATGCTGCGCTGCGCGATCCGCAGTTGCCGCGTGCCCTGCTGCTGGCCCTGCAACCGCCTCCGCTGCCACGCCTCGGCGATGCACAGGACCAGGCACCCCGCCAGGCAACACTGCCTGCGGCAACGCCGCCGCTGCGCGAGCTCACCCCGTGGCTGCTGCTGGCCATCGTGCTGCTGTTCGCGCTGGAGCGCTGGATGGCCAGCAGTCGCCGACGCAGGGTGGCCGCATGAACACCCTGCAGCACGCCTGGCAACGCGCGCGCCGCCGCCGTGCACTCATCACCCTGCTGCTGGGCCTGCCGTGGGCGCTGGCCGCAACGGCGCTGGCGCTGCGCCTGGCGGGCTTCGACATCGCCTGCGTGGTTGGCACTGTCGGCCTGCTCGCCTGCGCAGCGCTCGCCACGGCACGCTCCCGCCAGCTGGACCAGCTGTGGTTGCAGCGCCAGCTCGATGGCAGCGGCGCCAGCGAGGACAGTGCCGACCTGCTATTCGCCGATGCCGCCATGCTCAATCCGCTGCAGCAGCGTCAGCGCGCGCACGTGCTGGCCGCGCTGGAACGTGCGCTGCCGGAACTGCGTCCGCGCTGGCCGCGTTGGGCATTGGCGCTGTGCTGGATCGCAGGCCTGGCCATCGTTGCGCTGGCAGTCGGCTGGCCACGCTCCAGCCCCGGCTCCGCGCCAGCCCGTGCGTCGGCGCCTGGCAGCACGGCTTCCGCGGGCCCACTGCACCTGCAGTCCACCCGCCTGCGCATCGACGCGCCAGCCTATACCGGCCAGGCCACGCTTACCCAGAACGCACTGGATGCCAAGGTCGCCGCCGACAGCCGGCTGTCGTGGTCGTTGCGCTTCGATCGCGCGCCGGACAAGGCATGGCTGCAGTTCCACGATGGTCGCCGGCTGCCGCTGAACGAACACGACGGCCAGTGGCAGGCACAGGACGTGGCGCGCACGCCGGTGCTGTACCGCGTGGTGAGCGAACCGGCATTGGCCGGAACCCGCCTGCATCGCCTGGACGTGGTCGCCGACCGCGCGCCCAGCGTACGCGTGCTGGAGCCGGCCGCCAGCCTGGTGCTGGGCACGCCCGGGCAACGCCAGTGGTCGCTGCGCTTCGAAGCCAGCGACGACTACGGCGTAGCCGCGCAGGCAACGCTGTCGATCACCACCACCCAGGGCAGCGGTGAGAACATCACCTTCGTGAAACGCAGCGTCACGCTTGCCGGCAGTGGCGAAGCCACCGCGCGGCGTTTCGCCCACACGCTTGATCTGGCTGCGCTGGGCGCACAACCGGGCAACGATGTCATCGCCCAGCTGGAAGTGCGCGACAACCACGCGCCAACACCGCAGACCGGGCGCAGCAGCAGCGTGATCCTGCGCCTGCCCAGCGCCGAAGTCGCGCTCGGTGCCGAACTGGAAGGCCGCATCAAGAAGACCCTTCCAGCCTACTTCCGCAGCCAGCGGCAGATCATCATCGATGCCGAAGCACTGATCCGGCAGCGTCGCAGCCTCGCCGCCGAGGACTTCGTGAAGCGCAGCGATGCGATCGGTGTCGACCAGCGCATCCTGCGCCTGCGCTATGGCCAGTTCCTGGGCGAGGAGAGCGAGGGCGCACCCAAGCCGCCGCCGACCAGCGACCTGCCCACCAGCGATGCACCGGCTGCAGACAGCCACAACGACGAACACGATCACGATCATGGCGCCGAGGCCGGAGCGCACGACGCGCATGGCCACGATCACGGCGGCAAGACGTCCAATGCCGATGCGCCACCGGTGTTCGGCGGCGCCACCGATGTGCTCTCCGAGTACGGCCACACCCATGACCATGCCGAGGCCGCGACCCTGCTCGACCCGCAGACGCGCGCCACGCTGAAGGCCGCGCTGGACCAGATGTGGTCAGCCGAAGGCGAGCTGCGCCAGGGCCGCCCAGAGCAGGCGCTGCCGTTTGCCTACAAGGCGCTGGCTTTCATCAAGCAGGTGCAGCAGGCCGAACGCATCTACCTGGCGCGGGTCGGGCCGGAGCTGCCACCGATCGATGAGGGCCGCCGGCTGGGCGGCGATCGCGCCGGACTGGCCAGTCGCGAACTACCGCTGGCCGCACGCACACCGCCCGACCCGGCCATCATCGAAGCCTGGCAACGCCTCGGCGATGACACGGCCCCCCCCGATCTCGATGCACTCGCCACCTGGCAGCAGCGCAATGCCGCCTACCTGCCCGATGCACTGGATCTGGCCGCCGCCATCGAACAGCTGCGCATCGAACCCGGTTGCCGCGACTGCCGCCAGCGCCTGCGCGCACAGCTGTGGCGGGCGCTGCAGCGGCCACTGCCGCAGGCGATGCGGCGCAACGCCGCCGATGCGATGGGGCAGCGGTACCTTGATGCGCTGGAGGCGCAGCCATGAACGCCTCCGCCGTGAACCTGTGGATTGCGCTGGCCCTCGCCCTGATCGTGGTCATCGCCAGCGTGCGCCAGCTGCGTGGCAATGCCACGCGCCGTGGCCGCCAGTGGATCGTGATTGGATTGCAGCTGATCGCTGCCACGCTGCTGTACTTCTGCCTGGCCCCCCCCACCCGCCAGCAACCTGCGGTCGGCCTGGTCGTGCTGGGACTCGATGCCGGCAAGGCCGGCGCGCCGCCGACCGGCGCAGGCCCGCTGCTGCTGTTGCCGGAAGCTACCGATGTGCCCGGTGGCCAGCGCGTGCCGGACCTGGCCACCGCGCTGCGCCAGCATCCGGCCTCCACGCTCACCCTGGTCGGTGCCGGCCTGGTTGCGCGTGACCGCGACGCGGTACTGCCACGCGACGTGCGCTGGCAGCCGGCAGCGCCGCCGCGCGGGTGGATCGCACTGCGGACACCCGCCGACACCACACCCGGCGCACGCTTCGACGTGCATGCACAGGCGCACGGCGTCACCAAGGCCAGGGCGGAACTGCTTGACCCCGCCGACAGCGTGGTCGATCGCGTCGACGTTGCCGAGGACGGCCACGTGCAGCTCAGCGGCATCGCCCGTGCCGAAGGCCGCAGCGTGTTCCAGCTGCGCCTGCTCGATGCCGAGGGTCATGTGGTGGACAGCACGCCGGTACCGCAGCAGACCCTGCCGGCGGCACCGCTGCGCCTGCTGGTGCGTGCCAGTGCGCCGGGCCCGGAGCTGAAGTACCTGCGCCGCTGGGCCGCCGATACCGGCATCCGCGTGCAGGTGCAGGCCGATACCGGGGCGGGCGTCAGCGTGGGAGATGGCGCGGTCGCGCTGGATGCAGCGTCACTCGCGCGCAGCGATCTGTTGCTGCTGGACGAGCGCAGCCTGGCCGCATTGAGTGCCGGCCAGCTGGCTGCCGTGCGGCAGGCGTTGCGCGACGGGCTCGGCGTTCTGGTGCGCAGTGCAGGCGCACCTGCAGCCAGCGCGCGCCAGCGCCTGCACGACCTGGGCCTACCGGTGCAAGGCGACGGCAGCAGCCATGCCCTCGAACTTCCCGGCGACGGCGACAGCGCGGTCCTCGCCGCACGGCGTGGCCCACTCGCCGCGGGTACGCTGCCGACCGGCTACGGCGAAGAGGCGGACCGCAGCTCGCACAATGCTCCCCTGCCTGCGCTGGAAGCACTCGCGCTGCAGGCACCGGGCAGCAACGCCCTGCTGCAGGATGGCACGGGCAAGGCGGTCGGCGGCTGGCGCGCTGCCGGCAAGGGCCGCATCGGCCTGCTGCCCATCACCGACAGCTGGCGCTGGGTGCTGGCCGGGCGCGATGACCGCCACGGTGAACTCTGGAGCAGCGTGGTCGCCACGCTGGCGCGTGCGCAGGGCAGCGGTGATGCGCTGTGGTCGACGCAGGCGCTCAGCTGGGCGGGCGAACGGCAGGCGCTGTGCGGCGTGAAGGCGCCACTGCAGGTGTTCAACGCACGCGGCGACAGCGTGCCCCTGATCGTCGACGGCGCGACGTCGGCCCTGCGCTGCGCCGGCTGGTGGCCGCGCGAGGCGGGCTGGCAGCGCCTGCAGCACGGCGACATCACGGTCTGGCGCTATGTGTTCGACCCGAAGGACGCACCTGCACTGCATCGGCAGGCAATGATCGACGCGACCTCGCAGGCGTTGGCCGTCAGCAGGCCGACGAACACGGCGATGATGCAGCCCGTGCCGGGCTCGCGCTGGCCCTGGTGGCTGGCGTTCGCGTTGTGCGCTTCGCTGCTGTGGTGGCTGGAGCGACGGCGCTGAGCCCGGGGTCGGATCCCTTTCGTCCACGAAAGGGCTCTGACCCCATCCGTCATGCGTCCTTCAACGCTTGCCAGCGCGCCGGTACACGCCATTGAAGCGCACGTTCATGCCACCGCACTCGCTGTTGTCGGCCACGACCAGTACATCCCCCAGCGAGTGCACCCGCACCTTGCAGGTGTCTTCAACGAATTCCACATCGGCGCCGCGCGGCGTTGCGCGTGCTTCCACCTGGCCCAGGTTCGGCCCATACGGGCGCTGTTCCGGCGTGGGGTTGGCAGAGGGCCAGTAGGCGTCGCCATCCACATGCAGTTGTCCACCCTGCACGGTGATGCGCAGGCCGTTGTCGCCATCTTTCCAGTGGCCCGTCCAGTCCTGCAGCGTTGGCACGGCCACCGGCAACGGCTGCAGCTTGCTGCGGTCGACCCAGCCGGCGCTGCCGCCCACCTTGTTCGGGAAGAACGCGCAGCGGTAGCGGCCCAGGTCGCGACCGGTCACCACCGTATCGCCGTTGACCACGTAGCTGCGCTGCCGGCAGGCCGGCTCGCCCTTTTCCGGGCAGCCGTCCATATCGCCGAGCAGGTACAGGCGCGGCGCATCGACCACGCGTGCCAGCGCGAACTGGCTCTGTTCGGAGGGGAACGCGCCATTGCGGCAGGCGCCATCACCGGCGATGCCGGAAGCAAAGGCGGACGCTGGCAGCAATGCAGCCAGCAGGCAGAACGAACGCAGGAACATGGCAGCGCCACCGGTTGAGGAACCGGCAGGATATACCGGCCTACTTCACCGCCGGCGGATCACAGCCATCCTGCTGCTGGCAGAAACGCAGCGCACGCTGCTGCTGTTCGGCACTGAGCTCCGGCGGCGGCCGGGCAATGGCGGACTGGATCTGGTCGGGGCCGCCGGTGAGCTTGTTCAGGCCCCGACCCGCCGCCAGCACGCCCTTGACCACGCCCATCATGATGTAGCCACCGCCCATGCTGACCTGCTCCGGTGACGGTGGCTCGCTCCAGTCGCGGCTGAAGCGGTTGTCGCCGAACTTCACCGGGTTCTTGAAGCGGTACAGGTCCAGCGGCTCGTCATCGGGCTTGAGCGCACGCACTTCGCCAAGGGTGGTGACGTTGTCCTGCGGCGGAGCGGCAGGAATCGGCGCGGTGGTGGCAGCCGGCGCATCCGCCGGGGGAGTCGGCGCTGGATCAGGCGCCGCTGCCGGTGGGGCCTGCTGCGCCTGCGCGAGACCTGCCAGCAGCAGGCCGGCCAGGAGTGCTCCCTGCGTTCCACGTCGTGCCACAGCCATCCGCCCTGTTGGTTGCGTCCAGCGCTCAAGGATACGGATGCCGGCTTCAGATTTCGTTGTGACCTGCGCCGGTGTTCAGCTTCCATCGGCGCCCCCTACGTGGTGACCCCGACCGCGATCTGCAACTACTTGCATTCCCCTTGCAGGCAGAAGAACCCAGTCTGCGGACTGCCCTGCACCCGCTGTCGATGAAGCCCATGCCGCTCCCCTCCCGCCTTCCCCGCCACGGGCGCCACTGATGTCGCCGGCGCTGGCGTTGGTCCTGGTGTTCCTGCTGGCCGCGGTGGTGCTGATCGCCCGTGCCGAATGGGCGTCGCGCCGCAGGCGGGCCTTTGCCGAGCTGCGCCGGCAGCCACCTTGCCGCGTGCTCAGCGGCGACGAAAACGCGGCCCTGGCCGTGGTGCGCGCACTGACCGGTTGCGTCCACGACCATCAGGTCCGCGTGGTGTCCGGCGCATTGGGCAATGCTTCGCTGTTCGGCGCGCGCGCGATCAATCATGCCGACCTGGGGGAGATCCCGGTCCTGCTGCCCTTCGATGCCTGGCGCCACATCGCCACTGACAATCACGCCGAGGTGGTACTGGCCGATGGCATGGCCGTGGTCGTGCGTCTGAACGGCTTCCATATCGTCGGCGCACAGCGGCGAGCCGACCGCGCAGCTGCGGTCGAGGAGGCCCCTTTCGAACCCCTCGTCCTGCGGCCCCGGCGACACCGGGTGCATTCGCTGGCACCCAGTGAAGTACTTGGCATGCGAATGGAGAATGCTGCGGAAGTCCGTCTTCGCCGCCACCGCCCCCCACGCTGGACGGGGTTGCTGGTGGCATTGCTGGCCCTCGGAGCAGCGGCCGCCCTGCATGACGACTCGCCGTTCTGGTTGCAGCTGCTGCTGTGCAGTCCGCTGCTCGCGATCGCCGCGCTTGCGCTCTGGTTGTCGCGGCCGCGACGACGCGGGCCGGCGGTGCCGCAGCGTGTCCTGCAGGTCCGCGGCAGGCTCGCCGACTTCGCGCTGCACCCACAGCATCCGCCGTTGTGGCTGATCGGCAGTGACCGCCGCATTGAACTGCCGGCGGAGTGGCTGGGCAGCGGGCACTTCGTCAGCGGCAGATGCGTGCGGCTGGACGTGCGCGAGAGCGACGGCGTCGTACTGGGTGCGGGACCGCATTGGTCCCGCGTGGAGGACCACCACCACTATCCGCCGAGCGGCGCGCTGTGGCCACTGGCCTGGCTGGGGATGATGCTGGTGGTGCTGTTGTTCGGCGGGACAAGCCCGGACCTGATCAGCGATGCGGGCGCCGCGCGTGCGGACGCGTGGCGGCTGTGGTGGCTGCTGGCCCTGGCCATCACGCTGTGGCAGCCCATCGGGTTCCTGCGCAGGACACGGCATGCGCTGCGTCGGACGGCCCGGTACACCGCCGCACTGGCCAATCGGCCGCCGCCAGCAGCGCACTGAACGGTTCACTCCGTCCCATGCCGATGTCTCACATCCTGAGACGTGGATGTGGTGCCATGTGACCCCTCGCAATCCGTCCCGGCTCCACTTTCCATGGCTTACGAACTCGCCAAGCGCACCGCCGATGCCGAGCAGAAGCTCGCCACCCGCGATGGCCTGCCCGCCCGCGACGGCGCCCTGCTCAGCGCGCGACTGCAGCGCCGCTACCAGGACCGCATCACCGGCAGCTTCGCCATTCCCGGCCGCGAGGGCCGCTACGCCCCCATTCCCGACTCGGTGCCACCGGCACTGGCCGCGGCCCTGAAGGCACGTGGCATCGAGCAGCTCTACAGCCACCAGGCCGAGGCCTGGGAGGCCAGCCAGCGCGGCGAGCACGTGGCCATCGTCACTCCCACCGCCAGCGGCAAGTCGCTGTGCTACACCCTGCCGGTGGTCAGCGCAGCGATGCAGGACAAGGCCAAGGCGCTGTACCTGTTCCCGACCAAGGCGCTGGCGCAGGACCAGGTAGCCGAGCTGCTGGAGCTCAACCGTGCCGGCGACCTCGGCGTGAAAGCCTTCACCTTCGACGGCGACACCCCCGGCGATGCGCGGCAGGCGATCCGCCTGCATGGCGACATCGTGGTGTCCAACCCGGACATGCTGCACCAGGCCATCCTGCCGCATCACACCAAGTGGGCGCAGTTCTTCGAGAACCTGCGCTACATCGTCATCGACGAAGTACACACCTACCGCGGCGTATTCGGCAGCCACGTCACCAACGTGCTGCGCCGGCTCAAGCGCATCTGCGCGTTCTACGGCGTGCAACCGCAGTTCATCCTGTGCTCGGCCACCATCGGCAATCCGCAGGCGCATGCCGAGGCGTTGATCGAGGCACCGGTCACCGCCATCACCGAATCCGGCGCGCCCAGCGGACCGAAACAGGTACTGCTGTGGAACCCGCCGGTGATCAATCCAGACCTGGGCCTGCGCGCCTCGGCACGTTCGCAGAGCAACCGCATCGCGCGCATCGCGATCAAGTCCGGGCTGAAGACCCTGGTGTTCGCGCAGACCCGCTTGATGGTCGAGGTGCTGACCAAGTACCTGAAGGACATCTTCGACCACGACCCGCGCAAACCACCGCGCATCCGCGCCTACCGCGGCGGCTACCTGCCCACCGAACGCCGCGAGACCGAGCGTGCGATGCGCGCCGGCACCATCGACGGCATCGTCAGCACGTCGGCGCTGGAACTGGGCGTGGATATCGGCAGCCTGGACGTGGTCATCCTCAATGGCTACCCCGGCAGCGTGGCCGCCACCTGGCAGCGCTTCGGCCGCGCCGGCCGCCGCCAGCAACCGGCGCTGGGAGTGATGGTGGCCAGCTCGCAACCGCTGGACCAGTACGTGGTGCGGCATCCGGACTTCTTCGCCGAAGCCTCGCCCGAGCACGCGCGCATCGCGCCGGACCAGCCGCTGATCCTGTTCGACCACATCCGCTGCGCGGCGTTCGAGCTGCCGTTCCGGGTCGGCGATGGCTTCGGCCCGATCGACCCGGAAGTGTTCCTGGAGGCGCTGGCCGAAACCGAGGTGATTCACCGCGAAGGCGAGCGCTGGGAATGGATCGCCGACAGCTATCCGGCCAACGCGGTCAGCCTGCGTGCGGTGGCCGACGGCAACTTCGTGGTGGTCGACCGCAGCGACGGCCGCCAGCAGATCATCGCCGAGGTCGATTATTCCGCTGCCGCGCTCACCCTGTACGAAGGCGCCATCCACATGGTGCAGTCCACGCCCTACCAGGTGGAGACGCTGGACTGGGACGGCCGCAAGGCCTACGTCACCCGCACCCATGTGGACTACTACACCGACAGCATCGACTTCACCAAGCTCAAGGTGCTGGACCGTTTCGACGGCGGCGTGGCCGGGCGTGGCGATTCGCACCATGGCGAAGTGCACGTGGTGCGGCGCGTGGCCGGCTACAAGAAGATCCGCTACTACACCCACGAGAACATCGGCTATGGGCCGGTGAACCTGCCCGACCAGGAACTGCATACCACCGCGGTGTGGTGGCAGCTGCCGCAGGCGCTGTTGCTGCGCGCGTTCGCCAGCAGGCAGGATGCGCTCGATGGTTTCCTCGGCGCGGCGTATGCGCTGCACATCGTCGCCACCGTGGCGGTGATGGCCGATGCGCGCGACCTGCAGAAGTCGGTCGGCAACGGCGATGGTGCCTGGTTCGCGATTGCCGACCAGAGCGGCCGTGGCCAGCTGCGCGGCAGCAATGGCGACCCGGGCACGGTGGAACTGCTGCAGGAATTCGTGCCGACCGTCTATCTGTACGACAACTTCCCCGGCGGCGTTGGCCTCAGCGAGCCGTTGTGGCAACGCCAGGCCGAACTGGTGCAGCGCGCGCGCGAACTGGTGCAGCGCTGCGACTGCAAGGCCGGTTGCCCGGCCTGTGTCGGCCCGGTGCTGGCCGCACAGGAAGAGGATGAGACCTCGCCGCGTGCGCTGGCGCTGCGCGTGCTGGACCTGTTCGATGCCGAGGCCTGCCAGCACGTACCCGACGTGGTGGTGACCGCGCGCGACCCGATGGAGCTGCTGGCCCCGTGAGCCTGAGCCTGGACAAGCTGCGCCTGCTGCGGAAGCAGGCCGGCGACCCGAAAGCAGTCACGCCGGTGGCGCCCGAGCCACCGCCGCCAGCGCCGGCCCCGGTAGCCGCCAACGATGCACAGCAGCCGCCGGCCGAGCGTTCGGTGTTCGCCTGGGTCGAGCAGGAGATCCGCCACAAGCCGACTGGCGCTGCCGCGCCCGTGACGGCCGCCGCTCCGCTGCGTCGGCCGGAAGTGGGCAGCCTGCACCGCCTGCTCGGCCTGCGCTCGCGCGGCGGTGCCACGCCGGCGCGTGCCAGCGTGCAGGATCGACAGCTGCCCGGCGAGGAGATCGCACCGGGCCTGTTCCTGATCGAATCGCTGCTGCCGCAGCCGATTCCCGCAGAACCGCTTTCCCTGGCTTTCGCCAAGCGCGAGCACGAGCACGTCGCCGCGCGCGACCTGCTGTTCTTCGATACCGAGACCACCGGCCTTGCCGGCGGCACCGGCACCCGCGCCTTCATGATCGGCGCCGCCGACTGGCATGTGTGCCCGCAACGTGGCGAAGGCCTGCGCATCCGCCAGTTGCTGATGGCCACGATGGCCGCCGAGGACGCGATGCTGGCCACCTTTGCCCGCTGGCTGCAGCCGTCCACCGTGTTCTGCAGCTACAACGGGCGCAGCTATGATGCGCCGCTGCTGAAGGCGCGCTACCGGCTGGCCCGGCAGCGTTGCCCGATCAGCGCGCTGGATCACGTCGACCTGCTCTATCCGACCCGCCGCCGCTATCGCGGCACGTGGGAGAACTGCAAGTTGTCCACCATCGAGCGCCAGCTGCTGCGCGTGGTGCGCGAGGACGACCTGCCCGGCTCCGAAGCCCCGGGCGCATGGCTGCGTTTCCTGCGCGGCGGCGACGCGGTGAACCTGCGCCGGGTCGCCGACCACAACCACCAGGACGTGGTGACCCTGGCCCTGCTGCTGCAGCGGCTGGTGCACGAGGAACAACGCGAACGTGAGACGCTGGCGCTGGTCGGGCAGTAACGGCATGGGGCCGCGTTGACATGCCCTGACGCTGGCAGCGGTGACACTGCCGCCACCATCCACGCCTGGAGCCCGACGATGCGCCTCAATCCCCTTGCCCTGCTCGCCATCCTGCCGCTGGCCGCCTGCAGCCACGCCGGCAGCACCACCCGCCACGATGCCGCACCGGCGCCGGTGGCCGATGCCGCGCACGAATGCAGGCCGGAAGCGCTGGAAGCCTTCACCGGCAAGACCGCCGACGAGGCCACGATCAAGAAGCTGGTGGCCGACAGCGGCGCGCGCAACGCGCGGGTGGTCAAGCCGGGCATGGCGGTGACCATGGACTTCCGCCAGGACCGCGTGACGGTGCAGGTGGACGGTCAGAACCGGATCGAGCGCGCCAGCTGCGGTTGATCAACGGGGTGCCGGCCAGCGGCCGGCACCACCGATCAGAGCCGCTCGGCCTTGCCGCTGGCCAGTGCGCGCGCGATCACCTGCTGCGCCTGCCGCGACGCCTGCTCATGCACGCGTGCCTGGCGCTCACCCAACGCGGCCTGCTGGCTGCCCAGCGCCGCCTGGCGGCTGGCCAGTTCAGACTGCTGGCTGGCCAGGCGCTGCATGTCGCGGGTGTGAGTGGCCCGCGCGGTTTCTTTATCAACTTCCTGCATCGCACGACGTGCCTCTGCAGCGGCCTCACGTGCGGCCTCACGGGCAACAGCCGCATCGTTGGTCGCGCCGCGCGCCGCCTTCGCCGCTTCCGCCGCCGCTTCGCGGTTGATGTCATGCGCGGCCATCGCGCTGCGCGCGGCCTCGGCGGCAGCCAGTGCCATGCGGCGCGCCTCCTCGCCCTGCAGGCGGCCCATCTCGCCCATCTGCTTGCCGAGTTCGCCCTGCTGGCGACCCAGCGCACTCTGCTGGCGGCCCAGTTCGCTCTGCTGGCGGCCCAGATCCGCCGCGCCGCTGTAGGCACGCTGCAGGGTCTGGATCATCATCGGATCACGCACCACGTAGCGCTTGTCGCCCTGGCGGAACCACAGCGCCGGGCCCTTGCCGAGCTGCCTGCGGGCGACCGTCACGTCGTCCATGCCGCCATTGGCGAAGGTCGAATCGCCATCGACCAGCACGAAGGCCTCCGGCGGCGACTTGCCCAGGTCCAGGCGGCCGTAGGTGGTGATGGAGGTGGCGCGGGAGGTCGTGTGTTGACTGTGCATGCCGGTATCGACATCGACATCCGCATCCACGTCGACCGCCACATCCGCATCGTCCGGACCTGACAACGCCTCGGCATCAGCCGGCTCGGCAGGCGGCGCTGGCGCCACAGGCACGGCCGGAACGCGCGCGGACGAAGGCGGTGCGGGCGGTGCTTTCGGAGCCTTCGGCGGCGACGGCACAGCGACCTTCGGCGCCGCAGGAGGCGCGGGCGGTGCCGGCGGCACCGGCGCAGCGACCAGTCGCATCGGCGCCACGCCCACCACCAGCACCACAGCGGTCAACGCCATCGCCAGGATGCGCGGGCAGGCCCGGCGTGGCTGCAACGAGAGCAGGCGACGCTTGAGGCTGGTGGTATCCGGTGCGGCACTGGCCACGCCCAGGTGCGGCTGCGGTGCCACACCCAGCTGCAGCAGCAGGCGCCCATAGGCCTGGCGGCTCGCGCCATGCTGGCCAACCACCGCTGCATCCACCGCTTCTTCGCGGGCCTGTGCGTATTCGCGCACCGACAGGCGCAGCAGTGGGTGGAAGAAGAACAGATGCTGGGCCAGCGCCGGCAGCAGGCCCCACTGCAGGTCACGCCGCTGCAGGTGCTGCAATTCATGGGTCAGGGCCAGGTCCAGCGCATCGCCCTGCAGGGCGTTGTCGCCGGCCGGCAGCAGCAGCACCGGGCGGAACGGACCGACCAGCTGCGGTGCGTCCACCTGCGTGCTCATCCACAACCGCGGCGCAGGACGCACGCCATGTGCATCGGAAGCCAGCTGCAGGGCCTGCACCAGCGCCTGGTCCTCGCAGGGATAGGCCGCTGCCAGCAGCGCACGGCAGCGACGCCACTCACCGAAGGTACGCAGTGCCATCAGCAGCACGCCGGACATCCACAGCGCGGCCAGTGCGACGGCCCACCATGCCACCGCCGGCACATCCGCGGCAGGCACCGGCATTGCGGCCAACAGCTGTGCCGAGGCCTCCGGGGCCAGCGGGTAGACGATATCGGCGGCCACGTCAGTCGCGCTCATCGCCACCGCCTGCGGCGCCGGCAGCCAGGCCAGCTGCAGCGGCTGGCTCCAGAACAGGCCGAGCACGGCCTGCAGCGAGACGAGCCACCACAGGCGGCAGCGGGTCGCCGCCGACAGCGACGGCAGCGCGCGGCATACGCCATACACCAGGGCCACCAGCAGCACGGTCTGCAGGCTGGTCCAGCCCAGCCGTTCCAACATCGGGATCAGCATCGTGGTGTCCATGGCTCAGCCCTCGTGGCGGCGCGATTGGAGTTGGGCGACCAGCGCTTCCAGCTCGGCCAGCTCGTTGTCGCTGACCTGCTTGCGCTGCGACAGATAGGCCACGAACGGCGACACCGAGCCCTGCAGGGTGTTGTCGACGAACTGGGCCACGGCGCCCTGCAGCACGCTCTCCGGGCCACGCGTGGCCTGGTAGCGATAGACACCGTCCTGCTGCCGGCGCTGAAGATACCCCTTCGCCCGCAGCCGCTCCATCATCGTCAGCACGGTGGAACGGGCCAGGCCACGGGCCTCCCCATAACCACTGGCGACCTCGCCGACCGTGGCCGGCGCATGTTCATCGATGTACTGCAGCAGGGCCAGTTCCTGGTCCCCGATCGTCTTGCCACGCATGACACCACTCCCTTGACTACACGTGTCGTCACTGTCTACGTGACGACAACTGTAGTCAACCCCCCGGAAGTCATGGGCCGACGAACGGTAGGCACCACCGAGCGCCTAAACCTTTGACCCGCCCGCTGCATCCGATCCGCAACGCCCCGCTGGAATTCCCCATGTCCCGCCCAATGCTGCGAGCCCTGCTCATGCTCATCAGTGCACTGCCCTTCGCCGCCGTCTCTGCCAGCCAGGACCAGGCCAACGACCAGACCCGCCGCCTGGTCCGCCAGATCATGCTGGATGAGCGCATCCCCGGGCTGCAGTTGGCCGTGGTCAAGGACGGCCAGATCGTGCTCTCCGAAGCCTACGGCCTGGCCAATGTCGAAAACGGCGTGCTCGCCTCGCGCGACACCCGCTTCCCACTCAACTCGGCCACCAAAGCCTTCACCGGGGTCGCCATCGCACAGCTGGCAGAGCAGGGGCGAGTGGATCTGGATGCACCCGCCTCGCGCTACCTGGACGACCTCCCCATGGCATGGCGCGAAGTGCGTGTTCGCCAGCTGCTGGCCCACACCTCGGGCCTGCCGGACATCCTCGATGCCAACGGCCTGCTGGGCGGGGGTTCCGAAGCGCAGGCATGGACGGCGGTCAGCGCGCGACCGCTCGAAGCGGCACCCGGGCAGCGCTTCGCCTACAACCAGACCAACTATGTGCTGCTGGCACGGATCATCGCGCAGCAATCCGGCATGCCCTACGAACGTTTCCTCGCCACCGGCCAGTTCAGCAGCGCGCGCATGGCCCGCACCACCTTCGGCGACAGCTACGACCTGATTCCGGATGCGGCGACGATGTACAGCCTCGCCCCTCGTACCAGTGATGCGGCCGATGCTCCGCCACGCCTGTCACACTGGTTCTACGACATTCCGCCCTCACTATGGGCCGGCGGCGGCATCCTCACCACTGCCGACGACACCGCGCGCTGGCTGGTCGCGTTGACCGAAGGCCGCCTGCTGCCGAAGACGGCCCTGCGGCGGATGTGGACCGCAGAGCGCCTCACCGATGGCTGTGCCGGCCCGTGGGCGGGCGGCTGGCCGGTGCTGCGCGCATCGCCCGACCTGCAGGTGGCCGGTATCGGCGGTGCCCGCTCGGCCTTCGTGGTCTACCCCGACCGCGACGTCGCGGTGGTGGTGCTGACCAATCTGGTCGGCGCCAATCCACAGCAGTTCATCCCCCGCATTGCCGATTTCTACGCGCGTGACGCCTCACCGCCCGCTCACGAACGGGTCGCCCTTGCACGGCAGCAACGGGCTGTCGTCGCAGGGCCATAAGGCGGCCGGTACGGTCCTGGCCACTTCGAAGTGATCCTGGTTCCAGCGCAGGAAACCGCCGTGGATGGCATTGCCATGGTCGAAGCTGCGCGCATCGACGGACAGTGGCTGTTCGGGGTCGGCTTCGGCCACCCAGCGCAGCACCGGCACCTTGTCCAGCACCCCGATGAAGGCGAACAGATCACCCGCGCCCTTGTTCTGGTAAGCCGTCATGGTCCCCGCGTCGGGCAGCTCGGCCTGCGACAGCAACGACGCGGTGACATCCTGCAGCGGTGCGGCTCCCTGTGCGATGTAGGCGCGCATGCCCGTGGTGGTTGCCGGGCAATCCTGCAGCTGCACCAGATACCCGGTGGTACCGCCACTGCCGGAGAACGACCGCATCCAGTAGCGGAAACGCGGCCCGCTGCGATCAGTAACCATGAAATCCTGCTGGCCATCCTGCGCGGGAATGGAAAGCACCTGCACCTTGCTGGCGCCCTCCACGTTGCACTTCAACTGCGCCAGCACCTGCCTGGCAGGTTCGGGCAGCGCAGCGTAGCGGCCGCCGGGATAGGCGCTGCCGGAGGCTTCCGGCAGTGCGGGCAATCCACGATCAGTGGGCAGGGTCTGCGCAGGCAAGGCCTCCGGTTTCGCCGCCGGGCTGGCAGTGGGCGCTACCGGCGCGACGCGCTCTCCAGCGGGCGCGCAGGCACTGCAGGCCAGCAACAGCATCAACGAAATGCCCGGCATCAGGTGTGATCGGATCATCGCTCAACGCCCTCCCATCGCCGGCGCTTCCTGCAGTTGTGCAGGCGCGGGTGTGGGTGCCGCCTGTTCGCGCGATTGCTGCTGCAGTTGGCGCAGGCTGCTTTCCACCGAAGTCTCGCGTACCTCGGCCGCATTGACGCCTGCGCGCAGCGCCGCAGGATCGCCCGGACTGCCCTGCACCAGGAACAGTGTCTCGCCCGCCGCACGTCCAGCACTGGGATTGCTGGCCACGATCTGGTCGACCCGGGTGATGCCCGCGGCCTTCGCTTCGCGCAGCATCACCAGACTATAGTCATCAGCATGCTCGGCGTAGCGTCCGCCCAAGGCCTGCAGGCGCGTGCTGATCTGCTGCTGCAGGGCATGGTCGCGATGCTGCGGCTGACGGGGGTCGTCATTGGCCGCGAGCGGCACGTCCTGCCCCAGCTCACGCGCCTGGCCGGGTGCGACCGAGGTCAGCACGTACTGCCAACGGTTCTGCCCGGGCGTGCCGCGCACCGTCGACACGAAGTCGTCGTACTCGCCGCCGCCGATGGTCTGGCAGCCGGCCGAATCGGTGTTGGAGCGGCTGCCCCGATGGATCTTGAAGGTGTCGTTGAGGTCCTGCACGCCCTGCGTATCTCGCGCATCGAACCAGCCGTCGCCATTGCTGTCGCGCTCCACCCGTCCGGCGCCAGCAGTGATCGCGTCCTGCGAAGGACGCAGCGCGAACTCATTCGGATGGCCATTGCGCGGATGGGTCGTTGCGCGCATCTCGGTGGTGCCCTCACCCAGGCGCCCCAGATCCTTGACCCGGTCGCCGTTGACGTCCTCACCCTCGGTCTTGGTGCGCGGCGCCACGTTGCCAAAGCCCGGGCTGCGTGGCGTGGTCTTGGCATGCCCGTCGTACTGGGCGGTCGGCTCAGTCGTGGCCTGGTTGAACTCGCGCACATGGCCGTGGCCCTGCGCATCCCTCCACAGCACCACGATGCGATCGTCGTAGACGCCACGCCCACGTGCCTCGGTGGTGCGGTTCTCGTCGCGCAGCCCCAGCACCACGCGGTCCTGCGTTGCCATCGCGTCATTCGCTGCGGTGTTGCCGCGCTGGGCCACCATGCTGCCATACACATCGTACTGCTGGGCCTGGCTCAGGGCTGCGGTCTCCGCCGCATCCGGCATTCGCGGTGGCCGCGTCGCCTCGCCCAGGCGATCCAGCATCGGGTTCACCGTTGCCGCATCCGCTGCGGCAACACCACCATTCCGTCGCAACGCCTCGAGCTCGGTGGCGGCACGCACCGATATGTAACGATCCAGCGATTCCTGCACCACGGCGCTCTGGCCGTCGTGCAGGACCTGCAGACGGGTGGCGGCAGCGCGCGCATCGTTCTGCCGCAGCAGGGCGACGACTTCGTCGGCCGCCGCATTGATATCCATCTCGGGCATGGTCGGTCCTGGGACGTGATCAGTACAGGGTCAGCCTACCCCAGCCCCCCACTGGGGCGTTTGACGCACTGCACACCCTCACTGCCACGCCGTATTCAGGCAGATCACGCCGTCACTCAGCCCCGTGGGCCGCCCATCACCGGCAGGATCACCCCGCTGATGTAACTGGCACAGACCGGCGAGGCCAGGAACACATACGCCGGTGACAACTCTTCGGGCTGTGCAGGCCGGCCCATATCGCTGTCCCTGCCGAACTCGGCGACGTCCCCGGCCTGCTTGTCGGCCGGGTTCAGCGGCGTCCATACCGGCCCCGGCGCCACGCAGTTGACCCGGATACCGCGTGGCAGCAGCTGGCTGGCCAGCGCCTTGGTGAAGGCATGGATGGCGCCCTTGGTGGCCGAGTAATCGATCAGCGCCTTGCTGCCGAAAATGCCGGTTTCCGAACCGGTGTTGATGATGCTGGCCCCCTCGCCCAGATGCGGCAGTACCGCGCGCGCCATCTGGATGTAGCCGCCAATGTTGGTCTGCAGGGTCTCCTGCAGGTGCGCGTCTTCCAGGTCTTCCAGCCGCTTGCAATGCAGCTGGAACGCGGCGTTGTTGACCAGGATGTCGATGCCGCCGAACGCCTTGGCCACCTGCTTGACCGCCTTGTTGCAGAAGCGCGGATCGCGCACATCACCGGCGATCACCACGCAGCGGCCGCCTTCGCGCTCCACGTGCTGGCGGGTGATGTCCGCGTCTTCGACCTCGTCCAGGTGCAGCACTGCCACATCGGCGCCTTCGCGTGCGAACAGCACCGCCACCGCACGGCCAATGCCCGAATCGCCACCGGTGACGATCGCGCGCATGCCTTTCAGCTTGCCGCTGCCGGCGTAGTCCGGTGCAAGGAAACGCGGCGCCAGCTCCAGTTCGTGTTCATGCCCGGGCTTGGCCAGCTGCTGCGCCGGCATCGCTTCCGGTTGCCGGCGTGCACCGGCCTGGGTAGCGGGCTTCTTTGTGGCTTTCTTTGCCGCGCGCACGTCCTTGGCCTTCTCCTGGTCCTGCAGGCGTCGCTGCCGGGCCGCGACGCGCGCTGCCCGTGGATCGCTGGCCGCCGCCTTGCGGGTTGCGGTCTTCACCACCCGTGGGCGAGCGGGGTCGGCAGCGGTCTTCGTCGCGGTGCTGCCTTTGCGCACCTTGGGCGAGGCTTTGCGGCGGACGGGGGTCTTTCGGGTGGTGGCCATGCAGGTCTCCTCGGGAGGGAAAGGGGCTGCCGGCCAGCGGCCGGCACTACCGGGGGCGGCGCACGCCGCTCCTGCAGTGTCTCCACCCAGGCTGTTGGCGGCAGTGAGCGCGCCGTGTCCACGATGTGCACGGTATTCATTCCGCCACCACGTGCGGCGTCGCACGCTGCACCCAACCACACCAAGGAATCCTTCCATGAAACATGCCATCGCCACCGCCGCCGTCTGTCTTGCCCTCGCCGCCTGCAGCAGCACGCCGATGGCCCAGGTGCAGCCGATCGACGGCGTGATTTCCGGCCAGTGCCACAGCGACATGGTGCGCGGCGCACTGGGCCTGGCCGCGTCGGACGCCACCGTGGCCCGTGCACGCGTGGACAGCGACAGCCTGCACGTACGGGTGCTGCGTCACGATGGTCCGCGTGTGCCGCCGGCCAGCGAGGGCGGCGACCGCCTGACCATCGAGAAGGGCCGCACCAACAACATCGTCGCGATCTACTGCGGCTGACGACTGCGGCTGAGCCGGCGCGCCCTGCGCAGCACGCGCAGAGTGGCCTGTTCCCACTGGCGCGGCCCACGCAGGCCGGCCAGCTTGGCCAGTTCGCCTCGCTCCCAGCCGGCGAACACGCACGGGTCGATGTAGGCCTTGCGGCACACCGCCGGGGTGTTGCCCAGCAGCGACGCCACCTCGCACACCACCGCGCGCTGCGCCTGCGCCAGGGCGCGCTGGCTGGCCGGTTCCGGGAGCTCGGTGGCGGCGAACGCCTGCACCGCCGCCACCGTGCCGCCCCAGGTGCGGAAATCCTTGGCGGTGAAGTCCTCGCCCATCACCCCGCGCAGGTAATCGTTCACCGCACCGGAGTCCACCGGCTGCAGCGCACCGTCGTCATCGCGGTACTGGAACAGCGCCTGCCCCGGCAGCTGCTGCAGGCGCCGCACCAGCAGCCCCAGCCTGCGATCGCCCACGGTCACCTCCTGCAGCTGCCCGGACTTGCCACGGAAGCGCATGCGCACGCGGCCGCCGCGCAGCAGTTCCAGATGCCGGTTGCGCAGCGTGGTCAGCCCGAACGAACGGTTCTGCTGCGCATAGGTTTCATTGCCGACCCGTACCAGCGTATCGGCCAGCAGCGCGACCACCATGGCCAGTACCTTTTCCTGCGGAAACCCGGGCCGTTTGAGATCCCGCGACAGCCGCCGCCGCAGCGTGGGCAACGCCTCGCCAAAGGCGATGATGCGGTCGAACTTGCCGGCGTCGCGCTCCTTCGCCCAGTTGGCGTGGTAGCGGTACTGCTTGCGCCCGCGGGCATCGCGGCCGGTGGCCTGCAGATGGCCATTGGCGTGGGCGCAGATCCACACGGCGGTATACGCAGGTGGAATCGCCAGCGCGCGGATGCGCTGCAGGGTGGCGGCATCGCGGACCGCGTGGCCATCGGCATCGCGATAGCTGAAACCCTTGCCGGCGCGGCGCCGGCTGATGCCCGGCTGGGTGTCATCGACATAGCGCAGGCCTGCAGCACGCGCAGCCTGTCGTTCGGGTGTAGAGGGGGTTGGCATGCCCGCAGTGTCGCCGCCGCGATGCCGCGAACCTGTCGATAACACAAGACAAACACGTGAGGATCGGTTCGCCGCTATGCTCGGGCTTTCACAATCCCTTCCGGAGTCATGATGTCGTTCCCGATTCGCGCCCGTTCGCTCTCCGCCCTGCTGCTGCCGGCCGTGCTGGCCCTGACCGCCTGCCAGGCACCGGCGCTGGATGAACAGGATTCGGCCACGGCCCATGCCCAGCAGGCTGCCGAAGCCGCCAAGGCGCCGGCCGACGAGGCTGGCAAGGCCACCGAGGCACCGCCGGTCGGCACCTGCGATGCCAGCCAGGTGCAGAGCCTGGTCGGCCAGGCCTACGCCGACGCGCTGGGCAAGCAGGCGCAAGAAGACGCCGGTGCCCACCAGCTACGCGTCATGAAGCCCAATGACGTGGCCACGATGGAGTTCCTCGGCGACCGCCTGAACATCGAAGTGGACGACAAGGGCCTGGTCAGCGGCGTGCGCTGCGGCTGAGTTCGACCCCGCGCCGGCACGGGGTTGCCGGCGCGTTCTGTTGCACCTGCAACCGTGTATTGCGGCGCTGCAGCAACCTGTGATCTAGTCGAGGCATCCGGTGGCCTCACGATGCGCTCCAGGGATTGAGCGGGCTTGAGTGTCCCCGTTCAATTCATCCCGCATCGAGGTAGAGATGGCCCCCCGCAACCGCCAAGGGCTTTACGACCCGCGCTCCGAGCGCGATGCCTGTGGATTTGGCATGGTCGCCCAGCTCGACGATCAACCTTCGCGCCTGTTGGTTGATACCGCCATCGCCGCGCTTTCGCGCATGACCCACCGTGGTGGCGTCGCCGCCGACGGCCTGACCGGTGATGGCTGCGGCCTGCTGCTGCGCCGCCCCGATGCATTCCTGAAACTGCTGGCCGGCGAAGCCGGCATCACGCCGGCTGCGCGGTTCGCTGCCGGCGTCGTGTTCCTGCCACACGATGCCGATGCGGCCCACGCCTGCCGCACCCAGCTGCAGGCGCAGGTCGAAGCGGTCGGCTGCAAGGTCGCCGGCTGGCGCGAGGTACCCACCGACGACAGCGTCTGCGGCCAGCTGGCGCGCGATACGCTGCCACGCATCGAACAGGTGTTCGTCGATGCCGGCGTCGGCCAGGATGATGCCGGCTTCGCGCTGGCGCTGTTCCTGGCCCGCCGCCGCAGCGAACAGCAGCTGCGCGGGCACGCCGATTTCTACGTCACCACCCTCACCCCGGATGCGATCAGCTACAAGGGCATGGTGCTGCCGGACAAGCTCAGCCGTTTCTATCCGGACCTGCAGCGCCGCGAACTGGCCTCCAGCGCGATCGTGTTCCACCAGCGTTTCTCCACCAACACGCTGCCGCGCTGGCCGCTGGCCCACCCGTTCCGGATGCTTGCCCACAACGGCGAGATCAACACCATCGAAGGCAACCGTCGCTGGGCGCAGGCGCGCAGCAAGGTGTGGAAGACGCCGCGCTTCGACATCGCCGAGTTCGACCCGGTGATCTCCATGCACGGTTCGGACTCGCAGAGCCTGGACAACATGCTGGAACTGATGGTCGCCGGCGGCATGGAGTTGATCCAGGCGCTGCGCATCCTGGTGCCACCGGCCACCCAGTCGCTGGAGTTCAAGGATCCGGACCTGGCCGCGTTCTACGAATTCCACGGCCTCAACAGCGAACCGTGGGATGGCCCGGCCGGCATCGTCGCCTGCGACAGCCGCTACGCCGTATGTACCCTCGACCGCAATGGCCTGCGGCCTGCGCGCTGGATGCTGACCGCCGACCGCCACTTCCTGGTCGCCTCCGAAGCCGGTGTGTGGGAAGTGCCGACCGAGCGCGTGGTGCGCAAGGGCAAGCTCGGCCCCGGCGAAATGGTGGCCATCGATCTCAAGCGCGGTGACCTGCTCGACTCCGATGCGGTGGACCGCATCAACCGCGGCCGCGCACCGTACAAGCAGTGGCTGCAGCAGGGCGTGACCTACCTGCAGACCGAACTGATCGATCCCTCGCTGGTGGAAGAGCCGTTCGACGAAGGCACCCTGCGCAGCTACCACAAGCTGTACCAGCTCAGCAGCGAGGAAGTGGAACAGGTGCTGCGGCCGCTGGCCGAGACCGAACAGGAAGCCACCGGCTCGATGGGCGACGACACGCCGATGGCGGTGCTGAGCCAGCGCAGCCGTCCGCTGTACGACTATTTCCGCCAGGCCTTCGCACAGGTCACCAACCCGCCGATCGACCCGCTGCGCGAAGACTGCGCGATGTCCCTGTCCACCCAGCTCGGCAAGGAGACCAACATCTTCCATGCCGGCCCGGAGACGGTGAACCACGTCATCCTCAATTCGCCGGTGCTCAGCCAGCGCAAGCTGCGCCAACTGCTGAAGATGGACCAGTACGTGCACGCCAACCGCCTGCTCGACCTGTCCTACAGCGAAGACGAGGGCCTGCGCGCCGGCATCGAGCGCATCTGCGCCGAGGCCGAACAGGCCGCGCGCGAGGGCATGGTGATGCTGCTGCTGTCCGACCGCTACCCGGTGGCCGGGCGGCCGATGGTGCATGCGCTGCTGGCCACCAGCGCCATCCACCACCACCTCTCGCGGCTGGGCCTGCGCTGCGACGTGAATCTCATCGTCGAGACCGGCACCGCGCGCGACCCGCACCACATGGCCTGCCTACTCGGCTTCGGCGCCACGGCGGTGTATCCGTACCTGGCCTACCAGACCCTGTTCGACCTGGGCCGCCGCGGCATCCTCAAGCTCAGCAAGGGCGGTGAGCAGTCGCAGATCGGCCGCCGCTACCGCAAGGGCGTCTACAAGGGGCTGTCGAAGATCATCTCGAAGATGGGCATCTGTACCGTGGCCAGCTACCGCGGCGCGCAGCTGTTCGAAATCATCGGCCTGGAACCGGAGGTCGTGGACCTGTGCTTCCCGGATACCGCCTCGCGCATCGGTGGCGCCGGCTTTGCCCGCCTGGATGCCGACGCGCGCGAACTGTGCGCGCAGGCGTGGGACGCGCAGCAGGACGTGGATGTCGGCGGCCTGCTGAAGTACGTGCACGGCGGCGAGTACCACATGTACAACCCGGACGTGGTCACCACCCTGCAGCGCGCAGCACGCAGCGGCGATCCGCGTGCGTGGCAGCAGTACTGCGATGCGGTGCATGCGCGTCCGCCGTCGGCGCTGCGCGACCTGCTGGAACTGGTGCCGGCCGCCACGCCCGCGCCGCTCGATGAAGTGGCACCGGCCAGTGCACTGTTCCCGCGCTTCGATACCGCGGCGATCAGCCTGGGTGCTCTGTCACCTGAGGCGCACGAGGCGCTGGCGATTGCGATGAACCGCCTGGGTGGCCGCAGCAATTCCGGCGAAGGCGGCGAAGACCCCGCACGCTATGGCACCGCCAAGCGCAGCAAGATCAAGCAGGTGGCCTCGGGCCGCTTCGGCGTCACCGCCGAATACCTGGTCAATGCCGAGGTGCTGCAGATCAAGGTCGCGCAGGGTGCCAAGCCCGGCGAGGGCGGCCAGCTGCCCGGGCACAAGGTCAACGAACTGATCGCGCGGCTGCGCTATGCGCGTCCGGGCATCGGCCTGATTTCGCCACCGCCGCACCACGACATCTATTCGATCGAGGACCTGGCGCAGCTGATCTACGACCTCAAGCAGGTCAACCCGACCGCGCTGGTGTCGGTGAAGCTGGTCAGCCATGCCGGCGTCGGTACGATCGCGGCGGGCGTGGTCAAGGCCGGTGCGGACCTGATCACCATTTCCGGCCACGACGGCGGCACCGGCGCCTCGCCGGTCAGCTCGATCCGCTATGCCGGCGTGCCGTGGGAGCTGGGCGTGGCCGAGGCGCACCAGGCGCTGCTCGCCAACGACCTGCGCGGGCGTACCCTGCTGCAGACCGATGGCGGCCTGAAGACCGGCCTGGACGTGGTCAAGGCCGCATTGCTGGGCGCGGACAGCTTCGGCTTCGGCACCGCGCCGATGATCGTGCTGGGCTGCAAGTACCTGCGCATCTGCCACCTCAACAACTGCGCCACCGGCGTGGCCACCCAGGACGAGCGCCTGCGCGAGAACCACTTCACCGGCCAGCCCGAGCGCGTGGAGAACTTCTTCCGCCTGCTGGCCGAGGAAGTGCGTGGCTGGCTGTCGTACCTGGGTGCGCGTTCGCTGGAAGAAATCGTGGGCCGTACCGACCTGCTGCGACAGATCGACGCCGCGCCGCGCGACGGCGTGCGCGTGGATCTGTCGCGCCTGCTGGCCGACAGCCGCTACGAGGGCAGCCACTGCGCGGCGCAACGCCTGTACGAATCGCCGGACAGCCTGGCCACGCAGATGGATGGGCTGCTGGCGCCGGCCATCGCGCACAAGCGTGGTGGCGAGCATCGCTTCCTGATCCACAACACCGACCGCAGCATCGGCACCCGCCTGGCCGGGGCGGTGGCGCGCGCGCATGGCAACCAGGGCATGGCCGAGGCGCCACTGGAGCTGCGCTTCCGCGGCAGCGCCGGGCAGAGCTTCGGCGCCTTCAACGTGGGCGGCCTGCACCTGGAAGTGGAAGGCGAAGCCAACGATTACGTCGGCAAGGGCATGGCCGGTGGCCGCCTGGTGGTGCGCCCGCCGCGTGGTGCCCGCTTCGAGGCACGCAGTACCGCGATCATCGGCAACACCTGCCTGTACGGCGCCACCGGCGGTGAACTGTTCGCCGCGGGCCGCGCCGGCGAGCGTTTCGCGGTGCGCAATTCCGGCGCGCTGGCGGTGGTGGAAGGGGCCGGTGACCACTGCTGCGAGTACATGACCGATGGCGTGGTGCTGGTGCTGGGCAAGGTCGGCCTGAACTTCGGCGCCGGCTTCACCGGCGGCCTGGCCTACGTGCTGGACGTGGACCGCGATTTCGTCGACCGCTACAACCACGAGCTGATCGACATCCATCGCGTATCCGCCGAAGGCTTCGAGAACTACCGCCAGCACCTGCACCGCCTGATCGGTCGCCACCGCGAGCTGACCGGCAGCATCTGGGCGCAGCAGATCCTGGACGAGTTCCGCGATTACATCGGCAAGTTCTGGCTGGTCAAACCGAAGGCCGCCAGCATCGAGTCGCTGACCGAAACCCTGCGCCGCGCCGCGTGATGTTTTCCGGTAGTGCCGGCCGCTGGCCGGCAACGTTCCCCCTCGCATTCCAGAGCCCGCCATGAGCCGCAAGCACGCCTTCCAGTTCCTCGACCTGCCCCGCACCATGCCGCAGCGCATCCCGGTGGAACTGCGCACGTCCGGCGACTGGGGCGAGCTGTACGGAAAGTTCGGCAAGGAAGATGCCCAGTACCAGGCCGGTCGCTGCCTGGATTGCGGCAACCCCTACTGCAGCTGGAAGTGCCCGGTGCACAACGCCATTCCGCAGTGGCTGCAGCTGGTGCAGGAGAACCGCATCCACGAAGCCGCCACGCTGTGCCACAGCACCAACCCGCTGCCGGAGGTGTGCGGCCGGGTCTGCCCGCAGGACCGCCTGTGCGAGGGCAGCTGCACGCTGGAAGAGTTCGGTGCGGTCACCATCGGTGCGGTGGAGAAGTACATCGTCGATACCGCGCTGGCCAGCGGCTGGCGCCCTGACCTGGGCGCGGTGCAGCCCAGCGGCCACAGCGTGGCGGTGATCGGCGCCGGTCCGGCCGGCCTGGCCTGCGCCGACCGCCTGGCCCGCGCCGGCATTACCGCCGTGGTCTACGACCGCTATGAGCAGATCGGCGGCCTGCTGCAGTTCGGCATTCCCAGCTTCAAGCTGGACAAGGACGTGATCCATCGCCGCCGCGAAGTGCTGGAGGGCATGGGCGTGCAGTTCCGCCTTGGCGTCGAGATCGGACGCGACCTCAGCGCGCAGCAGCTGCTGGAGACCCATGATGCGGTGTTCGTCGGCACCGGCGCCTACCGCTACACCGATGGTGGCCTCGACGGCCAGGACCTGAAGGGCGTGCTGCCGGCGCTGCCGTTCCTGGTGCAGAACAGCCGCATCGTTGGCGGCGATGACCCGAAGGGCCGGCCGATTGCCGGCTGGGAAGACACCATCGCCCTGCCCGACCTCAACGGCAAGCGCGTGGTGGTGCTCGGTGGTGGCGATACCGGCATGGACTGCGTGCGCAGCGCGGTGCGCCTGGGCGCGGCCAAGGTCACCTGTGCCTACCGCCGCGACGAAGCCAACATGCCCGGCAGCGCGCGCGAAGTGGCCAATGCGCGCGAAGAGGGCGTCCGCTTCCTGTTCAACCGCCAGCCGCTGTCGATCGAGGCCGGCGCCGACGACGAAGTGATCGGCGTGACCGTGGTCGAAACCCGGCTGGGCGAACCCGATGCCAATGGCCGCCAGAACGCGGTGCCGATCGAAGGCAGTGAATCGCTGCTGGAAGCGGACGTGGTGATCATCGCCTTCGGCTTCTCGCCGAGCGTGCCGGCGTGGCTGGCCGAGCTGGGCGTGGAAGGCCAGTCCAACGGCCGCATCGTCGCCGGGGGCAAGGACCGCCTGCCGTTCCAGACCGCGCATCCACGCCTGTTCGCCGGTGGCGACGCGGTACGCGGTGCAGACCTGGTGGTGACCGCCGTGGCCGAAGGCCGCGACGCCGCTTCCAGCATCGTCCGCCTACTGGCGCACTGAGTCCGGCAACAGCAGCACTTCCAGCAGTGCGCGCAGTTCGCACGGCTCCACCGGCTTGGCCAGGAAATGGTCGATGCCGGCATCACGGCAGGCCTCGCGCGTGCGCTCCAGCACGCTGGCGGTCAGCGCGATGATCGGCACCTGCGCACGGATGGCGCAGGTGTCGCTGCGGATCGTGCGTGCCAGCGCGAAGCCGTCCATGTGCGGCATATGGCAATCGGTGATCACCAGGTCGAACGGCTGCGCCTGCCAGGCCTCCCATGCCTGCAAGCCGTCGTCGCAGGCGTGTACCTGCAGCCCCAGTTCGCGCAGGCGCTGCTCCAGCAACTGCAGGTTGGTCGGATGGTCTTCGACAACCAGCACCCGTGCCGCCGGCAGCGGCCGTTGCGCGGCCGTCGTGAGCACCGGTACCGCCGTTGGTGCCGCACAGTCCGCCAGAGCCAGCTCCAGCCATACGGTGGTGCCCTTGCCGGGCGCGCTGCGCAGGTGCAGCTGCCCGCCCATCGATGCCGCCAGCTCGCGGCAGATCGACAGGCCCAGCCCACTGCCACCGAAGCGGCGCGTGGTCGAAGTCTCGGCCTGCTCGTAGGCAGCGAACACCGCCTGCTGCCGCTCCACGCTGATGCCCATGCCCGTATCGGTCACCTGCAGGCGCAGCCGCTGGCCGCCATCGCCCTGCTGCAGCACGTGGACCTGCAACACCACGCTTCCCTGCAGGGTGAACTTGAGTGCATTGCCGGCCAGGTTGAACAGGACCTGGCGCAGGCGCAGCCCATCGGCCAGCGACCACCGCTGCAACGCGGGGTCGATCTCGCTGTGCAGGTGCAGGCCGCGGCTGGCCGCAACGGGCATCAACAGCTGCTGCACCGCGCGCACCAGCGCCGCAAGGTCGGTCGGCCGCAGCTGCAGTGGCGCTGGCTGCAGGCGCTGGCTGTGCAGCACATCGTCGAGGATCTGCCGCAGCATCTGCGCGGCGTCACCCACGGTGGTCAGCACCTGCCGCTGGCCCGCATCCAGGTCACTGCCCGCCAGCCGCTCCAGCATGCCCAGCAGGGTACTCATCGGCGTGCGGATCTGGTGGCTCATGGTCGCCAGGAAATGGCTCTTGGCCAGCGCCGCCTGCTCGGCCGCGCGGCGCGCCTCGGCCAGCGCTGCGGCACGCGCCTGCGCTTCGCTGACATCCAACCAGTAGCCGCTCCACTCCACGTTGCTGTCATCGCACTGCAGCGGTCGTCCCTGCGAACGGACCCAGCGCCAGCCCTGCGCCGAGCGGGTGCGGAAGGTAACGTCGATGGGACCGCGCACCAGCGCGGCCGCTTCGATGCACGCCATCACCCGGCTGCGGTCGTCGGCATGCACCGCGGCCAGAAGCTGCAGATGGTCGATCCGCGCGGTCTCCACGCTTACCCCGAACAGCGCCTGCACGTCGCCGGCGATCTGCGCCAGGGTGTAGTGGCCGGTTGCCGAACGGCGGGCCTGGTAGACCACCGCCGGCAGGTTCGCGGTGACGTCGCGCAACCGCTGCTCCAGCACGCGACGACGCACGCTCTCGCGATGCACGCGCCAGTAGCCGAAGGCATGCAGCAACACGAGTGCGAGCAGGATCAGCGACGCCGGCACCAGCCAGCGCAGTGCCGACCCGGTGAGCTGCGCGCGTGGCCGATCCGGCAGCCAGGCGCTGCGGTTCGACGCGCGACGTGCATCGCCCTCCTGCAGCAGCCGCTGGTCGAAAGCAGCGACCACCTCGGCACAGGCCGGTGCGGCCGCGAGTACCAGTGCATCGCCGAAGCCCGCGGGTGCCGCGATCACCACGGCATCCCCCGGCTCCGCGCGGAGCGCAGCTTCCACTTCAGCGAGATTGGCGACCACGGCGTCGACCAGCCCGGCACGCAGCAGTGACAGCGCGTGCTCCAGCGGCGCAGGTGCCAGCAGCTGCGCCCCCGGGGCCTGCTCGGCCAGCAACGCCTCCAGCGGCAGCCGGTCCGGGCTGGCCACGCTGCGACCACGCAGGCCTTCCAGCCCCAGCACCGCAGCGGCGCCCTCGCGCCGCACAATCACCTGTGGCACCTCCAGGTAGGCCCTGCTGGCCACCCAGTCGGCCGGCAGCTGCGCACGCGGCCAGCCCAGCAGCACCTGGGTGCCGGCCGGCAGTGATCCCTCGGCAAGCACCGCCGCAGGCAACGGCTTCGCATGCTGCATCGCCTGCGTGCCCAGCAGCGGCAGGTAGTCCGCGGCCAGTCCCGCAACCTCGCCCTGCTGGCTGTATGACAGTGGCGGCCGGTCGGAGCGCCATGCCACCTGCAGGGGGTTCGCACACCCGGATGCAGCGGCGATGCCGGGCAGCAACAGCGATGCCATGACAGCGGCGACGGCGCGGCGGCCGGCGACATTCACGATGGACGTCCTCATTTCGCGGGCAGGAACCACGGCCGCGCAGCGGTACCGCTGCAGCCACGCTAGCGAGGCAGGCTTCCGCGACAATGAGAAAAATTGGAAAAGCATCCGCATCGGCGAATGCCGACATACACTGCCGCTTCTACCCGTCCCTACGGAGCGCTCGATGCGTATCGGCCTGGCCGCCAACCGTCTCCATCACCACGATGCGCGCGCCGCGCTGTTCCGTTGGCTGCGTGCCAGCGAGGCGGGCCTGCGTGAACTGGGGGTGTCACTGCATGCGGTCGGGCGCACCCACGATGCGATCGAGCGGCAGGGCTTCCTGGCCGGCTACGGCGGCCTGCACCGGTATCCCTATGGGCGCGAGGGTGGCCTGATGAAGCTGGTGGCCGAGGTGGTCGGCATGGGGCCGGAGCGGACACTGGACGGTGCGATCTACCTGATCGACCCGGTCGATCCGTCCTCGGTGTTTCCGGAAGCAACCGCGCTCAAGCGGCAGTGCGTGATCCACGGCAAGCCGTTCATCTCAACCGTGGCCACCGCACGCGACTGGATCGAGGTGGAGCGCATCCACGCCGGGCTGGCGGCCGACACCGGTGCCGACGACCTGCATGCCTTCCAGGGACAGACGCTGGCGCTGATCGCGCATGATGCGATGAAGCCGGCGATGCTGGCCTTTGCCGATGAACACTTCGATGTGCTGGCCCGATTTGGCCAACGCGTGGCGACGGGCACCACCGGGCAGCGCTTGAACGAGCTGGCCTGGAGCCGGGGGTGGCCCAGCGATACGCCGTGGGTGACGCGTTACCAGAGTGGCCCGATGGGCGGCGATGCACAGATTGCCGACCGGGTGCTGGAGGGGCGCTGCCAGCGCGCGATCTTCTTCGAGGACCCGCATGTGGCTCGCCAGCACGAGGCCGATATCCAGCTGCTGGAGCGCGCGGTGACGACGGTGACCGACCAGGCGGTGTGCATCACGGCGCCGCGGGTGGCGGCGCGCTGGGCGGCGGCGGCGGCGTTGCGGGCGGGGTGAGGGTTTCGGCCAACGGCTGAGCCCCTCGTGGTGGGTTGGGCCTGCGCGGTCATGAGGTTGGCCGGGATGGGTGGAATTGCGGGGGACGCCGTGAACCCATCCATGGGGGCTTGGCCGCGGCATCCATGCCGCGGACACCCCTGCAATCCCACCCATCCCGTCCTTCGACAGATTCCGGTGTGCCCACCACGGAAGAAAGAAAAGAAGAGCAGGAGCGGGTCGCGCGCTGCGCGCGCTCTGCGGCGCGCTCCCATTCCGCGGAGTTGTTGTTCTTCACTCTGTAGCGTCGAGCTTGCTCGACTGCTCAGCACACGGTCTGGAGTGAAGCCCCTTCTGTTGAAGGGGCGCGCCGAAGGCGGAGATAGAGGAAGAATGCGTGGGCAACTGCTGTAGCGCTAGCGCTACAGCAATTGCCGGAGCATAGCCTTGAGGCGTCGCCCTTCGAGCTGGAAGTAGTCGCGCTGTTCGCGCCACGCGGGGAAGCGCTGTTCCACTTCGTGCCAGAACGCGGGCGAATGATTCGGCTGGATCAGGTGGCAGAGTTCGTGCACCAGCACATACTCGAACGCGTCCGGACGCCCCAGCACCAGTGCCAGGTCCAGTGCCATGCTGCCGTCGGGCGCCAGCGAGCCCCACTGCGAGGACATCACTTTCAGCCGCAGGCGGCTGGGTGCACGTGGCAGGGTCGGCAGGTACTTCGGCAGCCAGCGGCCGACATCGGCACGGGTCTGTGCTTCGTAGAATTCGCGCAGCAGGCGGCGCAGGGTGGCATCGCCGGCACGGGCCGGCCACTGCACGCAGGCGCCGTGTTCGTCGATCTCCAGCCGCGCATAGCGGCCTTCCTGCCAGCGCAGCGGCAACAGTTCGCCGCGCAATGGCAGCACGCCGTCCTCGCCTGGCTGCAACGGGGCGGGCAGGCCATGGCTCTGGTACTGGCGCAGCTGCAGCGCCAACCAGTCGCGGTGCTGTTCCAGGAAACGCTCGCCCATCACCAGGCTGGCCCGCGGCGGCAGCGTCAACCGTGCGCCGCGCTCGTCCACGCTCAGCTTGATCCGTCGCGCGCGCGGATCGCGCACGCGCAGCACCTCGATCTCGGCGTCCTCCAGGCGCAGGCGAACGGTGTCGCGCTGCACGGTGGCGGGCGGGGTCGGGCTGATCAGGCGGCGCAGCAGACGGCTCATGCGCCCAGCATAGCGCTGCTTCGGGCCGCCGGATGACCGGCGGCCCACAGGGTGCCTGTTCAGTCAGCCTTGCTGAGCTTGAAGGCTTCTTCCAGCAGCAGGAACAGGCGACGGATCTCGGCGCTCTGCAGGGCGAAGCGGGCGTCGAACTCGGCGCGGCGGCCGTCTTCGTCGGCATGCTCCAGCTGGTCCAGGGCGCCATCGAGGAACTTCAGCTTGCGCACGATCAGGTCGTCGCCGATCACGAAGGACAGGTTGTCCTCGAAGATCAGCGCCAGCTTGGTTACCTGCTTGCCGGCGTCCAGGTGCTTGTCGATCTCGTCGCAGCGCAGTTCCTGGTGCTGGCACTTGACCACGGCGCCGCCCTCCACCGGATCCTTCATCTCGCACTCTTCGCCCAGGCTCAGCCCGGTCGGCAGCGGCTCGCCGGCGATCCAGCCGGTCAGGATCGAACGCGGTGCGACTTCGGCGTTCAGCGGCATCGCCGGGAAGCTGCCGAGCAGGCCGCGGATGTCGGACATGAAGTACTCGCCGGTCTTGCGGCTGGAGGTATCCACCGCCACGTAGCCGTGCTGCAGGTCGATGAAGGCATCGTTGCGCGAGGACTTCACGAAGGCGCGCGGCAGCAGTTCATGCAGCAGGTCGTCCTTCATGCGCTTGCGCTCGCGGCCACCCGGGCGGCGGCCTTCCTTCTCCTCGATCTCCTCCAGCTTGCGCTCGAGCAGGTCGTTGACCACCGCCGCCGGCAGGATCTTGTCCTCGCCGCCCACGGTCAGCCACAGGTGTTCGGCGATGCGGTGGGAGAGCAGCTCCTTCTCCTCGCGGCCGAACGGCGAGATGAAGCCGCGCGAATTCATTTCCAGCGCGCCGACCGGCTTCAGCAGGGCGTGCGGCAGCAGGGTATCGACTTCGGAAAAATCGGTGGTGGTCGGGAAACGGAAGAACGTCAGGTTGCGAAAGAACATGGAATTCCGGATGGCAAAGAGGAAGGGCGACCGACCTTAAACGGTGGGCGTCTCGGGATCTGCGTCGGCGTCGGCCGGGGAGCCGGCCAGCCAGGCATGGGCGTCGGGCAGCGGCGCGTCGTCGCGACGGCCCAGCGCCATGAAGTCGAACAGGGTGGTGTCGGCCAGCTGCGAGGGCCGGACTTCACCCATGGCGCGCGCGATCTGCTCGATGCGGCCCGGGTGGTCCTTTTCCCACTGCTTCAGCATCAGGCCGACCTGGCGGCGCTGCAGGTTCTCCTGGCTGCCGCACAGGTTGCAGGGAATGATCGGGAACTGGCGGGCCTGCGCGTACTCGACGATGTCGCTTTCGCGCACGTAGGCCAGCGGCCGGATCACCACGTGCCTGCCGTCATCGCTGCGCAGCTTCGGCGGCATGCCCGACAGCCTGGCGTGGTGGAACAGGTTCATGAAGAACGTGGCCACCATGTCGTCGCGGTGGTGGCCCAGCGCGATCTTGGTGAAACCGTGGGTCTCGGCGTAGTTGTACAGCGCGCCACGACGCAGCCGCGAGCACAGCGAACACATGGTCTTGCCTTCCGGGATGACCCGGCTGACCACCGAATAGGTGTCCTGCTCGATGATGTGGTACGGCACGCCCAGCCCGGCCAGGTACTCCGGCAGCACGTGCTCGGGGAAGTCCGGCTGCTTCTGGTCCAGGTTCACCGCCACCAGCTCGAACGGTACCGGCGCCTTCTTCTGCAGCTGCAGCAGCACGTCCAGCAGGGTGTAGCTGTCCTTGCCGCCGGACAGGCAGACCATGACCTTGTCGCCGGCCTCGATCATGCCGAAGTCGGCAATCGCCTCGCCGACCTGGCGGCGCAGGCGCTTGGCCAGCTTGTGCTGCTCGCGCTCGGCCACGCGCGGATCACGGGCGGCGCGCGGCTGGGGATCGGGAAGGGAAATCACGGCACTCATGGGTTCCATTCTAACGGCTCGGAGCCGCCCCGGCCGGGGGTCGGGGTTCCCCTCTCCCGGCGGTCATCATCGCTGTGTATGCTCGGAGGCTGTGGACACCTACAGCCCCGCCGAGATCGTCGAGCACCTCGCCGCCCTGCGCGCCGAGCACCGGCTGCTGGATGAACAGATCACCCGCATGGCCGCCAACGGCGAGGACGAGCTGGAGTCCAAGCGCCTGAAGCGGCGCAAGCTGCAGCTGAAGGACTGCATCGCCAGGCTGGAAAGCCTGCAGATTCCCGACGAACCGGCCTGAGCGGTGGCCCATCCACGCATGGCGTGGATCTACTGCTTCGCCCCGGTAGATGCCAACCTTGGTTGGCCCACTGCTCTGGTGGGTGCCAACCTTGGTTGGCACGGCTGGAAGGTGTGGACCAAGGTCCACACCCACCGCATCGCCCGGCGCTGCCTTCAATCCTGCGGCGCAGGCTCGTCCGGGCGGGCCGCTTCCGGGCTGACCCGTTCGATGGTGTGGCGCAGCTCGCGGCCGAGGATGAACTTGGCGTCCTTGGCCCAGGCATCCAGGCGCTCGTCGAACAGCAGCTTGCTGTTCTCGTCCGGCCACACCAGGCGCAGTTCGCGCAGCTTCTGGATGAAGCCACGGAACAGGGCCTTGTCGAAGAACTCCGGTGCCGCCGGTGCATAGAGCAGGCTCAGCCGCTGCGCCGCCTGCTGGCACAGGCTTTCCAGCTCGGCGGCGCCGAGCACGCCGGGGCCGTTCTTCACCAGCACCGAGATGGCGATGTAATAGCGCTCGAACGCCTGCTGCAGCGAATGGCCGATCGCACGCAGGCGGAACACCTCGTCGGTCTGCCCGGTATTGCGCGCCAGGATGCCGCCGTCGTCATCGTTGACGTTCTGCAGCAGGCCCTCGCGCACGAACACATCGATGGTCCGGTCGATGCGCAGGGCGAACTCGTCCTCGCTCCACGGCAGGAACAGCTCGGCCTGCAGGAACGGGTACACCGTACGGCCCAGCTGGACCAGGCCGGTGCGGCTCATGCGGCGGTTGTTCTGGAAGCAGCAGGCCACCCACGACGAGGCGGTGAACAGGTGCACCACGTTGTTGCGGAAGTAGCTCAGCAGCACCGCGGTGTCGCCGCTGACGCTGAGCACATCGCCCAGCGGGTGCTTGATGCGGGTGAGGACGTTGATTTCCTCGGCGTGGGCGATGATCCGCTCCGGCGAGTGCGGGGTCACCGTCACCCGGTCCGAGTACGGCATCTCGACCAGCAGGGTCTTGCACAGCTCGATCTGCGCGATCAGGTCGGCCTCGCCCATCGCGTGCTTCGGCGTGGACAGCAGGGCCAGCGCCAGCAGGTTGATCGGGTTGACGTCGGCGGCGCCATTGATGCGCACCTGGATGCGTTCGGCCAGCGTGTCCACCGTGGTCGACAGCCAGGCCGGTTTCTCGTCCTCGGACACCGCCTCGCCCTTCCACTCCGGCGCCTTCTCGGCCAGCACGTCGTTCAGCGCGATCGGCTCGCCGAAGTTCACCACCACCTGGCCGTAGTTCTGCTTGAGCACCTTGGGGATGCCCCACAGCAGCGACCAGATCGATTCCTTTTCCTTCGGCCGGCCGGACAGTTCGTCCAGGTAGCTGCCGCCTTCCATCAGCTTCTCGTAGCCGATGTAGATGGGCTGGAACAGCACCGGTTTGCGCGGCTGGCGCAGGAACGCGCGCAACGTCATCGAGATCATGCCGCCCTTGGGCTGCAGCAGGCGCCCGGTACGCGAGCGGCCGCCTTCGACGAAGTACTCCAGCGAGTAGCCACCGGCCACCAGCTGCGCGACGTATTCGCTGAGCACCGCCGAGTACAGCGCATTGCCACGGATCGAGCGGCGGATGAAGAACGCACCGCCCTTGCGCAGCAGGGTGCCGACGACGGGCAGGTTGAGGTTGATGCCGGCCACGATGTGCGGCGGCACGATGCCACGGTCGTACAGCAGGTACGACAGCAGCAGGTAGTCCATGTGGCTGCGGTGGCTGGGCACGTAGACCACTTCGTGGCCCGGCGCGGCGGCCTTGAACTTGTCCAGGTGGTGCACCAGCACGCCCGCATAGATGCGGTTCCACACGTGGCTGAGCATGAAGCTGGCCGAGCGCACCACCGGGCTGGAATAGTCCGCAGCGATTTCCCAGGCGTAGGCGTGTGCCTTCTTCCAGGCATCGGCCGGCTTCGAGTTGTCGCGCTTGGCCTGCGCGGCGATCGCTTCGCGTACCGGCTCGGCGGCCAGCACCTGGTCCACCAGCAGGCGCCGGGTCGACAGGTCGGGGCCGATCACCGATTCACGGATGCGTCGGAAGTGCGTACGCAGCACGCGCTGCAGCTTGCGCACCGTGCGCTCCGGCTCCAGGCCTTCATCCACGGTGTTGCGCAGCGAGATCGGCGGGGCGAAGCGGACGATGGTGCTGCGGCCGTTGAGCAACACCGCCAGCAGGCGACGGAAGCGGCCGACCAGTGCCCAGTTTTCCGAGAACAGCACCGCGAACCAACCGCTCTGCTTGTCCGGGGCGCGGCCAACGAAGATCGACACCGGCACCAGGTGCACGTCCAGGTCATCGCGCACGCGGTGTGCCTGCAGGACCTTGGCCAGCGAGTCGGAGTGGGTCTTCGCGCCGCGCTGCTCGGGAATCAGCGAGTTGCTGGAGCTGCGCCGCGACAGCGCCAGGTAGGCGCGCTTGCGGCCGGTCGGGTCACCGGCCAGCGGCACCAGCGGCGACGGCAGGCCGGCCTGGCGGCAGGCCTTGTCCAGGATCAGCGCGTTGGACAGGCCGTAGTCTTCCAGCACGTACATGACCGGGCGGCCATCGTTGTACTGGCCCGGGTCTTCCGGCTCGATCTTCAGCGACAGCCACGGCTCGACCAGGCGGCCCAGCAACCGCGCCCACAGCGGGCGGCGGCCGGCCGGACGCGCGTGCGCGGGCGGCGGTACCGGGTTCGGGCCGGTACCGGTCGAGGGGGACGCCGGCACCGTATCGGCGGGCGTCGACTGGGATTCTTCGCCGGGGAACGGCAGCGGGTTCTGTTTCGACATCGGCGCCATTATGGCTTAGGCGGCGGCGTTGCCGCTTCCCCACCCTCCGCGGGGGCTTCAGCCGGTGCCGGCGACGCAGCCGCGCGGGCCGAGTCGGCCTTGCGCAGCAGCGCGTCGGTGTCGGCCAGGGTACGGGTCAGGTACCAGTGGCCCTCGCGCCGGCTCAGTGGCAGCTGCAGGGTCATCTCGCGCCCGGCCAGGTCGTAGTGCAGGCGTACCAGCGCATTGTCGCCCTCCACCGAGAGCAGCTCGCCCCGGACGCTGCGCAGCGCGTCATCCACGCCCAGCCCGTAGCTGCCAAGCACCGCCTTGAGGGTGTGGATGAACGGCGCCAGCTGCTGCAGGCTGCCTTCCATGCCGGCCGCCTGCAGGCCGGCTTCGTCATCGAAGCCGACCTTGTTGGCGGCGCCGACCAGCGCGGCAATGGTGCTGCGTGCGCGGGCGCGGTCACTGATCGGCGCGCCCTGGGCCCAAACGGCAAGGGTTTCGACCAGGGCGATGTAGTGGGCCTGCTGGCCGGGCGTGTAGCCCTTCTGATGGCGCAGGTACTGCACGCCGAAGTTGCCCATCGACTGCGCGGCCTGGCGCACGGCGCTGGCCTGGCCGGCCAGCTGGCGGTCGAAGCTGCGCTGCAGTTCGGCGCTGGCATCGGGCTTGCGCAGCGCGGCCAGCATCGGCAGCAGCTGGTCCCCCAGCGGCAGCTCGGTCAGCGGCCACTGGCTGTGGCCCTGCGCCCAGGCCTGCTGCAGGCGCTGGTACTGGCCCGGCGGTACCGACAGCTTCGCGTAGCCGACCAGATCATCTTCGGCCAGGCGCAACGCCATCGCCTGCACCGCAGCCACCGGCTCGGCCGCCGGCCTGGCCGGATCGTTGGCAGACTCGCGGCACGCCGCCACGGCCAGCAGCAGCATGGCCGCCAGCCCCCATCCACGCGCAGACCTTCCTCGCACCGCCACGCTCATGCAATCGGACTCCCCGGACCGGCCCGCATCTTGCGGCCTGCGACGTGACAGCGGCAAGCCGGGACGTCACGGTTTTCGGCCAAGGCGGTCAGATCCCTTCTGCCGCGGGCAGAAGGGATCTGACCGCAGAGCCGCCGCCGGCATAAAAAAAGAGCCCGGATCACGGGGATCACAGGCTCTTCAAACCGGCGCGAGGCCGGAGGACAGTGTTGTGGCACATGTCCGGTCCGAGGACCGGATGGCGGCGATCCTACGCTGCCCTTCAAGTTAAGGCAACACTTCACGTAACGCCATGTATGTATTTGATTTTATTGAATCAATCACGCTGCCAGACAGATTCAATGAAATCTACGGCGTGTTTTTCGGCGATTCGGGCATAAATCCCCGGATAGCCGGCCAGCGCGCAGCCCTCGCCCCAGCTGACGATGCCGAACTGGGTCCAGCCATCGCGCAGGCGCAGCAGCAGCGGCCCGCCGGAATCCCCCTGACAGCTGTCGATGCCCTCGCGGCCGGCGCAGATGACCTTGCCACGCGACAGTTCCCCACCGTAGGCCTGCTGGCATTCATTGAATGCCACGAACGGCACCTGCACGGTCTGCAGCTGGGTCGGGTAGACCCGGCCATCGCCGATGTCGGTGTCCCCCCAGCCGATCACGGTGAATTCGCGGCCCGGCTTGAGATAACTGGCGTCGGGCCGCAGCCGCAGTGCCACCGGCTGTGCACCATCCAAGGGGGCGCTGAGCTGGATCAGGGCCACGTCGTGCTCCAGCGAGTTACCACTGTTGAATGCCGGATGGACGTGGATCGCCTTGACGTTGGAGGCGCGGGGCGAGGCGTCGGTGGACAGGGCAGCGGCGTTGCCGACGACGGCGATGCCGCCAGGCGCTTCCCCCTGCATGCAGTGCGCGGCGGTCAGCACCCACGAGGGCGAGATGAGGGTGCCCCCGCAGAAGTGGCGGTCATGATCCGAATCGCCGTCGAAGATGCCCTGGATGCTGACCATGAACGGGTATTCGCCGGCCGGAGCCGCTTCACCGCCGATGATGCGTGGTGCATCGCGTGCCTGCGGCGCAGCGATGGCGGGTACGGCAGACGCGGCCAACAGCAGGCCGATGAACAAAGAGGTGCTGCGATACATATCCCTGTACTCCTCTATCGATGGTTGGAACCGGCGCGGCCGCGGTCCGTGCCGGTGCATCGATTGGGGAGCAGTGATGAGGCTGACAGCGCGAACGCGCGCACAGTTCCGGTGCCTTGCGCCGCCTGCGACAACTGCAGACCTACAAATGCGAACGCCATCCCGCATGGATCGGGATGGCGTTCGACGTGCCGGCGTGACCGGCGTCGGCGGCAGGCTCAGCGCGCAGCCAGAGCCGACGCGATTTCCTGCTGGATTGCCCGCGCTGCGGCCTGCGGATCGGCCGCCAGGCGGATCGGGCGGCCGACCACGATGGCATCGGCGCCATCGGCGAAGGCCTGCGCCACGCCAACGGTGCGCTTCTGGTCATCGCCGACCGGGCCACCCGGACGGATGCCCGGGCAGACGATCGAGAACCCGCTGCCGGTAGCGGCGCGGATCGGGCCGGCTTCCTGGCCCGAGGCGATCACCCCGTCGATGCCAGCGGCCTGGGCGGCCAGCGCGCGCTCGACCACCACGTCCACCGGCTCGCGGTCGATGCCCATCTGCGCCAGGTCGGGTCGGCCCATCGAGGTCAGCACGGTCACTGCCAGCAGGCGCATGTCGCTGCTGTTGGCGGCTGCGCAGGCCTCCATCATGGCCGGGTGCCAGCCGTGGATGGTGGCGTAGCTGACCGGCCACTGCGACAACCGCTTGATCACCGCCGCAGCGGTGGCCGGGATGTCGAAGAACTTCAGGTCGACGAACACGCGCTTGTCGCGGCGGGCCAGCGCATCGAGCACCTGGAAGTACTCGCCGGAGGCGAGCAGTTCCATGCCGATCTTGTAGAACGCCACGCTGTCGCCGAGGCGATCGACCCACTCCAGTGCCTGCACGCGGTCAGGTACATCCAGCGCGAAGATCAGGCGCTCGTCATCGCGCAGCGGCAGCGGTGCGCGGCTCACGGTGCGTAGTCCAGCGCAGCGCGCTTGGCGTCGTGGCGGGCCTGGCGCGACTGGCTGTAGTCGTTGTTGAACTGCGCCGGCTCGAAGCCGCCGTAGGTCGGGTTCGGCAGCATCCACCAGCGCTCGCCGAACCAGTCGTGGTACTGCTGCAGCAGCGCGTCGCGGCCGTCGTTGGTGTTGGCGGTCACTTCCACGAAGTCGCCCAGCTGGTCACCGAACTGCATCAGCACGCGGTACTTCTGCCCGGCCAGGCGGCGGCGGCAGTTCTTCTCGCTGCCGTTCTGCTCGCACCCCGGCACCACCGTGCCCAGGCCGAGGAACACGCTGTCGTCGGCCACCGGCAGGCCCTGCTCGCGCAGGTTGGCCAGGGTCGCGTCCTTCAGGTGCACGGCGCGGTTGGAGATGTACAGCAGGGTCACGCCCTTGGCATTGGCGGCCTTGGCGAAGTCGACCACGCCCGGGATCGCCTTGGCCTTCTTTTCGGCTACCCACTGGTCCCAGGTCAGCTCGTCGTATTCCTTGCCATCGCGCACCAGGCGCGCCTGGTAGGGCGAGTTGTCCAGCACGGTCTCGTCCACGTCCAGCACCACCGCCGGTTTCAGGCCCTTGGCGTCGTTGCCGCGCTCTTCCGGTACCAGTGCGTCCCAGTGGGCTTCCTTCAGGGCCGCGTCGAGATGGTCGGCGGCGGCACGGTAGGTCTGCTCGGTGATCGCCTTGTACTCCTGCGCGCGCTGCATCCACAGCACCGCGTTGAGGTTGTCGTTGGCGGTGGCATCGAGCACGCCATCGGCCTTGGCGGCGGCGGCCGGGGCCTGCGGGGCAGCGGCTTCGGCGGCAGGCGCATCCACGCGCTTGCAGGCGGACAGGCCCAGCGCCGCGGTGGCGAGCAGGGTCAGGGACAGGGAAACGGGACGACGCATGGGTTCACCGGCAATCAGATATACCGGCGCATTTTACCGGCAAAGCCGGCCTTGGGACGGCTATGCTTGGCGGTTGACCCGTTGCCCTTCTGGAGGCCGCCATGACCGATTCCGCCCAGACCCCCGACGTCCCCCTGCTCGACGCCGTGCAGGCCCGCCTGCTGGGCTGCCTGGTGGAGAAGGAGGCGACCACCCCAGACACCTACCCGCTGACGGTCAACGCCGCCCAGTCGGCCGCCAACCAGAAAACCGCCCGCGAGCCGGTGATGAACGTCGATGCCGGCAGCGTGCAGCACGCCCTGCGCCAGCTGGAGACGCTGGGCCTGGCCCGCCAGCACTTCTCCTCGCGCGCCGACCGCTACGAGCACCGCCTGCAGGCCGCACTGGACCTGACCCGGCAGCAGACCGTGCTGCTGGCGATGCTGCTGCTGCGTGGGCCGCAGACGCTGGGCGAGCTGGTGACGCGCTGCGAACGCCTGCATCGCTTCGCCGACACCGACGAAGCCCGCCACGCCATCGAGCGCCTGCAGCAGCGCGCGCTGCTGGTGGTGCTGCCGCGTGCCAGCGGCCAGCGCGAAGACCGCTACATGCACCTGCTGTGCGGCGAGGTGGACGGCGCGACGCTGGCGGCCAAGTACGCCGGCAGCGGCGGTGGCAGCGAGGCCGCCGACCCGGGCCTGGCCGAGCGCGTGGCCCAGCTGGAAGCGGCCGTGGCCGATCTGCAGGCGCAGCTGGCCGAACTGCGCGGTTGAACGTCCATATGCGGTAGTGCCGGCCGCTGGCCGGCAACCCAGGTTCACCGAGATGCCGGCCAGCGGCCGGCACTACCGGATGTCCTGCCGATGCAGTGCCGACCAACGGTCGGCACCCGCCACGATCAAACCTCGGCCGCGCCCTGCGTGGCATACAGCCGGCTCGGGCTGTCCACGCCCGGCAGCTGGATCACCCCGCGTTCCTGCATGCCCAGCCCCAGCAGGATCTTCCCGGACACCACGTTGTCCAGGTCGGTGATGCCATACAGATCGTTCAGGCCCAGTGCTCCACGTGCATGCGCAAACACCGCCCGCGCCGCCTCACCGGCATAGCCCTGCCCGGCAAATTCCGAAAGCACCGCATAGCCGATATCCGGCCCCGGCAGGCCGTCACGCCGCACCAGCCCGGCATTGCCCAGCCAGGCACCATCGGCCAGCCGCTCGATGGCATACATGCCATAGCCATGCAGCGCATAGGCCGGCAGCACCCTTGCCGCCGCGTAATCGCGCGCCTCCTGCTGCGTACGCACGCCACGATCGCCGATGAAGCGCACGAAGCCCGGATCGTTCAACAACGCCAGCATCTGCGCGGCATCACGCTCTGGATCGATCCGGCGCAGCCGCAGACGTTCGCTTTCAATCGGATGCACGCCCAGACCTCCAACAGAAAGCCCGATTGTGCCCCAGCCCCCGGCTGTTGCTTTTGATTTTCTGTTTTCTTTTCCGTGGCTGGCGCGCACGGAACCTGTCAGGGGCCGGGCGGGTGGGCTGGGGCGGGACCGTCCGCGGCATGGATGCCGCGGCCGAGCCCCCATGGACGGGTTTACGGCGTGTCCCGCCCGGCCCACCCGCCCGGCCCACCACGAATGCACTGCGAACGGCGCCAACCACGAGGGGCTGCGCCGTTCGCCGGTCAATCGAACAACGCTTCGATCGCCGCCAACCCCGCCGTCGCCCGCTCCTTCTTCCGCGCCGCATCGGCCACCGGATCCGCACCATCGCGCTGGATCTCCTCGGCCGGAATCTCCTCGAAGAACCGGCTCGGCTTCAACCGCACGTGCTCGCCGAACTTGCGGGTCAGCTTGCTGTAGCTCATCCACAACTGGATCTTGGCGCGGGTGATGCCCACGTACAGCAGGCGGCGCTCTTCCTGCAGGTTGCCTTCGTCCAGGCTGACCTGGTGCGGCAGCACGCCGTCCTCGCAGCCGACGATGAACACGTACGGGAATTCCAGGCCCTTGGAGGCGTGCATGGTCATCATGCGTACCTGGTTGCCGCCCTCGTCCTTGTCGCTGCGCGACAGCAGCGCCAGCTGGCCGGCCAGGTCGGCGGCAGTGGCACCACGCGGGCCACCCTCGAACCACTGAGCCAGTTCCTCGATGTTGTTGGCACGGCGCTGGTAGCTGGCCTCTTCCTTGGCCTGCTGGCGCAGCTCACTCAACAACCCTGATTCCTTGGCCACCTTGCGGATCATGTCGCCGGAACTGATCTGGCGCGTCTGCGCGCGCAGGTCACGCAGAATGTCGGTGAAGCGCGCCAGGCTGTTGGCCGCACGCGGCGGCAACTGCTGCAGGGCGCCGATCGCCTCGGCGGCCTGCGCCATCGGCATGTCCTTTTCCTGCGCCAGTTCAGCCAGCTTGGCCAGCGTGCCGGCACCGACATCGCGCTTGGGTGACTGCACCGCACGCATGAACGCGGTGTCGTCGTCCGGGTTCACCAGCAGGCGCAGCCAGGCCAGCGTGTCCTTCACTTCCTGGCGCTCCAGGAACATCGTGCCGCCGGTCAGGTGGTAGGGGATGCGCAGCAGCTGCATCGCTTTTTCCAGCGGGCGCGACTGGAAGTTACCGCGGAACAGGATGCAGAAATCGCTCCACGGCACGTTGCGCGACTGCGCCACGAAGGCGATCTCGGCCGCAACCTTTTCCGCTTCGTGTTCGCTGTTGCGGCATTCCCACACGCGGATGCGCTCGCCGTCGGCCTGGTCGCTCCACAGCTTCTTCAGGTGCTCGTGCGGGTTGTTGGCGATCAACGCGTTGGCCGCGCGCAGCACGCGGTTGGAACAGCGGTAGTTCTGCTCCAGTTTGATGATTTCCAGCGCAGGGTAGTCGCGCCCCATCTGCTGCAGGTTTTCCGGGTTGGCGCCGCGCCAGGCGTAGATCGACTGGTCATCGTCGCCGACGCAGGTGAAATTGCCCTTGTCACCGGCCAGCTGCTTGAGCAGGCGGTACTGTGCGTCGTTGGTGTCCTGGCATTCGTCCACCAGCAGGTAGCCGATGCGCTCGCGCCAGGCCAGCGCGATCTCCGGGTTCTCTTCCAGGATCTGCACCGGCAGACGGATCAGGTCGTCGAAGTCGACCGCATTGAACGCGGTCAACCGCAGCTGGTAACGCTCGTAGACGCTGGCCGCTTCCTTTTCGCGGTTGCTGCGCGCGGCAGCCATCGCCTGTTCGGGCGACAGGCCGGCGTTCTTCGCGCGCGACACCAGGTTCTTCATGTCCTCGATGTCATCGGGCTTGGCGCCGTACATCAGGTCCTTGATCTGCGCGGCGGCATCATCGGCATCGAAGATCGAGAAGCCGCGCTTCAGGCCCACGGCGGCATGTTCGATCTGCAGGAACTTCAGGCCCAGCGCATGGAAGGTGCAGATGGTCACCTCGTCGGCGTCCTGCTCGCGCAGGCGCTTGGCCACGCGCTCGCGCATTTCCTTGGCCGACTTGTTGGTGAAGGTGATCGCGGCGATGCGGCGGGCCGGGTAGCGGCCACAGCCGATCAGGTGGGCGATCTTCTCCACGATCACGCGCGTCTTGCCGCTGCCGGCGCCGGCGAGCACCAGCAACGGGCCTTCGATGTGCAGGACCGCGGCAGCTTGAGGAGGATTGAGACCGTGCATGGGGACAGGATTGTAGCGGGGTGCCGGCAGGCCCACCTGACTTGCATGGCGCCCGGCCGTAAGGTATTGAATCGGCACCGGAACACAGGAGCGTGGTCCATGTCCCTGAGCATCATCGCCCGCCCGTTGGCGGCCGTCCTGCTGGGCCTGCTGGCCCTGCCTGCGGCCGGGTCCAGCCCGGCGCCGCCCGCCGATGCCTATGAAACGATCGTGCTGCAGTCGCACGAGTTTCTTGTCTACCATCCGGACCTGCGCTTCCGTGGGCTCGGCATGCAGGCCCGCGAACGGGGCCGCCATGAAGAAGCCCGCAACGACTTCCGCAACGCCGCGCGCTACGGCGACAAGCTGTCACAGGCAGCGCTGGCCGACATGCTGTGGAACGGGCAAGGCGGCCCGGTCGACCGCGCGTTGGGCTACGCGTGGATGGACCTAGCGGCCGAGCGCGGCACCGAGTGGCTGGTGGTGCAGCGCGAACGCTTCTGGGAGGCGCTGTCCGCCGACGAACGCGAGCGCGCGGTGCGCGAGGGCCGCGCGCTGTACGCCGAGTTCGGCGACCCCGCCGCCACGCCGCGGCTGGAACGCGAACTGCGGGCCGGCAGCATGCAGCAGACCGGCAGCCGCGCCGGCTGGAGCGGCGCCATGCGCAGTCAGGGCCGCGGCGATGCCGGGTCCCGTGTGCTGCAACCGGAGAAGCACCAGTTGGCCCGCTACTGGGATCCGGTGGCCTACCGGCAATGGCAGGACGAGGAACTGGCCAGGTCGGGGCGATGACCCGCGCCTGCCAGGCCATCGTTGCCTTAGCGCTGGCACTGCTGGCGCCCGGGTACGCCGCCGCCAGCGCCTGCACGCCCGACCCGGTCGCGTCGATTCCGTCGGCATTGCTGACCGAGGGTTTCCTGCAGGCCCATCCCGACCTGTACTGGCGCGACCTGGGCCAGCTGTCGTGGCGACGTGGCAAGCCTGCACAGGCGCGGCTGCGCTTCCAGCGCGCCAGCCTGTACGCCGACAAGTTCTCGCAGTCACTGGTTGCCCGCATGTACCAGGAAGGCATCGGCATCGACGCCGATCCGGTATTGGCCTACATCTGGATGGACCTGGCCGCCGAGCGCGGCTACCGCGACCTGCTGGTTGAACGCGAGCGCTACTGGCAACGGCTGGATGCGGGGCAGCGCCAACGGGTGCTGGCCGAAGGCCCTGCGCTGTACGCGCAGTACGGCGATGCCGTGGCCAAGCCGCGCATGGAAACCGCGCTGCGGACCGCCCGCAATGCGATGACCGGCAGCCGCACCGGCTTCGTCAACCCGGGCCTGCGCATGGCGCTGGGCGAGGGGCCGGAGGCCAACCGGCCGGTCACCGGCGATGACTACTACCGCGATGCCTTCTGGGAACCGGCGGCCTACTGGTGCCTGCAGGAACAGATCTGGCAGAACACCCGGCTGCGGCCCAGCATCGAGATCGGTGCACCGCGGCAGATCCGCGACGGCGGGCCGGGTGGCGACTAGAATTGGCCGATGGCCAAGCTCTACTTCTACTATTCGGCGATGAACGCCGGCAAGACCACCACCCTGCTGCAGAGCGCACACAACTACCGCGAACGCGGCATGCGGGTGGCGATCCTGACCCCGCGCCTGGACGACCGTGCCGGCGCCGGCGTTGTCGCTTCGCGGATCGGCCTGCGCGCCGATGGCATGGCCTTCGACCGCGATACCGACCTGCAGCACTGGGTCGAGCAGGATCTGGCAGCCAACGGTCCGATGGGCTGCGTGCTGGTGGACGAGGCGCAGTTCCTGACCCGTGCCCAGGTCTGGCAGCTCAGCGAAGTGGTCGACCAGCTGCGCATTCCGGTGCTGTGCTACGGCCTGCGTACTGACTTCCGCGGCGAGCTGTTCGAGGGCAGCCAGTACCTGCTGGCCTGGGCCGACGAGATGCAGGAGATCAAGACCATCTGCCACAGCGGCAAGAAGGCGACGATGACCGTGCGCGTGGACGAGCATGGCCACGCCGTGCAGGACGGCCCGCAGGTGGAGATCGGTGGCAACGAGCGCTACGTGTCGGTCAGCCGTGCCGAGTTCAAGAAGATCACCCGCGGCGAAGGACGGATCGATCCGGCGCAGGCACCCCTGCCGCTGTAAGGGGTGTTCTTTTGCAGGGCTTGCAGCCCTGCACCTGCTCAACGCAACAGCAACAGCGAAAAGCTGGTATCCCGTGGGATGGCGGGGCGGTGTGGGCTTGCAGGACACGCCGTAAACCCATCCCTGGGGGCTCGATGGCGCCATCCATGGCGCCAACGGTCCTGCAGGCCCACACCGCCCCACCTCTGTCAGATCCCCACGGCTGTTGGTAGGTGTCGACCTTGGTCGACACATCTGTCAGATATCGAATGAAATTCCGGGGGTCAGATCCGTTTTCCTTCGGGAAACGGATCTGACCCCCAGAGCAATTCCCACAGATCGCGGAGATCTGTCGAAGGCGGGGTGGGTCCGGTGGCGGGAGTGTCCGCGGCATGGATGCCGCGGCCAAGCCCCCATGGACGGGTTTACGGCGTCTCCCACCACCGGACCCACCCCGCCTACCCACGGAATGCCGGCTTTTGCTTCGGCTGTTGCCGTTGCTTGGAGCCTCTGCGGGTGCAGGGCGCAGCCCTGCCGATAAACCCACTTAGTACAGCGTGCGCTCCGGCGCGCCCGCCGGCGGCGGGGTGTACTGGTACAGCCAGGTCTCCGTAAGCGTCTTGCCACCACTGCGCAGGAACAGGCGGATGTCGATCTGCTCGGTACTGCCTTCCGGCGGCACCAGGTCGAACATCGCGCGATAGCCGTTGATCTCGCGCAGCGGGCGCGCCGACACGATCTCGACCCGGCCACGGCTGGCTTCCACCACCGCCTCGACCTCGCCCTTGTCGATCAGGCTGGCCAGCTCGCCCCCTTCGAAGTCCACCGCGAAGCGCCAGCTGAAGTACTCGCGCTTCTTGCCAACCACACCGCCCAGGCCGGTACGGCTGGCCACGCAGTGCGCCAGCGGCGGCCGCGCCGGCGGTTCGGCGCCCCAGTACAGGCGGTAGCCGACCAGCAGCTCCTGGCCCGGCTGCGGCTTTTCCTTCGGGTTCCAGAACGCCACGATGTTGTCGAAGGTCTCGTCCACGGTGGGAATCTCCACCAGCTGCACCGAGCCCTCGCCCCATTCGCCCTTCGGCTCCACCCACAGGCACGGGCGCTTCTCGTAGAACACGCCGTCGTCCTGGTAATGGTCGAAGTTGCGGTCGCGCTGCAGCAGGCCGAAGCCGCGCGGGTTGCGGTCCACGAACATGTTGAAGCGCAGGTTGCGCGGGTTCAGCAGCGGCCGCCAGATCCATTCACCGGCACCGGTCCACAGCGACAGGCCATCGGTATCGTGGATCTCCGGGCGCCAGTCCCATGCCATGCGGCGGTCGTTCTCGCCCACCTGGTACATGCTGGTGCACGGGGCGATGCCCAACCGCTCGATCGCCTTGCGCGGGTACAGCGCACTGTCGATGTCCATCAACAGCACGTCGCCATTGGTGATCGCGAAGCGGTAGGCGCCAGCCACGCTGGGCGAATCCAGCAGGCCGTAGACCACGATCGTCTCCGAATCGGCCGACGGCTGTTCCAGGTAGTAGGCGATGAAGTCCGGGAACTCCTCCGGCTTGCCCATGCCGGTGTCGATCGCCAGGCCACGCGCGGACTGGCCGTACTGGCCTTCCTTGCCGACCGCGCGGAAGTAGCTGGCGCCGAGGAAGGCGGCGAAGTCGCGGTCGGTATCCTTGCGGGTGTTCAGGCGGAAACCGGCGAAGCCGAGGTCAGCCGGCAGCTCGCCATCCTTGATGCCGCTCTTGCCGTAGTTGAACGCCGCGCCGTCATAGGCCAGCTCCTGCGCCTTGCCGTCGACCACGTCGAACATGCGCACCGGCGAATGGAAGTACAGGCCCAGGTGGAAGAACTTGGCCTGGAACTTGCCCGGCTGGTCAGCCCACAGCGCATGGTCCTGGCGGTAGCCGATCGACTGGTACTGGTCCCAGTCCAATCCCTCCAGGCGGCCCGGCAGCACCCGCTTGTGGCTCTTGTAGGGCGCCTGCGCCAGCGCGCGCGCCTGGCCCTTCAGGGTGGCGAAGTCGAACGGCTGCGGCTGGCCGAGGCGGCGCAGGCCCATCTGGCCGCTCTTGCTGGCCGCGCACGCGGGCAGGGACGGCAGGCCGAATGCAGCCAGGGCGAGGGAGGCATTGCGGATGAAGTCGCGTCGTTGCATGCAGGCGCGTCAGGCACAGGGAGGAAGGTCGGCCATCATAGGCAGACAAACGTTAACGGGCAGCGGAGACGCGCCCTGCCCGTTCAGCTGCCGCTGGCGGCCCGGCTCAGCGCTGGCAGTGGCTGCACCAGACGCTGGCACGCTGGCCGATGGTGGCGTGCTTCAGCGCACGGCCGCAGTTCGGGCAGGGCAGCCCGTCACGGCCGTACACCAGCAGTTCCTGTTCGAAGTAGCCCGGCGCGCCATCGGGGCTGATGAAATCGCGCAGGGTGGTGCCACCGCGGGTGATGGCGTAGCCCAGGATCTCCTTCACCGCGTCGGCCAGCCGCTGGTAGCGTTCGCGCGAGATCTTTCCCGCCTCGCGCAACGGACTGATGCCAGCCTTGAACAGGCTCTCGGCGGCGTAGATGTTGCCCACGCCCACCACCACCGCCTGGTCCATCAGGAAGGTCTTCACCGGCGCGCTGCGGCCACGGCTGCGGGCGAACAGGTAGTCGCCGTCGAACGCGTCGTCCAGCGGTTCCGGGCCCAGCCCCTGCAGCAGCGGGTGAATCTCACCGGCGGGCTGCCACAGCAGGCTGCCGAAGCGGCGCGGGTCGTTGAAGCGCAGCAGGCGGCCGTTGTCCAGGCTGATGTCGACGTGGTCGTGCGCACGCAGCGGGGTATCGCCGGGCAGCACGCGCAGGCTGCCGGACATGCCCAGGTGCAGCACCGCGCTGCCGATGGCGGTGTCCAGCAGCAGGTACTTGGCGCGCCGCCGGATGTCCTCGATGCGCTGCCCCGGCAGCAGCTCGGCCACTTCCGGTGGGATCGGCCAGCGCAGGTCGGCGCGGCGCAGGATCACCCCGTGCACGCGGCGGCCCTGCAGGTGCGGCGCCAGGCCGCGGCGGGTGGTTTCGACTTCGGGCAGTTCAGGCATGCAGGGATTCTATCGCTGCTCTGCCGCCGGCACCTGGCCGTCGAAGCCGGGGAATGATCCCCGGCTTCGACGGGTGTCAGGCGTCCTGCCCGGCGCGCGCAGGCTCCGCCGGGACAGGTGCGGCAGCGGCGGAACGGTCCGGGAACAGCGACGGCAGCGTTTCCACGAACCGGGCCAGGCACTGGTCGCTGTAGCGCTCGGCCGTCTGCTTGACCAAGGCGTAGTCGTCGGCCTGCCAAGCTTCCAGGGGTGCGGCCACCGGCTCGTCCACCTGGCACTGCACGCCTTCGCCACCGACCAGGCGCAGCAGCTTGCGGGTATACGGGAAGCCGACGTGCTGGGTCTGGCGCAGCTCGTACTGGGTATCGGCATCGCCCAGTTCCTTGTAGATCAGGGTGAAGCCATCGGCGGTGATCTGCACCGGCCGGACCTCTGCCGGCACAGCGCCCGGATGCGCGGTGAAGTATTCGGCCAGGCGCAGGCGCACCTGGTCCTGCAGGTAACCGAAGGCCGGGTTCGGAACAGTCTCGACCCGGGTTCCCTTCAGCTGATCCTTCTTGAACGAGCTGCCACCGAGCGTGCCGGAAAACAAGGACACGGCAACCTGCGCGGCCACCAGCTTGCCGGTGGTGGAACGCTGCACCAGGCGCAGCGTCTTGTCGCCGACCGGCTGGCCATCTGCGCCCATCTGCAGCTTGACGCTCAACGGCACCCGGCCTTGCCAGGCAGGCACCTCCGCCACGGTGGCCGCCGCCGTGTCTTCCACGACGGCGACAGCACCGGCATCAGCTGCGGGAACGTCTGCAGCCGTCGCCGTGTCGGACGGGGTGGTTGGGGGCGGCTCATTGGCCAGCACAGGCGAGGCGATGACGAGGCTGCCGAGCAGCGCGGCCGCCAGCAGCGGTGGGTTCGATTTCATGGGGGATCCTTGGGTCGTGTCGGGCCAGTGCAGGCGATTCCGTTCGGCATCGATCATCGCAATGGCACAGCACTCCCTTCCATGTCCTTCCCCCTACCGCGATCCATCGCGGTCGACATGCCAGCTCGCCTTACCCGTGCGGATCGACCGGTTCCCGGGATCGCGTCGAACCCACCATCGGCAGCACGCCGGGAATCTTTAGCGCGGAGGCGCTGCCAGTTCGCGCGCATCCAGGAAGCCATCACCGTTGGCATCCTGCTTGTGGAAGCGCTGCACGATCACCTGCCGCTGCTGCTCGCGGCTGATCACCCTGCCCTTGCCACCGGGCAGCTCCTCGGCCGTCAGCACACCGTCACCATTGCGGTCCATGCGGTCGAAGGCATACAGCATCCACTGCACGTACTCGGCCTCGCTAACCCTGCCGTCGCCATCGCTGTCCATCCGCTGCAGATAGCTGGCGGTATCGGTGACCTGGGCCAGCGCCGCGCCCGGCAGCAACGCCGCCAGCAGAAGCCCGTACCCTGCCCTCACGCGCCCACCAGGCTGTAGCCCTTCAAGCGTGCGGCGTAGGCCTGCAACGCCGCGATACCGCTTTCCTCGGCCTCGCGGCACCACGCCTGCAGCTGATGCAGGCGCTCGGCGGCATCGTGGCCGCGGGCTTCCAGCAGCGCCGCCAGCCGCGCGCGGTACTCGACCAGGGTGCGGATGCGCGGGCGCTGCGCCACCCATTCGCTGAGCTGGGCACGACTGTCCGGCTTCAGCCAGCGGCCATCGTTGACCAGGCCGCGGCGCAGCCGGCGCGGCAGCAGGCGGCGCAGCTTGGCCCCAGCCTGTACGGCTTCCTCGCGCAGGGCCGGCATGAACACATTGCGCTGGTAATCGGTCATCGCCTGGAAGCGGTGCGACAGCAGCGCCTTCAGGGTCTCGGCGTCGGGCACGGCGATGTTCGGGCGCACGTCCATGGCCGGCGCCACCCGCAGCACCCTGGCCAGGCGCAGCGCCTGCAGCAGGCGGATCGCACTCCAGCCGATGTCGAACTCCCAGCGCCGCATCGCGAAGCGCGCCGAACTGGGGAAGGCATGATGGTTGTTGTGCAGCTCCTCGCCACCGATCCAGACCCCCCACGGCGTGAGGTTGGTGGAGGTATCGGCCGACTCGTAGTTGCGGTAGCCCCACCAGTGGCCCAGGCCATTGACCACGCCCGCAGCCCAGAACGGGATCCACGCCATCTGGATCGCCCACAGGGCCACGCCGGGCAGACCGAACAGCACGCTGTTGATCACCAGCAGCAGCACCGGCCCCAGCGTCGCGTGCGGGGTATACAGGTGGCGCTCGATCGCATCGTCCGGGGTGCCGCGCCCGTACTGCTCGATGTCCGCGCGCATGCCGCGCGCTTCCCGGTACAGCTCCACGCCGTGCCAGAACACCTTGCCGATGCCGCGGGTAACCGGGCTGTGCGGGTCGTCCTCGGTCTCCACCTTGGCGTGGTGCTTGCGATGGATGGCCACCCACTCGCGGGTGATCATCGAGGTGGTCAGCCACAGCCAGAAGCGGAACACATGGGCCAGCGCCGGGTGGAAATCGACCCCGCGATGGGCCTGGCTGCGGTGCAGGTACAGGGTCACCGAGAAGATGGTGATCTGGGTGAAGACCAGCAACACCACCAGCATGGCCCACCAGCCCAGGCCGAGCACACCACCGGTCAACAGGGACATCAGGGCATCAGGCATGGCAGCTCTCCGGATCGACGCGGGGATGGCAGACATGATGGGCGCTTGCGTTGCAAACTGCATCCCTGCGGCGATGAATCCCATCGCCATCCGTGGCACCGTTCACAGTTGGGGACCTGAGTTGTCGAGCCTTGATCCACGCGCCAGCGCCATGACCGCCGCCCCGCCCGTCGCGGAGCTGCCCCCCTTGATCGAACTGGACCGCGCCACCGTGGTGCGCGGCCAGGTGAAGGTGCTGCACGGGCTCAGCCTGCGCATCGCGCAGGGCCAGCACACCGCCCTGCTAGGCCCCAACGGCTGCGGCAAGTCCACCTTCATCAAGCTGATCACCCGCGAGCTGTACCCGCTGGCCCAGGGCGACGGCACGGTGGCGGTGAAGGTACTGGGCCAGAACCGCTGGCAGGTGGACCGGCTGCGCTCACAGCTGGGCATCGTCACCGGCGACCTCAGCAGCAACCTGGCCGACATGCCCGGGCTGACCGTGGAACAGGCGGTGCTGTCCGGCTTCTTCGCCAGCTACGTGGTGCCGGCCTTCCGCGAAGTGACCGCCGACATGCGCACGCGCGTCGGCGAAACACTGGCGATGACCGGCGCCCTGTCCCTTCGCGAGCGCGCCTATGCCGAGCTGTCGGCCGGCGAAACGCGCCGCGTGCTGATCGCGCGCGCGCTGGTCAATCGGCCGCAGGCACTGCTGCTGGACGAACCCTCCACCGGGCTGGACCTGGTCGCCCGCGAGCAGCTGGTGGCGACCATGCGGGTGCTGGCGCAGCAGGGCATCACCCTGGTGCTGGTGACCCACCACATTGAAGAGATCATTCCCGAGATCGAGCGGGTGGTGCTGCTGCGCGATGGCCGCGTACTGGCCGACGGCACCCGCGCCGAGCTGCTGCGCAACGAACCGCTGTCGGCGGTGTTCGGCGGCGCGATCACGGTGATCGAGCAGGAAGGCCGGCTGACCGCGTATGCGGGGTGATCGACATGCGCAGTGCAGCGGGCCGGATATCCCGGCCCACTGCACCCTCGCTCAGAACTTCAGCGCCAGCGCACGCGACTCGATCGGCGCCATCCGGCTCTGGTCCTGAAGCTGCAGGTCGCGCAGCTCATACGGCGCACCGAAGCCGACCGGCAACGCAGCCTGGTCGAACGGCAGCACCAGCTGGCCTGCGCCCGGGCCATCGAACCACGCGGCCGCATGTGCCTGCGCGACCGGCTTCAACTGGCCATCGCGGGCCGTGGCATACAGCGTGCCCCGCGCCTCATAGCGTCCGGCCGCTGCTACCTGCAGCGGCAGCGCCACCTGGCGGCTGGCCGGGTCCGGTGCCGCCTGGCCGCTGAAGCGCGCGGTCGGCCGTGCCACCGCGAAGGCCACCTTGCCATCGCGCAGCACGCCATCGGCCTGGGCGAACACCTGCAGTTCCCATAGGCCCTGCACAGTGCCGACATCGGCCGGGATCCGTACCTGCGCGCGCAGGCTGCCATCGGTGGTGCGCAGCAGGCGCTGCGGCCAGCTGCGGCCATCCGGCGCGACCAGCAGGGCTTCACCGCCCAGGCCGCCACGACGCGATGCCAGCTGCGCGGTGGTGGCGCCGTCTTCCAGCAGGCGTGCCTGCAGCTGCACGTTGCCACCGGCCAGCACCTGCGCCTGGTTGGCCTGCACTTCCAGCCGCAGCGGGCTGTTCGGCTCCAGCACCTGCACCACATAGCGGCCCTGCGCCTGCGTGCTCTGCAGGGTGTACGCACCGGCCGCACTGGTCGCGCCGGTGCGCAGCATGCTGCTGCCATCCCCCACCGGCATGCCGGCATCCTGCAGCGCGCGCGCATCGACGCTACGCGCCACGCTACTGCGGCCAGCCGGATCGCGCACCTGCAGGGTGTTGGCCGGCACTGCGCGGGCACCTGCGGCCGGGCTCAGCTGGATCACCGCATCGGGCGCCGTCAGCGGCAGGTCCAGGCCGCGCTGCAGCTGCGTGCCATCGACCTGCTGCCAGTAGCTGCGGCTGACCGAGGCATACGGCGTGGCCGCCTGCAGCGGCTGTGCCGGGTCCAGCGCCCAGGCAAACGACAACGGTGCGTGTTCGCTTTCATCAGCCGGCAGCGGCGCGGCCACCAATGCGGCAGGCACCTGATCGCCTGCACGGGCGGCCTGCAGCGGCTGCGCGGCCTGCGCCGTGGACAGGGACAGCACGGCCAGCACCGCACTGGCCAGCAGAGTGGAATGGTTCGTCATGGTCGTCTTCCTCACTGGGCCAGGTCGGTGCGCAGGATCGTGCCGAGGCCGAAGCACTCGCGGCGGCTCTGGTTGTGGCTGAGCGGCTCGGCATCCTTGGTGCGCTGCTTGTCGGTGAACCAGGTGGTGCCGGCGGCCTTCTGGCTGCTGCACTCCAGGAAGCCATCGGAGCAGGACGACAGCCAGTTCTGGGTGAACTCCAGGCCGACATTGGCGGCGTAGCCACCGCAGTAGCTGTTGCTGTCCCACACCGCCGATTCCACGTCGCTGCCGACCACGGCGCGGAACGGTTTGGGCAGCGCCGGGCGACCCGCGGTGCCGTACAGGTTCTGCGCGTTGTAGGTGGCCATGCTCGCCACCTGCTGCTGGCGCACCGCGTCGTTCTTGTAGCCCAGCAGCCAGCCCAGCGAGGTTTCGAAGGTGTTGCCGTTGAGCACCGCATCGGCCAACGGCGTGCCCGCCGAAGACGGTGCCAGTGCGTTGACCTTGCGCACCGTGCGGATGATCTTCGGATAGCGGCTGTCGTAGGTCGGGTTGGACAGGATCCAGCGCATCACGTTGCCGCCGTTGGAGTGGGTGATCACCACCAGCTGGGTGATGCCACGGCTGTCGATGAAGCTGGTCAACTGGTTGGCCAGGCAGCCGGCGGCTTCCGGCTTCCACATGTACTGGGTGAAGTCACAGTTGATGACGACGTAGTTGCTGCTGTTCGGCAGGCCCTGGCGCACGGTGTCGATGATCGCCGGCTGCCAGTAGTCCTGGGTGGCATTGGTCTGCGCGCCGGTGCCATGCACGAAGGCCACGCCAACCACGTCGGCGGCCTGCGCTTGGGCGGTTGCCAGCCCGAGGAGCAGGGCCAGGACGGTACTTCCTGTTGCGGTGCTGCGCATCGCTTCTCTCCCTCTGTCAGCGGATCCCCCCGACCCGGCTGGAACTGGACGGCCTGTCGATCACCGTTGTGCCGATGCTCATGGCGCGGCCGCGTGAAAGTCCGTGCGCTGCGCCCGGATTCAGGAGACTGACGACACTCAATGACGCTTTTCATACTGCTGCGATGACCATGCCGGGTCTGGCCGTATGACCGATGGCCACTGCGGTGTCGTATGGGGGCTGCGATCATGGCGCGATGTTTTCTGCCCGGAGCCTGCCCATGTCGCTGATTTCCCACCCTGCCCGCCCGCTGCTCGGCCTCGCCGTTGCCGCGGCCCTGGCCGGTTGCGCCGCCACCGCCGCCAAGCCGACCGCCGTCGAAGCCAACATCACCACCAAGGCGGTGGGCTATCTCGACAAGGGCGCGGTACCGGCCAGCCTCGACCTGGTGCCGGCACCACCAGTCGCCGGTTCGGCCGCCCTCGCCCTGGACGAACAGGTCAGCCGTGAAGCCCGTGCGCTGCGTGGCAGCCCGCGCTTCGCCCAGGCCGGCGTCGATGCCGAACTCGGCTTCCCCGAAGGCGCCAACCACTTCTCCTGTGCCGCCGACATCGACGTCGATGCGGTGAAGACCCCGGCGCTGTACCGCCTGCTCGAGCGCAGCCGGATCGACGCCAGTGCCGCCACCAAGGCGGCCAAGAACCACTACCAGCGCCCGCGCCCGTTCATGGTCAACGGTGAGCCGACCTGTTCGCCGAAGGACGAGGAAGGCCTGCGCAAGAACGGCTCCTACCCGTCCGGCCACACCTCGATCGGCTGGGCCTGGGCACTGATCCTGTCGGAGATCGCACCGGACCGCGCCGATGCCATCCAGGCCCGTGGCCGCAACTACGGCGAGAGCCGCCTGGTGTGCAACGTGCACTGGCAGAGCGACATCCTCGAAGGCCGCTTCATGGGCGCGGCCGCCGTGGCCCGCCTGCATGACAACGCTGCCTTCAACAAGGATCTGCTGGCCGCACGCAGGGAAATCGCTGCCGCGCGCAAGGCCGGCCTGCACTCCAGCCGCGACTGCGCCACCGAGAATGCAGTGCTGAAGATCCGCCCGCAGAGCGCGCTGTAAGCGGCGATCCGGGGTCGGATCCCTTTCCGCTGGAAAGGGCTCTGACCCCATTCGGCAACCGATGGGTGTAAAGCAGAAGGGCCGGCATTGCGCCGGCCCTTCTTCATTGCATCAACGCAGCAACCGCATCAGAACTTCGCGGTGAATTCCACGCCCCAGGTACGCGGCTCGTTGAGGAAGCCGGTCAGGTTGTTGAAGTCGATCGCGCCGACCACGCGGGTCTGGTTGGTCAGGTTGCGGCCGAACACCGCCACGTCGTACTGGCCGTAATCCCAGTTGTAGCCCAGGCGCAGGCCGCCTTCCAGCGAACTACGGCCGCGGAATTCCGGCGACTCGTAGATGAAGAAGTTCACCGCGCTGCGGTAGGCCCAGTCAGTGTAGGCGTACAGCTCGCTGCCATCGCTGAGCGGGAAGCCCACGCGCAGGGTCGCGTTGTGGATCCACTTCGGCGCCTGCGGCAGCGGGTTGCCGTTCACCAGCGCATAGGTCTGGCCGTTGATCACCGTGGTCGGGTCGGTGATGGTGCAGCCACCACCACAGATCGCCACCGCCAGGTTCTTGTCCTTGATCTCGGTGTCGTTGTAGCTGCTGCCGAAGGTCAGCAGGACGTTGTCGGCCAGGTAGGCCTCCAGGTCCAGCTCGACGCCCTGGCCGATGGTCTTGTCGGCGTTGAGCAGGGTGGCGGTGTTGTTGGTGCCGCCCACTGCGATCAACTGCTGGCCATCGACGTTGTAGCGGAACACGCTCAGGCCCAGGCGCGCGCGGCGCTCGAACAGATCAGCCTTGATGCCGGCTTCGTACGAGATCACCTTCTCCGAATCGGCCTGCGACAGGCCCGGGGCGAAGGCCAGGCGGCCCTGGATCGACGGCGCGCGGAAGCCCTTGGCCACGCGGGCATAGGCGTTGATGTCGTCGGTCAGCTTGTACACGCCGCTCAGATCCCAGCTGACGTCGTTGACGTCGGTGTTGGCCAGGTACGGGCCACTGACCGGGGTGCCGAACGGAACGGCCTGCAGCACGCTGGCGCTGAAGTCCTTCTTGTCCTGGGTGTAGCGCACGCCGGCACGCAGCTTGAAGCGGTCGGTGACATCGAAGTCACCCGAAGCGAACACCGCCCAGGCCTTGTTGCGCTGGTTCTGCACCACGTGGCCGGTCTGCGGATTGCCCGGGGCCAGCGAGTCATAGTTGAAGTTGTTGATGGTCACGTCTTCATCGAAGTAGAAGACGCCGGCCTGCCAGTCGAAGCGGCCCCACTCGTTGGACTCGATGCGGAATTCCTGCGTCCACTGGCGATGGTGCGGCAGGCCGTCAGCCGACTCCGACGAGAACGGGATGAAGCCCGGGCCGTAGTTGCCGGCGCCGAGGAACGCCGCACCGTAGCCACCGTCGATGTCACCGCGGTTGAGCGATTCGGCGGTTTCATAACCGGTGATCGAGTGCAGGGTCACCGAGCCGAGGTTCCACTGCAGGCGCGCGCTGCCGCCCCAGGTCTTCAGGTCGGAGAAATTGACGCCGTCGTTGGCCACCTTGTCGCGGTCGAAGTTCTCGACCAGCGAGTTGCCACCCTTCTCGATGATGTTGGCGCGGAACAGGCGGGCGGTGCCATTGAGCTTGCGCTTGTGCAGGTTGAACAGCGCTTCGAAGTCATCGCCTTCGTACAGGAACTGCACGCGGCCGGCGGCTTCGTCGTAGCCTTCGAAGCCGCTGTTGGGGGCGCCGACACGGGTGTTGTCGACCCAGTCATCGCGGCGCTGGTAGATCGCCGAGACGCGTGCCGACCAGCGGTCGGTCAGCGGGCCGCCGTAGGCGCCCTGCACGTTCCAGCTGTTGTAGCTGCCATAGCCGACGCGGATGTAACCATCGGCATCCTGCGACGGACGCGCCGAATCGAACTTGACCACGCCAGCCGGCGTGTTGCGGCCGAACAGCGTGCCCTGCGGGCCACGCAGCACTTCCACGTTGGCCAGGTCGAACAGCGGGAAGCCCTTCAGCAGCGGGCTTTCCTGCACCACGTCGTCGTACACCAGCGACACCGGCTGCGATGCATTGAGATCGAAGTCGGTGTTGCCCAGGCCGCGGATGTAGAAGCGCGGGAAGGCACGACCGTAGGACGACTCGATGTTGAGGCTGGGCACGCGTGCGGCCAGGAAGCGGATGTCATCGCCGGCCGAGCCGAGCACATCCAGCTTCTCGCCCTGGATCGCGCTGACCGCGACCGGCACGTCCTTGGCGTTCTCGACGCGGCGCTGCGCGGTCACCTGCAGGGTGTCGAGGGCAACCGGATCCTTGGCAGCGGGGGTTTCCTGGGCGGCTGCTACCAGCGGCAGCAGGGCGGAAAGAGCGGCAACGAGGGGGCGCGCGACCGGAAATCGGCCACGGGAAGTGCGGGTCGGGGACATGGCGGTAGGCTGTGTTTGGAGGGGTGGTAAAACGGCGCTACCAGATAATTGTTGCAATACAGCACCTGCCCCGCAAATGCCGGCCGTTCATGGCCCCGTCGCCCTGCCCCCGGTGCGCTCGCTAGACTCGGGGTTTTCCAGCGCCGCGGAGCCACCGCAATGACCCAGTGGTACTTCCATGCCTCCGCCCAGGCCGACCGCGTCGGCCCCCTCGATGACGAGGCCGCGCGCCGCTATGCGCAGGCCAACCCGCGCGCGCTGGCCTGGTGCCAGGGCATGGCGGGCTGGACGCCGACCGCCGAGGTGGCCGAGCTGCGTGCGCCGGGTGCGGGCCAGCCAACCCCGCCGCCGGTACCTTCCAACACCGCCGGCAATCGTGCCGACGATATCGAATTCCGCATCGTCGGCCATGAAATGCAGTTCGTGGAGATCGAGCTCGACCCCGGCGAAAGTGCGGTGGCCGAGGCAGGCGCGTTGATGTTCAAGGACGCCACGGTGCAGATGGACACCGTGTTCGGCAGCGGCGCCGCCAGCAGCGGCGGCCTGATGGACAAGGTGATGGCCGCCGGCCGCCGTGTGCTGACCGGCGAGAGCCTGTTCGCCACCGTCTACACCCAGACCGGCCACGGCAAGGGCAAGGTCGCCTTCGCCGCGCCCTACCCCGGCACGGTGCTGGCGATGCGCCTGGACCAGCACGGTGGCCGCCTGATCTGCCAGAAGGACAGCTTCCTGGCCGGCGCACGTGGCGTGCAGATCGGCGTGCAGTTCCAGCGCAAGATCATGACCGGCCTGTTCGGCGGCGAGGGCTTCATCATGCAGAAGCTGGAAGGCGACGGCTGGGTCTTCATCCATGCCGGCGGCTGCGTGATCGAGCGCGAGCTGGCCGCGGGTGAACGCCTGGACGTGGATACCGGCTGCGTGGTGGCCTACCACTCCAGCGTGGACATGGACGTGCGCCGGGTGGCCGGCATCAAGAGCATGCTGTTCGGCGGCGAAGGCGTGTTCCTGGCCACGCTGACCGGCCCGGGCAAGGTCTGGCTGCAGTCGCTGCCGTTCTCGCGCCTGGCCGGCCGCATGTGGATGGCCGCACCGCAGGGCGGCGGCCAGAGCCGCGGCGAAGGCTCGGTGCTGGGCGGCCTGGGCCGGATGCTGGACGGCGACAACCGGTTCTGACCGCCTCCGGTAGTGCCGGCCGCTGGCCGGCAACCCCGTGGACCGTTGCCAGTTTCCCAATGGTTGCCGGCCAGCGGCCGGCACTACCTTTATGAATAGGGATCTCCCCCACCCTGCCCGCCCCGCCACAGCTTCGGTATGCTGGCGCCCTTTCCTGAATCCGGCGCCGCGAGCGCACTGCCGATGAGCCTGTTCCGCCCCCGCATGCTGCTGTCCGTCGCCCTGATCGGCCTGCTGGCCGGCTGCGGTGGCGACCCGGTCCGTCCCACGCCGCCGCCGGCGCCGACCGTGGTGCCGCAGGCCAAGCCGATCAAGATCGGCATCGCTCTCGGTGGTGGCGCAGCCAAGGGCTTCGCCCACATCGGCGTGATCAAGATGCTGGAAGCCAACGGCTTCGAGCCGGCCGTGGTTTCCGGCACCAGCGCCGGCAGCGTGGTCGGTGCGCTGTATGCCAGCGGCATGGACGCCTTCCAGATGCAGAGCAAGGCGGTCGCGCTGGACGAAGCCAGCATCCGCGACGTGCGCCTGTTCTCCGGTGGCCTGGTGCAGGGCCAGAAGCTGCAGGACTACGTCAACGAGCAGGTTGCCAACCGTCCCGCCGAGCGCCTGAAAAAGCCGTTCGCCGCCGTCGCCACGCAGCTGGAAACCGGCGAGCGCTCGATCTTCGTGCGCGGCAACGTCGGCCAGGCGGTGCGCGCGTCGAGCAGCATTCCCGGTGTGTTCGAACCGGTGAAGATCGGTGGCCGCAACTACATCGACGGCGGCGTGGTCAGCCCGGTGCCGGTGGATGCCGCGCGCCAGCTCGGCGCCGACTTCGTGATCGCCGTGGACATCTCCAGCAAGGCCAGCGGCAAGGCACCGACGGACATGCTGGGCATCGTCAACCAGTCCATCTCGATCATGGGCCAGCGCCTGGGCGAGCAGGAACTGGCGCGCGCCGACATCGTCATCCGCCCGAAGGTGCTGGACATCGGCGCCGCCGATTTCAGCCAGCGTGGCACCGCGATCCTGGAAGGTGAAAAGGCCGCGATGGCGGCCATGCCGCAGATCCGCGCGAAGATCCAGCAGTTGCAGCGCGCGCGCGCCGCAGCAGCAGCACCGGCGCCGGTGGCCGCACCGAAGTGCGAGGAAGCTTCGCGCCTGGGCAAGCTGATGGGCCGCAAGGACAAGTGCTGATCCGTTGATGCCAGGCCACCGGGCACGCCTGGTGGCCGCTCAGGGCTCCAGCTGCGACAACGGCAACGCCTGGAAGCCTTTCACCGTGCGCAGCACGAAGCTGGAATTGGCATCGGCCACGCCACCGGCGTTGAGCAGCCGGTCCAGCAGGAAGTGCGAGAAATGCTCCAGGTCGCGCACGTAGACGTGCAGCAGATAGTCCATGTCGCCGGTCAGCGCATGGCAGGCCACCACCTCATCCCAGCCCTGCACGCTGTCCACGAAGTGGCCGATGGCGGCCTGGTCGTGCTTTTCCAGCTGCACGCGCACGAAGGCCTGCAGGCCGAGGCGCAGCTGCCGTGGCTCCAGCCGCGCGCCATAGCCGACGATCACGCCCTCGCTTTCCAACCGCTGCAGGCGGCGCAGGCAGGCCGAGGGTGAGAGGTTCACCCGCGTCGCCAGCTCGGCGTTGGTGGCGCGCCCATCCCGCTGGATTTCAGCCAGCAGGCGTATATCCGTGCGATCGAACTGGACTTCTCCGGCCATTGTTGCCCCGCAACATGGTGAGTACGCAAGGATATTGCGCCAACAAGGCCAATCGACGCAACTTTTGCAACCCTGTTGCGCGCCCCCTGCCCTAGCATCGTGGGTATCCCGTCAAGGAGTGCCCCATGGACCTCGCCCAGCCCCGCCGCGTCGAACACCAGCAGACCGACAAGGGCTACGTGCCGGTGTATACCACCGCGCTCGTCGAGCAGCCGTGGGACACCTACAGCGCCGACGACCACGCCACCTGGAGCACGCTGTACCAGCGCCAGCGCGAGCTGCTGGTCGGCCGTGCCTGCCAGGAGTTCCTGGATGCACAGGACGAGATGGGCATGAACGCGCACATGATTCCGCGCTTCGACCAGCTCAACGAAGTGCTCGGCGCCGCCACCGGCTGGACCCTGGTCGGCGTTGAAGGCCTGCTGCCGGAACTGGATTTCTTCGACCACCTGGCCAACCGCCGTTTCCCGGTGACCTGGTGGATCCGTCGCCCGGACCAGATCGACTACATCGCCGAACCTGACCTGTTCCACGATCTGTTTGGCCACGTGCCGCTGCTGATGAACCCGGTGTTCGCCGACTACATGGAGGCGTACGGCCGTGGCGGCGTCAAAGCCCACGCGATCGGCCCGGATGCGCTGCAGAACCTGACCCGCCTGTACTGGTACACGGTGGAGTTCGGCCTGATCGATACGCCCGACGGCCTGCGCATCTACGGCGCGGGCATCGTGTCGTCGAAGGGCGAATCGCTGTACTCGCTGGAATCGGCCGCGCCCAACCGCATCGGCTTCGACCTGCAGCGGATCATGCGCACCAGGTACCGCATCGATACCTTCCAGAAGACCTACTTCGTCATCGACAGCTTCGAACAGCTGATGCGGGCGACGTCACCGGACTTCACCCCGATCTATGCAGCACTGGCCGACCAGGCGCATCTTCCGGCCGGTGAAGTGCAGGGCGATGACCGCGTATTCCAGGCCGGCACGGGCGAAGGCTGGGCCGACGGCGGCGACGTGTAAGCGCGCAACGCACACCGCTTCGCACTGGAACGGCGCACCCTGGTGCGCCGTTCTCGTTTCCACCGGCCTGCACCGTTGCCACGGCGCAGGCGAGGGCAGGGCACTCAGCCGTCCACGGCCCGGCAGGAACCGCGCACCATCAGCTGCGGATGCACGCTGGCCGCAGTCGGCGCCTCCGGTACGTCGGTCTGCACCAGCATCGCGGCAGCCATGCGGCCGATGTCGGAGACGTGGCGGCGCACCGACGTCAGCGGCGGCCACAGCCGCGAGGCCAGCGGGCTGTCGTCGTAGCTGACGATCGACAACTGCTGCGGCACCGCGATGCCCGCGCGCAATGCCACCTGGTAGACGCCAGCGGCCATTTCATCGTTACCGGCGAAGATCGCACTGGGGCGTTGTCCACCCATCAGCAGCCGCTCGGCGGCATGCACGCCGGACTCGAAGGTGTCGCCCGCTTCCAGCACGCGCTCGCCCGGCAGGGTCAGCCCCACCTGGGCCAGCCGATCGAGGAAACCATGGGTGCGCTCGCGTGCGCTACGACGATCTCCCGGACCCGCAATCACCGCGATATCGCGATGGCCCAGCGAGAGCAGGTAGCCCGCAGCCGCGGCGGCACCATCGCGATCGTGGGTGACCACCGCCTGCACGTCTTCCTCCGATGCATGCGCGTTGATGCGGATGTAGCGGCAGTCGATCGCGTCCAGCATCTGCGCCAACGCCACCGACTCGGAGGCGCGCGGGCCAAGGATCACGCCATGCAGTTTCTGCTGCTGCACGAAGCGACGCACGCCGTCCGCACAGTCCGGATCCTGGCTGTTGCACGGGTGCACCACCAGCTCATAGCCGGTGCCGCGCAGCGCTTCCAGTGCGCCGTGCTGCAGGTCGACAATGCATTGGGCACCGGGGTCGTCGTACACCAGGCCGATCAGGAAGGAGCGGCGGAACGCGAGTCCGCGCGCCAGCGGGTCGGGCACGTAACCGACCTCGCGCATCAACGCCTCGACCTTGTCGCGGGTGTCTTTGCGCACCAGCGGCGAGTTGTTGATGATTCTTGAAACCGTTTTCTTGGAAACTCCCGACAGTCGTGCGATGTCGTTGATCGTGGCAGCCTTGCCCTTCGATGCCGGCAACGCGGCATCGCTAATATTTCGCACTGACATGTATAGAACCAGGTAAGTCGGAGAATTCTAGCCTTGCGCCCGTCGGGCGCGAAGTTGCGGAATGTCGCAGCGGATCTGAATCGTGTCGTGTTCGACACGTTCTGCTGCGCGAGGTTCCATTGTGATCGCTCTACTGCCTCTGCATCTGAACCGTTCTTCCGCGCGTGTTCACCCTGAATGCGGACGCGACGCGCGCGAACGCCAACATTCCCTTAACCATGCTCCGCTACAGTCAGGTGCATGGACCTGCAGACCTCTCCGTTTCCGCCGTTCCGTGGCCGCGACCGGTTGATCGCCGCGGTCGACGCGGCGATGACCTCCGGTGATGCCGGGCGCATCACCGCCGACCTGCAGCTGGCGCTGCAGGAAGCCATAACCGACAGCCGCATCGAATTGCCCGAATGCGTGCATCGGCCGGTCAGTGATCATTACGCGCGACGTCCGCTGTACCACAGCCGCGAACACGGCTACAGCGTGATTGCCATGAGCTGGGGCCCAGGGCAGGGCACGCCGCTGCACGACCACGATGCCATGTGGTGTGTGGAGGGAGTGTGGTTGGGCGAACTGGAGATCACCCGTTACGAGCTGCTGGAGCGCGCCGGCGAGCGCTGGCGTTTCCACCGCCACGCCGCGCTGCGCGGGGGCTTCGGCAGTGCCGGCAGCCTGATCCCGCCGCACGAGTATCACACCCTGCGCAACGCCAGCGATGACGCGTTGGCGATCTCGGTGCACGTGTACGAGGCGCAGATGGAGCGCTCGGCGGTGTTCGACCCGCTCGGCGGCGACTGGTACCAGCGCCGCATCCAGGCACTGCAGGCCGACCCCGCCTGAGCCAGGCACGGGGGCAGGGTGCTGCCAGCACCTTCGCGATCCACGTGGCATCATGCGCCGCTGCGCTGCCGGACCCGGCAGCGATCCGCGATGCCCGGTCGGGCAAGGAGCAAGACGATGTCCAGCGCTGATCCGCGCCTGCGCGCGCTGTTGAAGCTGGCACCGGTGATCCCGGTGTACACCCCCGAAGATGTGAATGAAGCGGTCGATGTCGCCCAGGCGTTGTTCCGCGGCGGCCTGCCGGTGATCGAAGTGACACTGCGCACGCCGCAGGCGCTGGATGCGATCAAGGCGATGGTCGAGGCTGTGCCGGATGCGGTGATCGGCGCCGGCACCGTACTCAACGCCGCGCAGATGCAGGCAGCGAAGCAGGCCGGTGCGCGCTTCGCGGTCTCCCCGGGTGCAACACCGGCGCTGTATGCGGCCGCGCGTGATGCCGACCTGCCGTACCTGCCCGGTGCGGCCTCCGCCTCGGACCTGATCCTGGGCCTGGAGCACGGCCACGACACCTTCAAGTTCTTCCCGGCGGTGCAGGCCGGTGGCGCTGCGCTGCTGGCGGCCTGGCACGGCCCGTTCGCCGATGTGCGCTTCTGCCCGACCGGTGGCATCAGTGCGCAGACCGCGCCGCAGTTCCTGCACCTGCCCAACGTGCTGTGCGTGGGCGGTTCGTGGCTGACCACCCCGGCGCTGCTGCAGACCCGCGACTGGGACGCGATCGAGCGCCTCGCCCGCGAGGCGTCCGTGCTGGCCAGCTGAACCCGCTCCACGAATCTTCAAAGGTTTGATCGTGATCAAAGCGCCGGCCTCGTGCCGGCGTCATTCTGTGGGCAAGCGCACTACGGAGATCCGAACATGAATTCGACCATGAAGGCCGCTGTCGTGCGTGAGTTCGGCAAGCCACTGGTGATCGAGGAAGTCTCGGTACCGCGCCCGGGGGCGGGCGAGGTGCTGGTCAAGATCGAGGCCTGTGGCGTCTGCCACACCGACCTGCACGCCGCCGAGGGCGACTGGCCGGTGAAACCGAACCCGCCGTTCATCCCCGGCCACGAGGGCGTGGGGCACGTCGTGGCCGTGGGAGGCGGGGTAGGGCACGTCAAGGAAGGCGACAGGGTCGGCATCCCCTGGTTGTACTCGGCGTGTGGCCATTGCGAACACTGCCTGGGTGGCTGGGAAACGCTGTGCGAGACACAGCGCAACACCGGTTACTCGGTCAACGGCGGCTTCGCCGAGTACGCACTGGCCGATGCCAACTATGTCGGCCTGCTTCCGAAGGACGTGGGCTTCGTCGAGATCGCGCCGGTGCTGTGTGCCGGCGTGACCGTCTACAAGGGCCTGAAGGTCACCGACACCAAACCCGGTGACTGGGTGGCGATTTCCGGCATCGGTGGCCTGGGCCACATGGCGGTGCAGTACGCTCGCGCGATGGGCCTGAACGTGGCTGCGGTGGATGTGGACGACAACAAGCTGGCATTGGCCCGGCAGCTTGGCGCGCAGATCACCGTGAACGCGCGTACCACCGATCCGGCCGCCTTCCTCAGGAAGGAAATCGGCGGCGCGCACGGTGCGCTGGTCACCGCGGTGTCGCCGAAGGCGTTCGAGCAGGCGCTGGGCATGGTCCGCCGTGGCGGCACCGTCTCGCTCAACGGACTGCCGCCCGGTAACTTCCCGCTGGACATCTTCGGCATGGTGCTCAACGGCATCACCGTGCGTGGCTCGATCGTCGGCACCCGGCTGGACCTGCAGGAGTCGCTGCAGTTCGCGGCCGAAGGCAAGGTTGCGGCCACGGTCAGCACCGACCGCCTGGAAAACATCAACGACGTGTTCGCGCGCATGCATGCGGGCACCATCGAAGGCCGCGTGGTGCTCGATTTCGCCGCCTGACCGCCTGTGCATGGCCGCCGTCGCTCCGTCCCCCTCTCCCACGGACGCGGCGGCCATGCCGATCCATCGGTAGTGCCGGCCGCCGGCCCGCAACCCCAGGCACTTCGCGCCGCCGTACAATGCGCGCATGCCCGGCCTGCTCAAGACCCTGTTCCTGTCCATCGTCGCCCTGATCGGCGGCGTGCTGTCGCTTGCGCTGGTCAGCAGCGTCGCTAGCTGGCTGCCTCCGCTGCTGGGCCTGTCGCCGGACAACAACAGTGTGCAGCTGGGGTGGGATCTCACCTTCAGCGTGCTCGGTGGCATCGCCGGCATTTCCTTCGCCACCTATTACGCCCCCTGCTGGCCGCGTTCGCATGGCTTCTCGATCTGGTCGCTGATCGCGCTGGGCTGTGGCTACGCCATGTGGACGGCCGGTGCGGATTTCCCGTTCTGGTTCGTCATTTCGCTGCTGGCATCGCTGCCGTTGCAACTGCTGGTCGGCTGGTGGTTCGGCCGTCGCGCCTCGCGCGATCCGCGCTGAGCATATACAGGTAGTGCCGGCCGCTGGCCGGCAACCTCGGCCATCCTACTGTTGCCGGCCGGCGCTACCGCTTCAGCGACGGCAGCGTCTGCTTCAACCGCTCGATGCCCCGCCAAGGGTCACCCTTCAAGCGCTTCGCCCTCGCCAGCGCCTTGCCCATGGGAAATGCGTCGGCGGCACTGATACGAGCCAGCTCCTCCCAGCGCAGTGGCACTGCCACACCGGCGGAATCGCGCGCGCGCAGCGACCACGAGCACACGCTGGTGGCCCCCCGGGTGTTGCGCAACCAGTCGATGAAGATGACGCCACTGCGCTTGGCCTTGCTCATCGTCGCCACATAGCGATCAGGTTGCTCCTGTGCCATTGCCTGCGCAAAGGCTTCGCAGAATGCCTTCGCCTCGTCCCAGCCAGCCTTGGGCTGCAGCGGTACCACCACATGTACGCCCTTGCCACCGGACAGCCGCACGAAGCTCTCGAGACCTGCCTGCTGCAGGCGGTCACGCACATCGCGTGCACCGGCTTTCACCTGTGCCCAGCTGACGCCGTCACCAGGGTCGAGATCGAACACCAGTCGATCCGGATGCTCCGGGTCGGCCACGGTCGCACCCCATGGATGCAGCTCCAGCGTGTTCATCTGCACCAGCTGCAGCAGGCCCCGCGCATCGTCGATATAGACATAGTCCTCGCGGCCGCTCTTCTGCTGCAGGGGCACCGCATGCACCGCGTCACCCAGGCCGGGGCCATGATGCTTCTGGAAGAAACAGACCTTGCCGACCCCATCGGGGCAGCGCAACAGTGACAGCGGCCGTCCGGCGATCTCGGGCAGGATCCAGCGCGCCATGCGCCGGTAATAGTCGGCCACGTCGCCTTTGCCTAGTCTCTGCCTGGGAAACACCACCCGCTCCGGATGAGTGATCTGGACCTCGCCTCCGACTTCATCATCTGCCGTTGCTGTGCTCATTCCCAGGTCCTCCTTCTGCTTGTCGCTGCGCAGCCGCTTGAAACTGGCCTGGCGCAGCAGGCCTTCCTTGCCCCAGCCACGGAACGCCACTTCCGCCACCGTCACTGGCTTCACCCAGCGCACGCTGGCGGCGCGGAACGGTACATGCGCCGGAAGCTGCAGCACAGGCGTCTTTACTGCCAGTGGCTGCAGTGCCTTGAGCAGCGCGCGCAGGTTCTCGTCATCGAAGCCGGTACCGACGCGGCCAACATAGCGCAGGCCCTCCTTGTCCGGCGTTGCCAGCAGCAACGATCCGAAGCCCACGCGTGAACCCTTTGGCGCCGTATAGCCGACGATCACGAACTCGTCGGTGTCTTCATGCTTCACCTTCACCCAGCTGCGGGCGCGGGCGTTCACGTACGGCGCGTCCACCTGCTTGCTGACGATGCCTTCCAATCCCGCCTCGCCACTGGCATCGAACACCTGCGGGCCGTGGTCGATCACATGTTCGCTGAAGGCCAGGATGCCCGGCATGGGTCCGATGAGATCCTTCAGCAGCGCTTTGCGTTCCAGCAATGGCGCACGACTGATGTCCGCGTTGGCCACACCCGGAAGATCGAACACGATGTAGCGCAGTGGTTGCTTCGAGCTTCCATCGATCACGCGCTGCAGCGCTGCGAAATCGCTGCGCCCTTCCGGGTCCAGCACCACCAGCTCACCGTCCAGGCGCGCATCACGCACCGGCAGCGCCCGCACGGCCTGCACCACCTCGGGGAAATCATCGGTCCAATCCAGGCCATTGCGTGAGCGCAGCTTCACCTCGCCGTCATGCAGATCGGCCAACAGGCGATAGCCGTCCCACTTGATCTCGTGCAGCCAGTGCGCGCCGTCCGGCGCACTGTCGCGATGATCGGTCAATTGCGGTTTGAACCCATGCGGGTAGGGCGCGTCACGTGCGCCGTCCAATTTCAGCGCGCGCGCATGCCAGCGTGCATCGGCCTTGCGGGTAGACGTGCGTGCGGCCGGCACAGCACGCCCTGTCTTCCCCGCAGTGCGCTTCATCACTGCGGATGCGCGCTCGGGCGCGGGCGCGCCCAGCAGATCGTCTGCTTCGGCGTCGCGCGCTTCCTCGTCACCGCGCTTGATCAGCAGCCACTGTACCTGACGCCCCTTCATTGCCGTGCGCACCAGCTTCCAGCCGCCCGCCAGGCGTTGCCCATGCAGCACGAAGTCGATCTTTCCAGCGGCCAGCGCCTGCAGTGGATCGCCTTCACAGGCCCAGGTGCCGTGATCGAAGACATCCACGTGGCCAGCACCATAGTGGCCTTCAGGAATGTCTCCTTCGAAACCGGCGTAGGACAGCGGATGGTCTTCCACTTCCACGGCCAGCCGCTTCTCACCGACACGCAGCGAAGGTCCCTTCGGCACCGCCCAACTCTTCAGTACACCGTCCATCTCCAAACGGAAGTCGTAGTGGCGCGAACTGGCATGGTGCAGCTGGATGACGAAGATCGGCCGCCGCTTGGGATCAGCACGTACAGGCGTTTCGTCAGGTTCCGGCGTCTGCCCGGCGCCACCTCCAAGTCGGCGCTTGCGCCTGTACTGGTGCAACGACATGGCTCAACCTGCCTTGCGCCGTGGTGCGGTCTTCTTTGCAGCCTTCTTCGTCGCCTTTTTTGCGGCCTTTTTCACCGTCGACTTTGTGGCTGCCTTGCGCGTTGCGGTCTTCTTCGCCGGCGTACGTTTGTTCGCATCAAGGCTCTTCTGCAGCAGCGCCATGAAATCAACCACATTGGTGGTGGCGTCCTCGCGTGGTGCGGGCTCATCTTCCACCCGGGTGGTGCCGCCCTTGGACTTGATGCGCTTGTTCAACACCTGCTGCAGTCGCTCGCGGAACTCGTCGTGGTATTGGGATGGGTCCCAATCACCGGCCATCGACTCGATCAGCTGCTCTGCCATTGCCGTTTCCTTGCTGCTGATGCGGTAGTCGGAGAGTTTTCCGGTGGGCAGCTTGTAGTCCTCGGGATCCACGAGTTCCTGCGGATAGCGCAGGATCATCAGCACCAGCGCATCCTCATGCGGCATCACCGCGCACAGGTATTCGCGCGTGCGCACCACCACCCGTGCGATGCCCACCTTGCCGGTGCTGCGCAAGGTCTCGCGCAGCAGCACGTAGCCCTTTTCGGCCTTCTTGCCGGGTACCAGCAGATACGGTTTCTCGTAGTAGCGCGGGTCGATCTGCGCCGCATCCACGAACGATTCCACTTCCACCGCTTCGTGACTTTCCGGTGCTGCCGAGCGGATATCGCCTTCCTCCAGCACGACATAGCTCCCCTTGTCGTACTCGTAGGCTTTGACGATGTCCTTCCAGGGCACTTCCTCGCCGGTATCGGCATTGACCCGCTCAAACCGGATCGGCTTGCGGTCGCGCGAGTCGAGCATGCGGAACTGCAGATCGACCTTCCGTTCGCCGGACATCAGCGACACCGGCACGTTGAGCAGGCCAAACGACAGCGTGCCGGTCCAGATCGGGCGGGCCATGGGCGCACCTTTGATGGGGCAGGGTGCCCAGCGTGTTCCGGGCGGTGTAAACCGGCCGTGTCGATGTCGTGCAGGTGGCTTCTACGGAAAACGGTAGTGCCGGCCGCTGGCCGGCAACCACAGCACACCCGCGCGTGTACGCAGAACCCCAGCGTTACTGCAGCAACGGCCTCACTGCCGCCGCCGGAATATGGTCCAGCGCACGCCAGGCGTCTTCCACCACCGGCCGTGCCTGCGACCAGCCCAGCCGCGACTGCCCGCGCATCTGCTCCCAGTGCTCAGCCAGTTCCTCGCAGGTATCGGCGGCATCACCGCGCGGCCAGTCGGCAGCATGGGTAGTCAACGCGAAGGCATAGACCGGGCACAGGTCGCGCCAGTTGCGATGGCTTTGCCCGCGACGTTCCTCGTAATCACTGAGCATGTATTGCAGGTAGTCCTGGGCCACCGCCTGCGGATCCTCATGGCGACGCGTGCGGCGCTGCGCGGTGCGCTGGCCGAGCGGATCGAGCAGGGCGTTGAACACGGACGGTGCGGGTCGTTCAAGACGGGGCATGGCCGGCTCCTGCAGCGGGGGCGGGTGGGCAGGAATACGCGCGGTACCGTTACCGGGGGGTGAGCGAGATGTTCATGACGCCAGGTTCGCGGTGGCTTTACCTGTGGCGCGGTGTAGTGGGAACCCCGAGCGCAGGTAGCCAGACCATGAGCCGAGAGACCTCCCGCGATCCGCTGCGCGCGAACCATCCGCCCATTCCCGGCGAGCAGCGCGGCAAACACGATGCCGACAATGCCGACTACCGCGGCACCGGCGCGCCGTTCTTCGATGCCTCGCACGCCGGAGAGCATCTGCCGGTGAAGCACGAGGCTGAACAGGCGGCCCAGGATCGCAAGGACGGTGGCGACCGCCATCGCGGCGGCCAGGAAAGCCCGCTCAAGCGCCGCGAACGCAAGCAGCGCGCCAGCGACAACCAGGACGAGGCGCTGGAGGAGACGTTCCCGGCCAGCGACCCGACCTCACCCTTCGTGCCGGCCAAGGCGCCCGATTGAAAGGTAATGCCGGCCGCTGGCCTGACGTCCTGCACGGCGCGATGCCGCCAGGGCCACCGAATTACGGGTAGTGCCGGCCGCTGGCCGGCAACTTCCTGACGTCCTGCACGGCGCGATGCCGGCCAGCGGCCGGTACTACCACTTCAGCGCCACGACCATTGCAGGCCGACGTTGGCCCGCCGTCCTGGCCCCGGCTCGTAGAAGCGCCCGTTGCCATCGTTGACGATCACCGAGCCGATATAGGCCTGGTCCAGCACGTTCTCCAGCCGGGCGAAGGCGCGCAGCTCGCCACCCGGCAGGGTCCAGCGACGCCCGGCTTCCAGATGCAGCAGGGCGAAGCCGGGCGCGCGTTCGGTCGCCACGTCGTTGACCACGGTATCGCTGCTGGCGGCGGCCTCCAGCGCCCACTGCCACTCGCCGGGTGACCATTGCAGCCGGGCGAAGGCCTGCTGGCGCGGTACCCCGGGAAGGCGGCTGCCGGCAGCAACCAGGGTATTCGAGGTCAGGTACGGCGAACGCACCTGCGCCTGCAGCCAGGTCCACGCCAGCTGCAGCTCCAACTGCTCGGCCAGCGGCTGTCGGTACTGCAGTTCCACGCCCTCGCGGCGGGTGCGGCCGATGTTGCGATAGGTGCTGCGACCTCCGATGTTGCTGGCAACTGCCAGCTCGTTGTCGGTATCTGCGCGGAACAGGCTGACATCAAGCTGGGTTCCATCCTGTGCGCGCCACTTGCTGCCCACCTCCAGGCTGCGGCTGCGCGCCGCCGCCAGATCCAGCGCCAAGCCCGCCTGGCCATCGGCGCGATAGCCCAGCTCGTTGAAGGTGGGCGTCTCGAAGCCGCGGCCCACGGCGGCATGCAGGCGCCACTGCGGGCTGGCCTCGAAGCTGATCCCGGCCACCGGCGTGGTTGCCTGGTAGCGGCGGCGGCCACTGTCATCGGGGTTGGCGCCAACGATGTAGCGGTCGTCGGATGCGAAGCGCACCGCGCTGTGGCGCACGCCCGCCAGCAACGACCAGCGCGGGCTCCACTGCCACCAGGCCTGGGCGAACTGGTCCACGTTCTGCACGGTGTCGATCTGGTCGCGGCGCAGGCGCCCGCGCACACCCAACGTACGGCCGATGAAGTTCTCGAAGCCGGTGCGGTGCTGGCGCTGCCGGTCCGCGCTGAGCCCGGCCACCACGTCCAGCGGCCGGCCGGCGAAGTCGCCGTGCCAGCCCCAGCGCGCGTCCAGCCCACCATAGCCGCCCTCCAGATCGATCACCCCGCCGGCATGCATTGGGTTGGCCTGGGCAGCCGGCGGAATCGGCAGGTATTGGGTCACCGCGCGCTGGCCGGCATAGCCCATCAGCTGCCAGCGCTGCGCCCCGGTCTCCCGGGTCCAGCGCAGACCGGCCTGCTGCTGGCGCACCGATTTGCGGGTGTTGTACTGGTGCGCCACGGCGGTGGCCTGGCGCGGATCCGCCGCCACCTGGGCACGGCTCAGGCCCAGCGGGTCCTGCGCATCGGGGGCATCCAGCGCATTGAGCAGCAGCTCCAACCGCCCACCGCCCAGATCACCACCGATGCGCGCATTGAGCGATTCACGGCGCGCGCGGCTGTGGTCGCGCCAGCCATCGGTGCGGAAGTGGTTGGCGGCGATGTTGTAATCCAGAACACGGCCGGCACCCTTCAGTTGCGCGCCGACGCTGAGCGTGTTGTCGGCACCGGCATTGAGCCGCAGCCGCCACGGGTCGCCGGGCTGGCCCTGCGCGCTCCACACCTGCAGCACGCCGCCGGAGGAATTGCCGTACAGCGCCGAGAACGGCCCGCGCAGCACCTCGATGCGTTCGGCGCCCAACAGGCTGGCGTGCGACAGCTGGCCCTGGCCGTCGGGCATGGTCGCCGGTACCCCGTCGATCAATACCCGCACCCCGCGCACACCGAAGGTCGAGCGCGCACCGAAGCCACGGATCGACAGCTGCGTGTCCTGCGCGAAGTTCTGCCGGTCGCGCGCGACCAGGCCCGGGACCCCGGCCAACGCCTCGGACAACTGCGCGCCGGCGCCGGCGCGGCTGGCATCGATCCAGACCGTATCCAGGCTGGCGGGCAGCGCGAACGGGTCGATGCCCGGCACCCGCGCAGCCTGCACCTGCACGCTGGGCAGGGCGGTCGGTGCGGGCTCGGCCACGGCCGCCCAGGGCGACAGCAGCAGGGCGGACAACGGCAGGCAACGGCGGTGTGCGGCAGGATTCATGATTCAGGTTGATGGATCGGGCGGCAACGCACGCCATGGTACGGGGCCGCGGATGACGATGGCGGCGGCCAGCCCCGGCAGGCTTTGTTACGATGGGCTGTTTCCGGCCGAAAAGCCGCAAGCCGCGTAGCGCACTTCCTCCCCCTTTCCGTCTACCGAACGAGTACCGCCGTGTCCTTCTTTGCAAACGTGGAACTGGTCCCAGGCGACCCGATCCTGGGCCTGACCGAGGCGTACAACGCCGACAGCCGCCCGACCAAGGTCAACCTGGGTGTGGGCATCTACTACGACGAGAGCGGCCGCATTCCGCTGCTGCGCGCCGTCAAGCAGATCGAGCAGCAGCTTGCCGCTGAAGCCAAACCGCGCGGCTACCTGCCGATCGATGGCCTGCCGGCGTACACGCAGGCCACGCGTGAGCTGGTGTTCGGCAAGGACTCGCCGCTGCTGGCCGCCGGCCGCGTCACCACCGCACAGACCGTCGGTGGCAGCGGTGCGCTGCGCGTCGGCGCCGACGTGCTGAAGAAGCTGCTGCCGCACGCCACCGTTGCGCTGAGCAACCCGAGCTGGGAAAACCACCGCGCCGTGTTCAGCGCGGCCGGCTTCGAGGTGGTGGAGTATTCCTACTTCGACCCGACCACCCATGGCGTCAACTTCGATGCCCTGCTGGCCGACCTGGGCAAGCTGGACGCCGGCACCGTGGTGCTGCTGCATGCCTGCTGCCACAACCCCACCGGTGCCGACCTCACGGTCAGCCAGTGGAAGCAGGTGGCACAGCTGCTGAAGGACCGCCAGCTGTTCCCCTTCATCGACATGGCCTACCAGGGCTTCGACAAGGGCATCGAGCAGGACGGCGCCGCCGTGCGCATCATCGCCGAAGCCGGCATCGACAGCTTCATCGTCGCCAACTCGTACTCCAAGTCGTTCTCGCTGTATGGCGAACGTGTGGGTGCGCTGTCGATGGTGGCGCCGACCGCCGCGGACGCCAAGGCCGTGCAGTCGCAGGTCAAGCGCGTGATCCGCACCATCTACTCCAGCCCGTCCACCCACGGTGCTGCACTGGTGGCCGGCGTGCTGACCAACCCGGAACTGCGCGCGATGTGGGAGCAGGAGCTGACCGAGATGCGCGAGCGCATCCACGCCCTGCGCCATGGCCTGGTCGAGAAGCTGGCCGCTGCAGGTGCACCGCAGTTCGGCTTCATCAACGAGCAGGCCGGCATGTTCTCCTACTCCGGCCTGAGCCGTGAGCAGGTCGAGCGCCTGCGCGACGAGTTCGGCATCTACGCCGTCGGCACCGGCCGCATCTGCGTGGCCGCGCTGAACCAGAACAACCTGGAATACGTCGCCAAGGCCGTGGCCACCGTCGCCAAGGGCTGAAGCAACGCTCCAGTGGTTTGAAGACAAAGGCGCCGAAAGGCGCCTTTGTTTTTTGCTCTTGCTCTTGCTCTTGCCTTTGCCATCCCCACCGCGCTCGCGGCGAACCCTGAAGCGCGTGGGAGGGGGAGGTGATGCAGGACCGTTGGCGCCATGGATGGCGCCATCGAGCTTACATGGACGTACTTGCAGCGTGTCCTGCATCGCCTCCCCCTTCCACGCGCCTCGACAAAAGGAAGGCGCCACGAGCGCAACGCATCTGGAAACGATTACGCCTTCCCGCGCTCACGCACGGCCCCGCCATACGGGCGACAATAGGCGTTTTCCCGCTGCCGAGACCTGCCCGCTCATGTCCCGTACTTCGTTGACCCGCTTCCTGATCCAGGAACAGCACGCCAGCCGCATCAATGCCGACCTGCGCCAGCTGATCGCGGTCGTCGCCCGCGCCTGCACCAGCATCTCCATCGCCGTCAGCAAGGGCGCCCTCGGTGGCGTGCTCGGCGACGCCGGTACCGGCAACGTGCAGGGTGAAGCGCAGAAGAAGCTGGACGTCATCAGCAACGAGATCCTGCTCGAGGCCAACGCCTGGGGTGGCCACCTCGCCGCCTGCGCCTCGGAGGAAATGGACCACAGCCAGCCGGTGCCGGACATCTATCCGCGCGGTGATTTCCTGCTGCTGTTCGATCCCCTCGATGGCAGCTCCAACATCGACGTCAACGTCTCCGTCGGCACCATCTTCTCGGTGCTGCGCTGCCCGACCAACGTCGAACTGCCGGGCGATGACGCGTTCCTGCAGCCGGGCAGCAAGCAGATCGCCGCCGGTTACTGCATCTATGGGCCCAGCACCCAGCTGGTGCTGACCGTCGGCCATGGCACCCACGCCTTCACCCTCGACCGCGAGAAGGGCGAGTTCGTGCTGACCACCGAGAACATGCAGATTCCGGCGGCCACCCAGGAATTCGCCATCAACATGTCCAACCAGCGTCACTGGGAAGCGCCGATGCAGGCGTACGTCGGCGACCTGCTGGCGGGCAAGGAAGGCGCACGCGGCAAGAACTTCAACATGCGCTGGATCGCCAGCATGGTGGCCGACGTGCATCGCATCCTGACCCGCGGCGGCATCTTCATCTACCCGTGGGACAAGAAGGATCCGTCCAAGGCCGGCAAACTGCGCCTGATGTACGAAGCCAATCCGATGGGCCTGCTGGTCGAACAGGCCGGCGGCGCTGCCTGGACCGGCCGCGAGCGCATCCTCGACATCCAGCCCGACCAGCTGCACCAGCGCGTGCCGGTGTTCCTCGGTTCGCGCGAGGAAGTGGCCGAGGCCGTGCGCTACCACCACGCGCACGACGACGCGCAGGGCTGAGGCAGTTCCTCCGACAGCGGTCGTGGCAGAACGATGACATGACCGTGGGGTGACACCGAGGGCGGCAAACGGCACCATCAAGCCGTTGCCGCCTAAGGAATGCACGCATGCACGAGCAGGGCCCGGTCGATTTTATCGAAGTCATCCACAACGCCGTCCCCAGCGAGGTCTGCGCCGCCATCGTTGAACGCCTGCGCGCCACGCGTGGCCTGCAGCCCGGTGCGGTGGGCAGTGGCGTGTTCCCGGAACTCAAGCACAGCAAGGATCTGCGCATCAGTGGCCTGGACGGCTGGCAGGATGTTGATCAGCAGCTGCAGATTGCGGTGTTCAACGGCCTGCTGACTTATCTACGCCGTTATCCACAGGCGTTGATTGCGCCGCTGATGTTGCAGATCCAGGACAGCAACGGCCAACCGCGACGCCTGTCTGCCGAGGACTTCCCCGACATGCCGCCGCAGCAGCTGGCCGATCTGGCCCGCACCTGCCTGCGCCCGGGCGCGATCAACCTGCAGTGGTATGCGGCAGGCGAGGGCGGTTACCCGTACTGGCACTGCGAGCTGTACCCGAAGGATGCGCAGGCCGAGACCCTGCACCGGCACGTACTGTGGACGCTGTACCTCAACGACGACTTCGACGAAGGCGAGACCGAATTCCTGTTCCAGGGGCGCAAGATCGCGCCGCGCACCGGCAGCCTGCTGATCGCCCCGACGGCATTCACCCACACCCATCGTGGCAACCGGCCACAGGGTGGCGACAAGTTCATCGCGACCAGCTGGATCCTGTTCCAGAGTGCGCAGAAGTTGTTTGGGGGAGGGTGAGACTGTCGCAGCTACTTGGTCGGTCCAAAAGACCGCCAGAGATTGCCGTTGCCACCTTGCCAGGCACTGAGCTTCTCGACGGGGATTTCCCTGGGTTGACAGGTGAACTGGAGATAGAAGGAACGGTCTTCTTTTCGATAGCTGTTCCATCCGACAGACGTCACTTTGACTTCCATCGGACTATCGCGCTTGTGCGGTCGATGTAGCTCGATATCCGCCGAATCGGACAACCAGTAGTCTCCCTTGTGCGCGAAGCCCGCGCCACCACTGGTCATGCGTGCGTCGAGCACCTCCGGAATCCCTTCAGCGGACGGAGTGTATCCCTTCAGGATACCGGTGACCTTGGTGAACTCTTGGGAATCCATCACGCCCGGTGATTCCGAGAACAGGCGAAGCAGAAGAAGGGTGTCGGTGCCCTTGCTCACCACCTGACCCGCATTTGCTGTCCACAAACGCTGTTCGAACTCGTCCAGGCCAGCCGGCATGTCAGTGACGACCGTGGCCTGCGGAACGACGATGCATTCGTGCAGGGCGCGGGCCTGGACCTGCAGGGTCGCAAGGCATAGAAGAAGACCACTGGCACGGAAGCAGTGACTGCATTTCATCGTGTACAACACCAGGCGATGCGGCAAGGCTTGGATTGTTACCGGTGGGTCGCACTGCGGTCCAGCGTCCTAGAACAGACTGCCCTGCGGCGTATCCTTCTTCGGCGGCAGCGGCTTCTGGAACCGGCTGCAATCCAGCTTCGGCCAGTGGCTGTTCTGTGCATTGAATCCCAACCGTTTGCGCGCCAGCTTGAAGCGGTTGTTCAACAGATCGGCATATACGCCCGGGCCGCGCATGCGGGTGCCGAACCGGCTGTCGTAGTCCTTGCCGCCACGCAGCTGCTGGATGGTGCTCATCACATGCGCAGCGCGATCGGGATGGTGCGTATCCAGCCAGTCGCGGAACAGCGGTGCCACTTCCAGCGGCAGGCGCAGCAGCACGTAGCCGGCGGTGCTCGCACCTGCATCGTGTGCGGCCTCCAGCACGGCTTCCAGCTCACTGTCGTTGATCCACGGAATCACCGGCGCCACCATCACACCGACCGGAATGCCAGCGTCATGCAGGCGTTTCATCGCGCGCAGCCGTGCATGTGGCGCTGATGCGCGCGGTTCCAGCTTCGCGGAGAGATGCGGATCCAGCGAGGTCACCGAGAAATGCACGCTGACCAGGTTCTCCGCGGCCAGCGGCGCGAGCAGATCGATGTCGCGCTCGACCAGTGCGTTCTTGGTGATCAGCGAGAACGGATGCTTGGTCTCCAGCATCACTTCAATCAGTTGGCGCGTCAGCTTGAACTTGCGTTCGATCGGCTGGTACGCATCGGTGTTGATGCCCAGCGCGATCGGCTGCGGCACGTAACCCGGCTTCGACAGTTCCTTGCGCAGCAGTTGCGGCGCATTGGTCTTGGCGAACAGCTTGGTCTCGAAGTCCAGGCCCGGCGACAGATTCAGATAGGCATGCGAGGGGCGTGCAAAGCAGTACGAGCACCAACACTATATGTGTTCGAGGAAAAGTGTTCAGCACTGCGTCCCCTACGGCGGCTTCCCTACAGACTACCTGCGGAGTTCCGTCCTCTTGTATTCCAGCCCAAGGCGGTAAAGGGTAGGTTAGCCGGGCATTGCGACTACCCCCAGACTTGAGGCTCTGCGAGCAGGCCAATTCAGGATGAATTCTTCCTGCTCCGCAGTCTCCACTGCACCAGGGCGCACCGAGCGCACCTTAGCGATCGCATCGATGCCGTCTGGAGCGCAGCCCGTGTCAATGAGAAGCATCGACGCCACGGTCCCCGCTCGCCCTAGGCCTCCTTTGCAGTGCACCACGATCCTGCTTCCGGACAAGAGCTCGGCTGCGAACTGGGGTCCTGTGGATTGCCATGGCAGAAGCAGCCGTGCATCAGGAGCCGCACCATCCTTAATCGGTAGGCCGTGCCACATCAAGCCATGCGCTTTGGCACGCTCTGCCAAGGAGGTAATTCGTAGCTCTTCGAACTCCCACGGCTCAATCAACGTGATCAGATGCTGTGCTCCCCACGCGACTATCGACGCCAGATCGATATCCAAGTCTCGGGCCCAAGACCCCGTCATTGCGACGTCCTGATATTTTCCCGGTGCAAAGGTAACGCCGATCGCACCGCCATTCACGCCGATAGGCAGCGTCGCAATCTGCAGTGGATGAGAATTACTTGTTCTGCTCACCTGCGCTCTCCGAAATCAATGGCCCTGTTGGGCGAGAAGCGAACGCTGCGCCCTTTTAACCTGAAAGTCCAACGGTGAGCCTAGTGGTACGGATATGGTCTTACTGAATCCCATAAGCAGCGCAGAATCGCCCAACGCCTGAGAGAGGGGCCAGGCCCCATTCGACGTTGGAACGAGCCTGGAGGACGCGGTTCCAGAGAGCAGTGAGGCCCAGTTCCAGCCTCTGGCCGGCACCATCCTTACTGGGCGGCCGCTATCGGCCAGAAGCGGCAGCAGGCGCGGCGATACCTGAGGCAATGCGATCTGATCGGAGTGGGCTTAAGCGACGCCCTCCCTCGAGCGCCAAGCCATAACTGGATCAGGGGGGGCTCCAACTCAGGGCTCTCGACAACTCAGCTTGACTGCCTCTATTCTTCCTTTCATGTCCGCCTTCTCGGCCCGCCACCGTCGACTCATCCGGTTCAGCCTTTTCGTGCTGATGCTGTTGAGCGTCGTTGTTCGGCCGATCGTGATCCAACAGGGCGAGCTCCATACTGCCGAGCACGACATCGCTGCAACGGCAGAGCACGGGCACTCACACGGTCCTGGAACTGGCGACAACGTAGATCCGAAGCATGCATCGGGCGTGCACAGCGTCCTTCACCAGGCCGATGTGAGCTTTGCCGGCATGCTGGTGTCTTCGAATCTGAACCTAGCAACTGTTCCGCCGGCATCTTTACTGCCCGGCCTGCACTCCGTCGATGAGCCCTCTGGTCATCGCGGCTCGCCATTCAGACCTCCGATCGTCTGACGACACCTGCCGCGCTGTAGCGGCCTGAGCGCGCTGTCCACCCAATGTTGGCCGGCAGCGCGTCGTCATGACCATCGTCGGAGATTTTCCGTGAAATTACGTAGTTTGTGGGCGCTCGCCATAGCCGGCGCCTACGGTGTGGCCGTGCCTGGCCATGCCGCTGAAGTGCTGCGCTTGGAGGATGTGGTCGCCCGCGCCCTCGGCACCCATCCCAGCGTCCAGGCAGACACCGCTCGACTGGAAGCTGTCAGAAGCCGGGCGGGCCGGGAGGCATTGCCTACGCCGCTCGTGCTGGGCGGCGAGCTTGAAAACGTGGCTGGCTCAGGCGGCCTGAGCGGCCTAGACGCCGCCGAATCCACCTTCCGCATCTCCAAGGTTCTAGAACTGGGTGGGAAGCGGGCTGCGCGCCAAGCGCTCGGCGGCGCCGAGGTGGACGCTGCCCGAAGCGAAGCGGACGTCACCCGTATCGCTATCGCAACTTTGGCCGCAGGGCGTTTCGTCGACGTGCTGGCCGCCCAGGAGCATGTCGAGCACGCCGAAGAGCGCATCAAAATGGCCAGCGCCATGCGCCGTGAAGTGGCCCGTTGGGTCGCGGCCGCCCGCAATCCCGACTCGGACCTGAGATCCGCCGAGATCGCCCTGCTCGATGCCGAGCTGAAGCGGGAGCAGGCATTGCAGGCTCTGGAAAGCGCGCGAATGTCGCTGGCTGCCACGTGGGGGGCGCCAAGTCCGGATTTCGGCTCGGTTGCAGGGGATACCGCGGTCCTTCCCCCTCTGGATGATTTTGATGATCTGAGCCGGCGCCTCGCCACGACACCACAACAGCGCGCCTTGGACGCTCAAGCCGGAGTTATAGATGCAAGGAGGGAGATCGCCCGCGCTAGCGCCAAGCCGGATGTCAGCGTTGGCCTCGGCATCCGCCGACTGGAAGCCACCAAGGACAGCGGCCTGGTGATGTCCGTCTCCGTCCCGTTGGGGAGCCGTCGGCGATCGGACTTCTCCGTGGCTGAAGCGGACTACGAACTCACCTCTCTCAAATACCGGCGCCAGGCGCAGATGCTGGAAATGCGTCAGGAGCTGTTTGGCATCTACCAACAGCTCAAGCAAGCGCAATCGGAAGTGGAGTCAGTGCGCCAGCGTCAGTTGCCAAAGGCCCAGCAGGCCTTTGATCAGAGCCGCAGGGGCTTTGAGGAAGGACGCTTCTCCTTCCTGGTACTCAGCCAGGCTCAGCAAAGGCTCTTCGATCTTCGCGAACGGGAAGTCGAAGCCGCCGCGCGCTATCTCCGTCTCCTGGTCGAGGCCGACCGCCTCACCGCTTCTGCCTTGGACATTCGCCCATGAACCGATACGTATTCCTGATCCTGCTTCCAATTGCCCTGGCTGCGTGCGGTGGCAACGAATCGTCGCAACGAGCAAAGCCAGAGGACACTGCTGCGACCGCAGGCGACTATGAGCGAGGGCCGCATCGCGGTCGCATGCTTCGCGACGGCGACTTCGCCCTTGAAGTAACTGTTTACGAAACCAATACCCCGCCTCATTTCCGGCTGTATGCCTATCGCAACGACAAACCGCTGGCACCTGGAGAAGTCAAAGCGACGATACAACTCAAGCGTCTGGACGGCGAAGTCAACAACTTCAGCTTTATTCCAGAGAAGGACTACCTGGTCGGCAGCGGGGAGGTGGTCGAGCCGCATTCCTTTGATGTCAAAGCCGATGCGGTGGTGGGTGGAAAGAACTACGCCTGGTCTTACGCCTCCTATGAAGGGCGCACCACGATAGATCCGAAAGCCGCTGCCGACGCAGGTGTCGTGGTCGAGTCCGCCGAACCGGGGACCATCCGGGACACCGTTTCCCTCATGGGCAACGTCGCGGTCGACACCGGCCGATTTGCTGCGGTCAAGGCACGCTTCCCTGGCGTGGTCCGCAGTGTGGCGGTCGAGATGGGACAACGCGTCTCGGCTGGTCAGACGTTGGCCACAGTCGAGGGCAATGACAGCATGCGGACCTACTCCGTCACGGCACCTTTCAGTGGAGTCGTACTCGCGCGCAGCACGTCGGTAGGCGATGTCGCTGCCGACAACACGCTGTTTGAAATTGCCGACCTTTCGGAGGTCTGGGTGGACCTGCGTGCGCTGGGAAGCGATGCCGAGCGACTGTCGCCAGGCCAGATGGTGACCATTCGCTCGGCAACAGGCGGTTTGGAAGCAACGGGAAAGCTGCAGGGCATCCTTCCGTTGGCCAGCGCTGGCCAGACCGTGGTGGCACGTGTGGCCCTTACCAACAGCGAGGGCAGGTGGCGACCAGGAATGGCCGTATCCGCCGAAGTCGTCATCGCGGAAACGGAGGTTCCATTAACAGTAAAGGAATCGGGCCTGCAGCGTTTTCGGGACTTCACCGTGGTATTCGCCCAAGTGGGCAACAGCTATGAGGTGCGGATGCTTGAACTGGGTAGGCGCGATGGCGATCGCGTGGAGGTACTGAAAGGGCTTAAGCCGGGAACCCGGTACGTTTCCGAGCAGAGCTACCTGATTCGTGCCGACATCGAAAAGTCCGGCGCAAGCCACGACCACTAAGGACGCACCATGCTAGAGCGAATCATTCGCGCGTCTATCGCGCACAGATGGCTTGTGCTCCTTCTGGTCCTGGCCCTCTCAGGCCTTGGGATCTGGAACTACAGCAAGCTTCCCATCGACGCCGTTCCTGACATTACCAATGTCCAGGTGCAGATCAACACCGAAGCTCCGGGCTACTCACCGCTGGAGGCCGAGCAACGGGTCACCTTCCCGGTCGAAACAGCGTTGGCCGGGTTGGCAAAGCTGGAATACACCCGTTCCATCTCACGCTACGGCCTGTCTCAGGTCACGGTCGTGTTTGAAGATGGCACAGATATCTACTTCGCCCGTCAGCAGGTCGCAGAGAGACTTCAGCAAGCGGGATCCCAATTGCCCGTGGGACTAAAGCCAAGCCTTGGACCGGTAGCGACGGGCCTGGGTGAGATCTTCATGTACACCGTGGAAGCGGAGTCCGGTGCTGAAGAGACGTGGACACCAATGGCGCTTCGTACGCTGCAGGACTGGGTGATCCGACCGCAGATGCGCCACTTGAAAGGCGTAACCGAGGTCAACACCGTCGGAGGCTATGTTCGCCAGTTTCACATCACGCCGGACCCGAAGAAGCTCCAAGCATACGGACTGACGCTGCAGGATGTGCTCGAAGCCGTGGCCCGCAGCAACACTAACGTGGGTGCCGGCTACATCGAGAAAAGCGGTGAGCAGTACTTGGTACGCGTGCCGGGCCAAGTGGCCGACATGGCGGGTTTGCGCAAGATCGTAGTGGCTAACCGTGATGGCATGCCATTGCGTGTTGGCGATCTGGCAGAAGTTGTAGAAGGCACCGAACTTCGTACAGGCGCGGCAACCAAGGATGGCAACGAAGTGGTCCTTGGTACGGCGTTCATGCTCATCGGCGAAAACAGCCGGGACGTGGCTCAGCGAACCGCGGCCAAGCTCAAGGACATCGACGCTACGCTGCCTGACGGCGTTCGGGCGCATCCTGTGTATGACAGAACCGAACTGGTGGATCGGACCATCGAGACGGTGAAGAAGAACCTCCTCGAAGGCGCCTTGCTCGTCATCGCGGTGCTCTTCCTGCTTTTGGGCAATCTTCGTGCGGCACTGATCACTGCGGCGGTCATTCCATTGACGATGCTGCTGACGATCACAGGCATGGTCCAGAATCGCGTCTCTGCGAATCTGATGAGCCTGGGCGCACTGGATTTTGGCTTGATCGTCGATGGGGCAGTCATCATCGTAGAGAACTGCCTGCGTCGCTTTGGCGAGCGGCAACACCTTCAGGGCCGTTTGTTGACTCGGGAAGAACGATTTTCCTTGGCGGCAAGTGCCAGTGCAGAGGTGATCAAGCCAAGCCTGTTCGGCCTTTTCATCATCGCGGCGGTCTACATCCCGATCTTTGCCCTCTCCGGCGTGGAAGGGAAGATGTTCCACCCGATGGCGCTTACCGTGGTCATCGCGCTTACCGGTGCCATGGCACTGTCCTTGACATTCGTGCCTGCCGCTGTGGCTCAGTTCGTAACGGGAAAGGTTTCGGAGAAGGAAACCAAAGCCATGCGCCGAGTCACCAACGTGTATGGCCCGATGCTTGAGCGTGCCGTCAATGCACGCAAGGTAGTGGTGGCCTCTGCTGCGGTGCTCACCGTCCTGGCGGGCCTGCTTGCAAGTCGCCTCGGCACCGAGTTCATTCCGAACCTGGATGAGGGCGATATCGCCTTGCATGCGCTTCGAATTCCAGGGACCAGCTTGACCCAGGCGATCGGCATGCAACGTCAGCTGGAAGCGGCGATCAAACAGTTCCCCGAGGTAGATGAAGTCGTCGCAAAGATCGGCACTGCCGAGGTGGCCACCGATCCCATGCCCCCCTCCGTAGCCGACACCTTCATCATGCTCAAAGATCGGGACCAATGGCCTGATCCGCGCAAGCCGAAGGCACAGCTTGTTGCCGAGCTCGAGAAAGTGGTTCGCGCCATTCCTGGCAACAACTATGAGTTCACCCAGCCGGTGCAGATGCGGATGAACGAGCTCATTGCGGGCGTTCGGGCTGAGGTTGCTGTCAAGCTGTACGGCGACGACCTGGAGCAACTGGCAACCATCGGCAGCCAGGTAGAGAACGTTGCCAGTGAGATCCAGGGAGCGGCCGACGTGAAACTTGAGCAGATCACCGGTCTGCCATTGATGACGATCACGCCGGACCTGGATGCACTTGCACGATACGGCGTAGCCATTGACGACGTGCAGAAGACCATCTCGGTGGCGCTGGGAGGTGAATCGGTCGGCCAGGTGTTCGAAGGCGATCGGCGCTTCGATATCGTGGTTCGTCTGTCGGAGAACCTTCGCCAGGACGTCCGGACACTGGCGTCACTACCTGTGGCCGTCGCGCCCGGGGTGAGCACAGGCCAAGAGCGCAGCTTCGTGCCGCTGGGCCAGTTGGCCAAGGTCGAGATCGCGCCTGGTCCGAACCAGATCAGCCGTGAGAATGGTAAACGCAGGGTGGTGATCACAAGCAATGTGCGCGGGCGCGACTTAGGGTCCTTTGTCGAGGAGTTGCGCACCAAGGTCGGACAGGAGGTCCAGCTGCCGGAAGGGTACTGGATCGAGTACGGCGGCACGTTTGAGCAGTTGATCTCGGCAAGCAAGCGGCTGTCCGTCGTCGTGCCAGTGGTTCTGGTGATGATCTTCGGATTGTTGTTCATGGCATTCGGCTCAGGGAAGGACGCTGCGATCGTATTCAGTGGCGTGCCGCTTGCACTGACCGGGGGCGTGGTGGCGCTGTGGCTGCGCGACATTCCCATGTCCATCTCCGCAGGTGTGGGCTTCATCGCTCTTTCGGGCGTTGCCGTGCTCAATGGCCTGGTAATGATCAGCTTCATCAAGAACCTGCGGGAAGAAGGCGTCCCCCTGCACAAGGCTGTCACCGAAGGTGCTCTTACCCGCCTCCGGCCAGTCCTGATGACGGCCTTGGTGGCGAGTCTGGGCTTCCTTCCTATGGCCCTGAACGTCGGTGCTGGCGCGGAAGTTCAGCGTCCGCTCGCCACTGTTGTTATCGGCGGAATCATCTCTTCAACGCTGCTGACACTTCTCGTGCTGCCGGCGCTGTATCGATTGGTTCACCGCGAAGATTCTGTTCTGGAAAGTCGCTCCTCATGAACCACCCGTCCCCTTTCTGCACAAGGAACTTGTCTTTGACTTCTTCCAACAAGCTCTTTGCTTGGCTTTCGATGCTTGCCGCAGTCCTCCTGCCGTTTGCGGCGTTCGCGCACGGTGTAAGCGAGGGAGACCAGGCCTTCCTTGAAGAAAGCACCGGTAGGCAACTGATCGCGTTTACCTACCTTGGCGCCAAGCACATGGTGACTGGATACGACCACCTTCTATTTCTGTTCGGGGTGATCTTCTTCCTATACCGCATGCGGGACGTGAGCATCTACGTCACCTTGTTCGCCATTGGCCACAGCACGACGCTGCTGCTCGGCGTGCTCGGCGGCTTTCATGTCGACGCCTATCTGGTCGACGCGATCATCGGTCTCTCGGTGGTCTACAAGGCCTTGGACAACATGGGCGCGTTCAAGCGGTGGTTCGGCGTGCAACCCAACACCAAGATTGCAGTCCTTGTCTTCGGCTTCTTCCACGGCTTCGGCCTGGCCACGAAGCTTCAGGACTTCTCGCTATCGCCGGACGGGCTGGTCCCCAACATGCTTGCGTTCAACGTGGGCGTTGAGCTCGGCCAACTTCTGGCGCTTGCCGGCATCTTGATCGTGATGGGCTTCTGGCGTCGGCTGCCTTCCTTCAACCGCCAGGCCTACGGCGTGAACACCATCTTGATGACGGCCGGCTTCGTGCTCATCGGCATGCAGCTCACCGGCTACTTCGCTTCCTGATTTCTGACCGAGACCCATCATGTCAATCACTATCAATCAACCACTTCCCACGACTGGCCGCCTGCTGAAGTCGACCCTTGTCGCTGCCGCCATTGCCGGCGCGCTTCTCGTTACGGCCGTTCTGCCGGCGGAGTACGGCATTGATCCCACCGGGATCGGCCGAGCGCTGGGCCTGACTGCCCTGGCAGACGGCGGAAGCACCGCCGCAGACCCGGCTACGCCGACGTCCTCGACAGCATCGGACGCAGCGACCACCTTGGCGGAAAAGGCTGCGGCTGCGTTCGGGGCGAACAAGGGGCAATCGCTTGATCCAGCCGCGGTATCGCTCACCAACGGTGAGCTTCGCCAGGACGCGATGACGATCACGCTGGAGCCGGGGAAAGGCAAAGAGGTCAAATCCCACATGGCTGCTGGCGCGGGAATGCTGTTCAGCTGGAAGGCGACCGGTGATGTAGCAGTCGATATGCATGGTGAGCGGCCCGACGTGAAGGGTGCATGGACCAGCTACGCCGTCGAAGCTGCGCAGCGGGAGGCGCACGGCACCTTCGTCGCGCCATTTGAAGGAACTCATGGGTGGTACTGGCAGAACCGAAGCGACACGCCGGTGACCGTGAGCATCGAACTTGTGGGCTACCAAGCCGACATCTATCAGCCGTAACACCCGGCACTTCGCCGACCCAACCCGAGGAGAAACAACATGAAAACTCATAGCGCAGTAATTGCCGGCCTGCTTTTCAGCATGTCCCTTTTCACCACGGCATCCGCTCATGATCCTGCCCTCCATGCCGATCCGGCTCCCCCGGCTGCTCCCAAGGCCAAGCCGACGACTTGCGAACAGCTTGCCGACCGTTCGAGGTACAAGGTGGACCTCAAGGATGCCCAGACCAAGGCGCTGAAGGAACGTTGCGACGCACAGGCAGCTCCGAAGAAGAAGTAAATCCACTCGGATTTAGCCAACGACCCTGCCATTCCGGCGGGGTCGTCACCTCGACCCGAACAGTGGTGGGCGTACACTCCGCCTGTCTGCCGCCTCTGCCCTGAATCCGGGCAAAAGGGCGCACACGGGTTGGTGCCGTCAGAACGTTGCTACCAGGACAATCCCATGCTCGAAGTACTGAGTCACCCGGCGTTTCGGCGCCTGTTTGGTGCCCAGATAGTCGCCCTGGTCGGAACCGGCTTGGCGACTGTCGCCCTTGCCCTCCTGGCCTACGACCTCGCTGGCAGCCAGGCCGGAGCGGTGTTGGGCACCGCGCTGGCGATCAAGATGGTCGTGTACGTGACCTTGGCGCCCGTTTCAGGAGCGTTGGTCCCTGCACGGCTGCGCAAGCGGGTGCTGATCGCACTCGATCTGGTTCGTGCGGTTGTGGCGGTCTGCCTGCCCTTCGTCACCGAGATCTGGCAGGTGTATGTCCTCATCGCTGTGCTGCAGTCGGCATCGGCATGTTTCACGCCGCTGTTTCAATCCACCATCCCCGAAATTCTTCAAGAAGAGCGTGATTACACCCGTGCGCTCTCACTTTCCCGATTGGCATATGACCTTGAAAGCCTGCTGAGCCCGGCGCTTGCTGCCGCACTGCTGACGATCATTAGCTTCCACGGGCTGTTCGCTGGTACCTCGGTAGGTTTCATCCTCTCGGCGCTGCTCGTCGCGTCCACCACCTTCCCGGCCCTCGCTGCGGTCTCTTCCAAGGACGGTCCCTATGCCCGAGCCATCCGTGGAATGCGAATCTACCTCCGCACACCGCGATTGCAGGGCCTGCTCGCGTTGAACCTCTGCGCCGCAGCCGGCGGCGCGATGGTGTTCGTCAATACGGTGGTTATGGTCCGCACCGTTCTGGGCGGGGCGGAGGAGCAGGTTGCATGGGCGCTGGCGGCCTTCGGAGGCGGGTCCATGCTGGTCGCACTTCTTCTTCCGAAGGTTCTCGACCGCATTTCGGACCGGACAGTAATGTTGGCTGCAGGACTGTTCATGTCAGTTGTCCTGGTTACCTTCCTTGGCGTCTGGTTTGCCCTGAAGGGACATCCCGGGTGGACGGCGGTCATTCCGGCCTGGACGCTGCTGGGCATGGCGTATGCCGGCTTGGTTACCCCCGGCGGGCGGCTGCTGCGGCGTTCGGCTGAGTCCGCCGATCTACCATTCCTCTTCGCTGCCCAATTTTCCCTATCGCATGTTTGCTGGTTGATCGCCTATCCACTCGCCGGGTGGGTTGGTGCGCGCTACGGCTTGCATGTTGCCTTGGCCGCCTTGGGGATTCTGGCCACACTCGGTTTGGTCGCCGCGTGGCGCAGATGGCCGGCGCACGATCCAGAGGAGATAGCGCATAAGCACGAACATCTTGCTGAGGACGACCCGCACCTCTTGGCACACCGAGACGTGGATGGCACGCACCGTCACCGGTTTGTCATCGATCAACTTCACACACGCTGGCCAGGCTGACCAAGGCGCCAGGCGGGCGGCGAGCACGGAGCTACCTACTTGCGAGTTTGGTCGCAGACGTACAAGTCCATGTCGACGTCATATCGACACGCGCGCCCACATTCGTAAGATCCCACTTCCTGCGCCCCTGGCAGTGGAGGGCTATTTCTCAGGGCGGCTATTGCAGCCGCCTGGCAATGCTCGAAGGTGTCGTAATCGCCATAAACAGCGTGACGGACTTCCTGAGTGGACGCGCCGGGCGGATAGACAAAGGCAGTCCAGCGCCCCTGGGACCCGCCGCAAGAAACCGCGACTATGGCGACGCCGACGGTTAAGGTTGTCCGACCGATGTCCATGGCCGAATCCTAGGACCGCCGCGCGCCGGGCGGACACCAGCTTAAGCCTATTCAGCTTCGCGAACCAATTTCCTTCGCTCAGGGAAGTCCGCTGTTGGCGATGAACGGACCTCCGTCGCCTGCAAGCGGGCAGGTGACCACGGAAGAAGCGACCTGGAACCGCTCTCTCAGTGTTGCCGCGTTACAGGTTAGGGAAGTTCGCGAAGCAGCTCGGCGTGGCGCCAAGTTCCACCAATGAGCCAATGACTGGCAGAACGCTTTAGGGCTAGGATTGCCTCAGGGGCGTAGTAGGAGTTGGTGTCAGTCTGCGTCCTACACGGACCGTTGACCAAGCCTCTTACAGGACGCCCCATGCCTCGAATTCGCCATTTGGCCATTCGGAACTTTCGATCCATCAAGGCGCTCGACTGGTCGCCCGCCCCGGGCATCAACTGTTTGATCGGTCCTGGCGATAGTGGCAAGTCCACCATCCTCGATGCCATCGACCTGTGCTTGGGTGCTCGACGAAGCATTTCCTTCGGCGACATGGACTTTTTTGACCTCGATGTCTCAGAGCCCATTCGTATTGCCGTGACATTCGGGGAACTGCCGGCATCGCTGATGGACATTGATGTCTATGGCGACTTCTTGCGAGGATTCGATTCGGTATTTGACACCCTAGAAGACGAACCCGCCGCGGGGTTGGAGACAGTGCTTACGCTGCTGCTTCAAGTCGGGGCGGACCTTGAGCCCAGCTGGACGCTGATCTCCGATAGGTCGCTTCAACAAGGCTTGGAACGAAGCCTGCCTTGGAAAGAACGCATCGTGTTAGCTCCGGCACGCATCGGCAGCTTTACAAGCTCCAACTTATCTTGGAGCCGCGGGTCGGTGCTCAACCGGCTAACAGACGAGCGCGCAGAATTGGGAGCCCAGCTCGCTCTAGCAGCGCGTCAGGCGCGCGCCAACTTTGGCGCTCAAGCATCGCCCCACCTGAGTCAGACACTCGGAATCGTCCGGACAACTGCCCAGAGCCTTGGAGTTGACGTCGGATCGATGCCGCAGGCCTTACTCGACTCGCACTCCGTCTCCATCGGCGAAGGCGCCATCGCGCTTCACAGCGAGGCAGGCATCCCCCTTCGGTCCCTTGGTACGGGTTCTTCTCGACTCTTGGTGACGGGACTTCAACGGGCCGCGGCGGAGTCAGCGCCGATTGCCTTGGTGGATGAGGTGGAATATGGGTTAGAGCCCCATCGGCTCATGCGGCTGCTGGATTCCTTGGGAGCCAAGGAGACGCCGCCGCCTCTCCAAGCGTTTCTCACAACACACTCCCCTGTGGCACTTCGTGAGCTTTCAGGTGAGCAGCTGCTTGTAGTTCGGCCACGACCGGCTGGCCATGTCGTCATTTCCGCTGGCTCGACCGACGAGATTCAAAGCACGCTGCGCACTGACCCGGAGGCCTTTCTGGCGAAGTCTGTGATTGTGTGCGAGGGAGCAAGCGAGGTAGGGTTTGTGCGTGGCCTCGATCTATGGGGGGTAGCCAGCAAAGAATCCTCTTTCTTGGCTTTAGGTGGTGCATACGTCAATGCAGGCGGAGGCACTCCGGACAACGCTTTTGCCCGAGCGACTGCGCTTATGGATCTGGGTTACCGAGTCCTCGTCTTCATAGACGCTGACAAACCTGCCGCTCCAGGTGTTGCAGAAGCATATCTTCAATCAGGCGGCAGCCTCGTGACTTGGCGGGCAGGAATGACGTTGGAGGACGAGCTGTTCCTCTGCCTTCCTGACACATCGATTGATGCCCTGCTCCTGAAGGCTAAAGAGCGTGTTGGCGAAGATCTTATGAACCAACAGCTGGTTGCCAAATCGAACGGTCTAACAACTTTGGCGTCCATCGAAGCGCTGAGGCCGAATTCACCCTATCCGCCTGATATTCGCGTACTGCTTGGCGAAGTCTCCCGTATCAAAAAGAATAGCTGGTTCAAGTCGCTTACGACTTACCAGTCAATCGTCCTGGATATCGTCTCTCGGGGCTACGCAAACGCGGACGCTAGCTTCAAGGCAGTAGTAGACCAACTCTGGGCCTTTACCCGTGCTGCCTGAAATCGATCTGCTAGCTATCCAACGCGGATCGATCACCGCCCCAGCAGGATGCGGCAAAACCCAGCTGATTGCCGAGGCGCTGGCATCCCACTCTGGGAACAGACCGATCCTTGTTCTGACTCACACAAATGCTGGCGTCACCGCGTTGAGGACACGCTTGAAACGCGCGGGGGTGCCCAGCTCTGCCTATCGGCTGTCGACGATTGATGGATTCGCTATGCGTCTCATCGCCAAGTTCCCGGCGCGCAGTGGCCATCATCCCCAACTCTTGGAGCTCAACAACGCGGGTAGCGACTACCCCGCGATCCGTGAATCATTCCGGCAACTCTTGGACTCGGGGCATATCGCTGCACCCATCGCAGCCACTTACGCCCGGCTTTTGGTTGACGAGTATCAGGATTGCAGCACCGTTCAGCACTCCATCGTGTCCACCCTCGCTGCGCTTTTGCCCACGTGCGTCCTCGGTGACCCTCTGCAGGCCATCTTCGGATTTGGCGGAAATCGGCTGGTTCACTGGGAACAAGACGTTCAATCGTCCTTCCCAGCAGCGGGTAGCCTTCGAACCCCTTGGCGCTGGCAAATTGCAGGTAATGAAGAGCTGGGCCAGTGGCTGCTATCCCAAAGGCATGCTCTTACGGCCGGCTTACCCATTGATCTAACTACGGCTCCGTCATCCGTTCGTTGGATCCAGCTGGTTGCCGGTAGTGAAGTGCAGCAAAGATTGACTGCGGCACGGACCAATGCGCCTGGTAGCCAAGGAACGGTTCTGGTAATTGGCGAGTCCATGAATGTTCAAGGCCGCCACCAACTCACCAGCCAAACGCCTGGGGCAATGGCGGTAGAAGCCGTGGACATGCGAGACCTCGTCAACTTCGCCAGGCAATTCAATCTTCAGGCTCCTAGTGCGCTGCAAGACTTGGCCACCTTCTCCGCTCTCATGATGACGGGCGTCGGCACGGCGAATCTAGTGACGCGTGTCGGTACCATTCGTAGAGGGAGAGCCAGGACACCTCCAACTCCTGTAGAAGCTGAGGCAGTCGCCTTTGAGTCCGAGCGGACCATGACGCGCGCCTTGCGGCTGGTGGACGCTTTGGCCGAACAGACAGGCACTCGGGTCTATCGGCCCGAGATTCTGCACTGCTGTCGATCAGCCATGCGAAGCGTTATCAACGGAGAGCAAGATCTATTAGGAGCCGCACTTCATGCCCGCGAGCGAAATCGTCACCTCAGCCGCCCCATTGCGCGCAGAGCAGTCGGCAGCACTCTCCTTCTGAAAGGTCTCGAGGCAGACATTGCCGTGGTCCTCTATCCGGAGAGCATGAGCGTGCAGAACCTCTATGTAGCCCTCACGCGTGGTGCGAAAGGGCTGGTGATCTGCTCCAGTACCCCAACGCTGACCCCGACCCCATAGCCTCAACCTAACCATTCTGCGCCCTATCAGGCACGAAGCTTTGCGGCGCTTCATCATTGCAATGGTCACAATGGACCTTGTCCCAAAGTCGTTGCTGAACATCTGGGTCTGAAGAACGTGGGTCTCGCCGGGCAGCGACTGCATCAGGATTGATTTCAAGGTTCTCCTTGTCCCACCTAGATGATTGGGCGGCGAAGGTGGCGTAGGCTATCTGCTTACCAATGATGCGTCAGCGGACAGCAGAATGAGCAGACCCAACTCAGTAGAGGATAAGGCATTGGCCGCTCTTGACCGCCTGGTGAAGCGACGCCCGACCAATGAACTGCTGAAGGCAAAGATGGCCGCAGGTCATCGGATCATCACGCCTACCGCGGTCGCGGCAGAGGCAGGAGTAAATAGAGGGAGCTTTGGATCAAGGCACGCTCGACTTGGGCACGTCTGGCTTAAAATTCAGGAGCTGGCTGAGGAGGAGAGGCGAGGCTCAGTAGCTGAAGAGCTCGCCAGGGTTAAGGCTGAGAACGCAAGGTTGAAGGCTCTGCTTTACAAGACCAACATCCACAACGCATCTCTCCAACTCGCAGTGTCCCGGCTTCAGAAGCAGAGTACCAAGAGAGACGATGGAGCAAATGTCGTCAACTTTCGCCGGAACGATCGGAAGCGTCCCCGGTAGCGTTGGATATCATCCTCAGCACTGCTCGACTCTGAACAACACGGCTCATAGCAATCTTGGAATACTGATCCCTAGAGTTGGTCCGCTCCATCTGGACAATGGCCTGATTTTTCAGGAGGCGATCCTCCCAAAAGTCCTTATGCTCTGGCAGGATGATGCAGCACTTGCACCCCGCGCACAGGCCGGGCGACCGTAGGCCGAAGTTCGGCGAGGCGCGGACAGTGAGGAGGCTTGCTTGTGGGTTGCAGCTGGAACGGTCAGGCAACATATCAATCAGGCAACTTGCGTAGGTCCCTGTCCATATCCGCAGGTCGGTGAGTTTCACGTATGCCACGGCCTTATCGATCGGCGTCTCTCCGTCCATCTTGGACAGTGCCTCGGTCATTGATTCGGCATGCTGCATGAGAAGACGCTGCGCCGGTCCACCTCCGATCGGCCTGCCGAGGGTGATTTGAACTAGGAACCGAGAGGTCTCCATGACTCTCTCTCCTTCCAAGTTCTCGAGCAGAGCCGCATCGTTTCCAATGTACCCTTGATCCGTGATCTGCTCGCTCATGTGACGGAAGTGCGTCCGTAGCGCTGGCATTAGTTCCGGCTTGGATCGGAACACATAGTGCGCAAAGGTGATCCTCCATCGCTGCGGGCGTAGGTACCTCACCTCGTAAACAGCTTGCGTCGTTTCGATGCCACGCTTCTTCGTGAGGGCTTCGACGGCAAACTCACGTTGCAGCAGAGAATTTCTGGATGCTGTCATTCGGCCGATTCCATCGGGACCCGATGGAAGGGACTTGGCGTGGGAGAAGCTGAGCATCAGTGACTTAGTGCCCGATAGTGCTCGCCAAGGCTCCATTAGCCGCACCAGCACCTCGACGGATTTCAGCACGATCGGCAGGTGATTCGTGCCCAACGGGCGCAGTCCGGCAGTCCACTCATGGCGAGTCGCTTCCCTTTTGGCGGAAATGCCACAGATGGAGAACACCTCCATTAGTCCGTCTAGCGACGTCACTGACTTGACCACACCGTGCTGTAGCGTCGGATCGTGGTCCAGGGAGAGGCCAATCAGCTCATGAGCTCGAATCCCGGTGCATCCCTGCAGCAAGACACTGAATGCGCTTTGAGTCATTAGTATTAGGCGTCTCAGGCCCTGAGTTCCGCTAATCTCGCGCTCGTCACCAGCGTCATCAATCCGATCTATGGTGGCCAATGGCTCATGCCAGGGTGTCAGTGTCCCTGGGATCGGGCTCATCTGGAACTCCTCGATGTGCCGTTTGATCTGACGAAAGCAGGCGATTCGTCTCGGTCCCGTAGCACTTCTTGCGTCGATCAGCATCGGGATGACCTCAGCCTGAAGTCTGATCACATCCTCCGAGCCGTACTCAATCCATTCACATGCGTAGGAAAGAATCGGTACCGAGATCTCGTCCGGGACAGGCATCAATCCACCCGTTCGAGCAAGCCCGAGCGGCTCTGTCACGACGTCGTAGGTCTTTCTTCCGTCAAACGGCGCTTCGCACGGTGCTTGTCCGCCTCTGGCGCGCAAGCTGTCCGCGATTTCGTAGATCTGTGTAAGTGGATGGATGAGTTTGTAGGCGGTCGCATGCGTCCACGCCCTGTCTCGACCGGCATCACTTCGGGCCGTCATGTACTGCTCTTCGAGACCTTCGACGTAGTCCCAGCTCATCGCCGTGGTGATATCGAAGAGGGAGTGGATCTCCCGCTCTCCCATGAACTTCACCAGCTCCCTCATGCCCATGTAAGTGCCAGGGATAGACCCAACCGTCATACGTACGGTGTCCTCAATGATGGCGGTCTTGAGGTAGCACTTCAGCTCAGAGAGCAGTCCTCTGTGCTTGTAGTCCGTGAGCAACTCTCCGCGTGCCACAGGGATTGCCCAGTCAACTGTGACAAACTCCTTCTGTTGGCCGACCGTGGTCTGGGCAAAGGTCCAGACATCACTGTCATAGTCAACTTGGAAGGAAGGATGCAGGGTCGCTGCCTGCGCTGTTTCGACCTTTCTTGCTGCGGGCATAGCCATATCTCTAGAATTGATTCGCTAGTGGCGGTACAGCCGGACTATTCAAGTCCAGGCAGGGGCGTCAGCATGATCATCATCGCTGATTGTCGATTCGCAGTTGTGCTCACTGCTGGGATCCATGAATCGCGGAGAGCGAGATAGGCATTCTCGAACTTTCGCCTCCAGATCTCGCTGCCGAGCTCTGCCCTGGCTTCTTCGTATAGCTCCTGCAGTTGAAGAAAGCGCGCGAGCGCGTAGGCTTCGTTTGGATCAGCTGCGGCGAGCGGGCATGCAGGACAGGAACCATAGCTGGTGCAGAGCTTTCCATGGCGCTGCCCTGGTTGAGGACTTTGGAATGGATCTGCACAGCAGAAGCCCTGCGTGGCTGCCGTTTGCTCACGATCACTTCGGGCGGAGCGTGTGTCGATCTTTCCATTTGAAGTCACCCAGCGCTCCTGTGCGGTCATGGCTCCTGCCAGCTGTTCCTTTTGCCGATGCTGCATCGTGGTTGTCTGGTAACTGTCTTGACCAGTTGACAGTAGCCGATGGCCTAGCATTGCTCGGAGCTCGAAGGCGTCGCCGTCGGTCAGCCCATCAACCGCTTCGGAGAACGCAAGCCTGTTTGCTTGAGAGCCAGAGTACTTAAGCCCCCTTCGTTTGCAGAACAACGTGATGTAACCGGTCACCCGCGTGGTCACGTCGTCGGTTCTGGCTGAGTAGGAGTCGATGTGCATTCCTCGGCGCTTGTGCCGCCCGCCTTCGGAAACTGCGTGGAGGAAGAAGTCATTGGCAAGCTCACCAGCAGCGTAGTCTCTGATTCGTTTGGTCCAAGCAATAACGAAACTGATCAATCTTTCAGGCGCTAGCGGGTGATCGCTAGCGGGGAAGGCTGCTCGCTGTGTCGCGCCCTGAGCGGAACTTCCAGCCCTGCGCTTGGAGGACTTGATCACCGTTCGCTTTTGTCCAAGCGGGTAGTGCTCCGATATGCCATTCAGGGTGAGTGTTCTAAGTGGCTGCTCGTTGAAGCCCGAGTGCATGGCTAGTACGAGAAAGAATGGGATCAGATCGCCGCCGATCGGGTGCGCTAGTCTCCTCAGACGGAAGTACTCGCTTTCGCTGATCTTTCCTACGCCTGGGAGCTTGTGAACCGCGCCTTGGCGAGGAAGATGACCGTCAAAGTTTGCCAATATTTGAGCAATTGCCTCTGCCGGATCGCTTAGCGATACAGCGTCGCCCTTTTTCTTCTGAGCGAGGGCACTGTGAACCCTATCTAGAAGCGGCCACACTTCGTCCATTGTCGATATGCATTCTTCGACCGCCGCCTTCATGACGTTGGCCCAAGCCGCACGGTCCAGCTCTTTCGGCTTGCTCTTCCGTGGCAGTCCTGCGAACGGCTTTGGCGGAATACGGATCACCTTCCACCGTGGATCCATCTCGTGCAGCGCAAGAACGACCTTCTTGAAGGTCCCGTAATAGTGGCGCTGGGTCTCCACCGAGAGAACTGTCGGGTGCGTGGTATCCCTACCTTTCAGATACGTTAGAAAGGACTCGCCGAGATCCATTGGAGTGTCGTCTGGGCCGCTTATCTTTACCCCTTTTACGGTTAGGTACTGCACCAGGCCACTCACGATGTTGTTAGCTGAAGAGGATCTAGTCGTCTCCCTGCTGTTCTTGTTAGCTCGGCAGAACGCCTCGGCGAAGAGCGGTGCCGCTGCACCTATGCCCTTCCACCGGCTGAGATTAACGATGTTGTCGCGCAGGTCTCCGGCGCGCCTGAACGCGACTTCTAGGCGACCAGCGCTCTCGCGGACATCCCATTTCTTTGTGTTGCCTACCTTTTCCTCAACTACTACGGCGTGCCGCAGCTGGGCGGATCTTCTTCCTGCCACGTAACGCTCCAATCCGTGTTCAATCTGATTTGATAAGGTGAGTCGGTCACATGCGAGGAGTAGTGCGTATGCTGGCCGTGGAGCCGTGTGAGCTCCAACTCGTCAGGCCTCGACGCCGATTCGCATAAAGGGTTGACCTTCAAGGTGCAGTCTGATCGATTCCCTGGTTTCGCTCTCGAATGCGTTCGCGCTTCGCAGGTAGATGGACTCAGTCGTATCCCTGAGACTGTGTCCCAGTACCGACTGAACATACTTGATCGCATCCATGTCACCGTTTGCGCGCTTCTCCATGTACGTGTACAAGGCGAAGGTGTGTCGAAGGGCGTGAATGGTTATTCGCTCGCGCTGCGTGGATTCGTAGCGAGCCAGGTCACGCTCTTTGGAGAGCCGTTTGAGCAGCCTGTCCTTGGCCTGGGCGAAATGCCGGTCGAAGATCTGCGGGGTTATCGGATTGCCCGCATGCTTGCGGTTGTTTGCGTCGAGGACGAATAGGACGCCGTGATCCTCGAGCTTGTGGTATCCCAGTCGGAGGTCAACGAGGCGCTGCCGAACACCTTTGGCATAGCGCTTCAACGCGTTGAGTAGCCAGACTGGAACGGGAACATTGCGCTTCTTGTTACCTTTCCCGAGCACGGGGATGGCGACTGCAGTGAGAGGATCGCGCCCTTCCGTACGGGCCTGAAGGATGGTTTTCGCTTTGAGATCGCACACTTCCGCCCGCCTCAGTCCTGCTTGATAGCAAAGCTCAGCCATCAATCGCTGCGCCGTGGTTGCGTATGCCAGTTCAACCAGACCGTTTCGCTCGAGCACAGGGTTTGGACCTAGTTCGTCAAGAATACCGACGACGGTCTCGGGATGGAGCGCAGTGATGAGTTCGTCAGCGTCGTTCAGCCCGGGAAGGTCGACGCCAACGTCGAGAACTTGAACAGTTCCTCGCTTCGTCTGCTTGCTCAGCAGCGCTGGTGCCTTCCTCAGGTATCCCCGTTTCACGCAGAATGCGATTAGCTTGGTCACGGTCGACCATCTTCGATGAATAGTCGCGGCGGCGAGCTTATCCAAGGTCACCGCAGAGTCCAGGTCAGTCAAGGTGTCCGCATAGGATCTGAGGAGATCCTCATCTACGTCGGAAACGAGCTTTTTTCTTGCGTCAAGAAAGTGATGGAAGTCGGTGAGGTCAGCCGCGATAGCTGCGGTTGTGTTCTTGCTGCAGGCAAGCTTTGGCTTTGGACCGATCGTTAGATGGGCATCTGCAAAGAATTCAAAAGCGGGCTGAACGATCGTTCCATCAGACCTGCTGACCAAAAAGCAGAAGCCTTCGGGTAAGGGTACGCCTTGCGCACACTTGATTCCTGTCGCTTCCGAAGCGATTGCACGTGCGGTGCATATTTCGACGTCATAGACCATGGCGCCGAAAGCTATCAGGTATACGGAAAGTTTTTTTTGCTGTGAGCCTTACGGTACGTTAACAACTGAAATGAGAATCATGCCTACTTTTTACTTCCATTGATTCATATATTTACGCGTGATCGTGACCCTACTGGTACGCTCGGTGTGAAGGAAGACCTGCTCGCTGGTACGGGGGAAGTGCGCAACAGAGAGGTGGGTTCGTTCGTCGCGCAGGCTAGATTTGCTCCTTCAGTACCAATGTTGGTGTCCGCTTGGCGCGGCAATCGGTAGCGCGCGGTCAATGGCTACCCAAGGCTGGCAGTGAGTTGACATCATCAATCGGGAGACGCCGCGGTTGCTACTGCGCGTTCTTTAGGGAAGCGTGTTGGCTGGGCAGTGGGTACGCCTGGAGCTACCGATTCAATTGCTGCCGGCAAAGGTAAGGTTGCCGCAACGCCACTGCACCACTTTTGATTGCTGGCAACCTTTGGTTGGCCGTCTCCGGGTTCTCCGGAGCGACGCTATCAAAGAGTTTCTCGAGTGCTGCCCGCGTGCTGATCCCTAACTGTGCCGAATGTGCGAGAGGACGGCCGCTGCATACGCGCTCTTTCAACGAGCCATCGAGACAACGCGCTGCTCAGCCATGATCGGCGATCATGTGGCCAAGGTCGGATGCACTCTGCAGTTCAATGATGCGATCGGTCAGGCGTTCAGCTGCGATCTGCAACCCGTCATCGTCTGACGAGTACGGGGAGCCGAACAGCGGGATCTCGACCCACAGTCTCTCCTGCCCATCATGCACATAGGGGCCATGGTCATCCAAGAGAAGGGCTTCACCCACGTGGGGGGAGACATAGGAAAGATCCTTTGTCCTTCCAGACCAGTGGATGTATCGAAGCTCGACAAACCATGCCGGAACACTGCCTTCCCTAGCCAGGAGTCCGGCAATTCTTCTTGCAAGTGCCTCGGGAACCGTAGTGAACAGTACAAGTTCCTCGAACTGCGATCGGACATCCTCTAGGAACCGGTGAAGCCCAGGGCGAGGAATCTGACTGACTGCGTTGGAGATGAGCGTGCCTTCGAGGTCCAGTGCCAGGATGGTTGGCTTCATTGGGAGTTCCTGTCTAAGCTTCTAAGCCTGAGTAAACGCATCGGTAGGTAGCTATCCATGGCGTGGGTCACAGGGTACCGGTTCGGGCTACGCCCCTCTGAAACTTTGCCCAACCACTTCACTTCCGTTGGATTGCTTCTGAGACCTCTACGGCCCAACGCGAGGTGTGGATGATCCTGGTCTCCTGCAGCTGCTCTTGAAGGATCTGGCGTTTGGTGAGCTGAGACACCGCCTCCCACTCGTTCCTGAAGATGTAAGTGGCATTGCCTGACTCGGGACTCTCGAACACGTATCGATTCCTTCCCGTGAACCCAAAAACGATGTACTCACTGAAACCGCCTAATCCGACTGCCATGAAGTCGGGCTCGTGACGAGTGATGGTCCGGATGCGCTGCTTAGCGACTGCGCGGTCGCTGTCGGTCAACTGCTTCAGATAACTATCCAATACCTGCATCGCTCTATCGAACGGGAACTTCCCCGGAGGGAGAATGCGCCAGTTGATCTTCTCGACCCTGACCGGCACCGCGAGGTCCGGGTCAACGATTTCGAAGTGTTGGAAGCATTCCAGGTAGATGTTGAGGAGGTTTGCAATGCTCTCTTCTGGCTCCGTCCGGTCAATGATCCTAGTAGCCATTGCGATACCACTGTCTGTATCTACAGCAGTGAGGAATTCACCAGGTGGTGCAACGTATTCCCTGGGATAGGTCTCATAGGATCTTGTCTGAGTACCGTGGTGAGTGTGTCCGTGCCAGTCCTTCCACGAGGTATTGATTGATCGAGACTTGGTGACCATCGGAAGGTCCTTTCGGATGATCTCTTTGCCTCGGGCATTGAATAACGTCGCGGGTCCTTCGGCGCTTGGCACAATGGAAGCGCCTGCGAGCGGAAGGTCGTCGAATCCCAGCATCGCCGCTTGGTGTTCTGTGAGTGGGCCGCTAAGAATGCGAAACTGTGGCAGCCGCTCAATCGTGCTTCGGTAGACTGATAAACCTCTCACTTGCTTGGGCATACGCTGGTCCTTTTCATGAGGAAGCGGGATAACCAAATATGTTTGGAAAGCCGTCTAAGCTTGCTGCGGAGGAGATGCTATTTCCTTTTCGGGGAGATGCTATCAGTACTCAGAAACCTAGGACGCTCTGTCCCTGTAGGCGCCGCTCGGACTGCATCCATAGCTTTGTACTGATGCTAGCCTCGTTTTCCGTTCGGCTAGAAAAGTTGCCCCTGTGGCGACTTGTCTTGGGGAGGTTGAAAAAGATGAGTGGCCAGCGCTGGCAGCCTAGTGAAACCGAGTTCACGATGCTTCTTTTCAAAGCGCTTCCGGATCAAGTCCGCTACAGGGCCAGTTCCGGACATCCTGGTGCCAAAGCTGGCGTCATACTCCTTTCCACCATGCATCTGTCGCATCAAGCTAAGCACGTGCGCAGCGCGGTCCGGATAGTGCAGCTCGAGCCATTCTCTCCAAATGTCCTTAATCTCGTTGGGTAGCCTGAGAAGCACGTAGCCTGCTGCCCGAGCGCCGTGTTCGTGAGCAGCCTCAAGGATGGCTTCTAGGTCATGGTCGGTGATCATGGGAATGACCGGCGCGATCAAAACCCCTACCGGTACTCCTGCCTCGTGCAGCTGATTCATTGCTCGCAGCCTTGCGTGGGGAGCAGCAGCTCGTGGTTCCAGTTTTGCAGATAGCTTCCTGTCGAGCGTGGTGACCGAGAAGTAGACCGTAACCAACCGATCCTTGGCCATCGACGCCAGCAGTTCGACGTCCCTGGTGATCAAGGCACTCTTGGTGACGAAGCTCACCGGATGCTTGGCATCAGCAAGCACCTCAAGGCATTGGCGTGTAATTTGGTAATTCCTTTCAATCGGCTGATAGCCGTCTGTGTTTATCCCCAACGCAATCGGGGTGCACTTGTAGTTCGACTTGCTAATTTCTGCTCTGAGGCGCTCCGGGGCATTTGTCTTTGCAAACAGGCGCGTCTCGAAGTCTAAGCCTGGTGAAAGGCTCAAGTAGGAGTGAGAAGGGCGAGCAAAACAGTAAACACAGCCATGCTCGCAGCCGCGGTACGGGTTGACCGACGCGCTAAAGCCAACGTCAGGGGATGAGTTGTGGCTGATCACTGTGCGCGCTCGCTCTTCCTGCACCTGAGTTCTCAGCGGTGGCGCGTCTTCCATCTCCTGGTAGACCGACTCCCAGCCGTCGTCGACTCCCACTGTTGCAGTGGTATCGAAACGGCTTGGGACACGCGATGCGGCCCCTCTGCCTTTGAGGGGAACTTGGGCCTTTCGAGCATCCTGTTCCATGGCGACAACTTGGGAAGGTCGGGCCGTTAGTATTATTGCTAACCACAGGCGCCGCAACACCGTGAAATTCAGCTAGCTGTAGGCCATACGGTCGTTTGGCGAGTAGGTTCTGCCCAGGCTTATCCACAGCTTCGGCTGGCAAGGCCTTTATCAGCTGCGTTGGCCATGGAGCGCTTTGGCTTCCGCCAAGAAGATCTGCATCAATGCCCGCGATCGACGTGTTGCTGCAGGCAGTGGAATGCCCAACTGTGCGCAGAGCGAAGTCGCATATGCCATCTGTGCACCCGTGGGCGGCTTGATGTCCCAATCCGTTAGCTGGGGGATGAGCTTTGAGAGCTCTTCTGCCAGGCGGTACTCAAAGCCTCTTGCTTGCCCTTCCTCTTCTTGCATTCGACGCATCTGCATAGCGACCTGCTCCCTGCCCATGGGAGAAAAGGGAAGCTCAAGAGTGAACTCCAGTTCCGGACATACGAGGTAAAAGTTCATGGGAGATGCAATTAGTACTTATAAGTAGACTACCTTTAGAGGCGTAGTCTTTAAAGTACTGGAACCACAAGCTGCTTCGTATGGTCGAGCATACGAACCAAGCGAAACTTGCAGATGTGATCCGCGCGCATCGCATTGATCTGGGTGTCAGCCAAGAAGCCTTTGCTGACCACATCCAGATGCACCGCGCCTACTACAGCAAGATCGAGCGTGGCGAAAAGAACCTCACTCTCGCTACCTTGGAGCGAGTTGCTAAAGGCATGGGTACCTCGATGTCGGCCCTGCTGCGCGCCGCAGGGCTCTAACACTCTTTGCAGACCACGAAGGTTGGCCAACCTCTCCAGGATGGGCGTGTTTGGCCGGCACTGCGCGGGGGATTGTGCCGATAGCAATGTGTTTACTGATTATTCTCTAACCTGTTGATCTATATGGATTTATCTAGTGAACAATCAGGGGGTATTGATACCGTGCTCGCAACCGCGGTACGGATTCACCGACTGGCTGAAGCCGACGTCCGGCGAGTTGTTGCGGGTGATGATGCTGCGCGCGGTTTCGGCGCGCACTTCAGTGCGCAGGCGCGGGGCGAGGAATTCCTCGCTCTCGTCGACCGCCCAGCCGTCGTCCACCGCCTCGCTGACGGTGCTTTCAAAGCGCCCGGCAAGGTGGGACGTGGAACCTCGGCCCTTGATCGCAATACCCATTGCGGCAGGGTACGTCGCCACCGTCTCAATGGCTGCGACGGCCGCCTGAAGGGTTCAGCCCCCTCGTAGAGGCGAGCCATGCTCGACTGCCTCCGGACGGATGGGAAATGGAGTCGAGCATGGCTCGACTCTACAGGGGAGGGGTCAGAGCAGCGCCAGGTACCCGCGCACGGTGGCATCCAGCCCGTCATACAGCGCCTCGCCGATCAGCGCGTGGCCGATCGACACCTCCAGCACCTCCGGCACATGGGCCAGGAAGTCGCGCAGGTTGTCCTGCGACAGGTCGTGGCCAGCATTGACGCCGAGGCCGACGGCCTGCGCGCGGCGGGCGGCAGTGGCGAACAACGCCAGCATCGCGTCGGCGTCGCCAGCCGCATGCGCCTCCGCATAGGGCCCGGTATACAGCTCGATGCGGTCCGCACCCACGTCGGCCGCCTGCTCCAGCAGCGGGTTGCCCGCGTCGACAAACAGGCTGACCCGGCACCCCATCGCCTTCAGCGCAGCCACCAGCGGACGCAGGCGCTCGGCATCGCGTTCGAAGTCGAAACCGTGGTCGGAGGTGATCTGGCCGTCGCCGTCGGGCACCAGGGTGGCCTGCGCCGGGCGGGTCTGTTCGCACAGCGGCAGCAGCCCCGGGTAGCCCTCGCGCGGCGGCGCAAACGGATTGCCTTCGATGTTGAATTCAACGCCACGCGCGCGGGTCAACGTGGACAGGGCCAGCACGTCCTCGGCGGTGATGTGGCGGCGGTCTGGCCGCGGGTGCACGGTGATGCCATGTGCACCGGCATCCAGGCAGGCCTGGGCGGCGCGCACCACGTCCGGTTCGGCGCCGCCGCGCGAATTGCGCAGGACGGCGATCTTGTTGACGTTGACGCTGAGCTGGGTCATGGAACGGGACTACTTGGAAAGAGGGGATGGGTCGTGGTCGTTGTGGTCGTCGGTGCGGCGGGCCTGGGCCTGTTCGCGCAGGCGGCGCAGCTCTTCGGCATCGATCAGGGTGGCCGGGTCCCGCTGCAGGTCGCCGAAACGGGCCACGTAGCGGCCGCGTACCCAGGCCAGCAGGAAGGCGAGGGCAGCCAGCAGGCACAGGGTCATCAACCCCGCGCTTGGGGTCTTCAGCGCGAAGGCAAAGCAGCCCAGCGCCAGCAGCAGGTACAACCAGTACATAGTCGGGCTCCCCGGATGATCGCCGCAGTGTAGCGCTGCGTCAGAGCAGCGGCGAGGCCAGCCGGGCGAAGGCCTCGGGCAGGCGGTGCAGCCATAGCGAGCGGCCGGCCTGGTCATGCACCCGGGTGGCGCGGTCGAATTCGCCCTGCAGCAGTTCGGCCAGCGCGGCGACACGGTCACGGTCGCTGATCATCATCGACAGCTCGAAGTTCAGCCGGAAGCTGCGATGGTCGAAGTTGGCACTGCCGACAATGCAGACATCGTCATCGGCGATGAACGCCTTGGTATGCAGCATCCGCGGGCCGTATTCGTAGATCTTCACGCCAGCATGCAACAGCTCATCGAAGTAGGAGCGGGCGGCCTGGGTGACGAACCAGGAATCGCTCATCTTCGGTACCAGCAGGCGCACGTCCAGGCCGCCGAGTGCAGCCGAGGTCAGTGCCATCCGCGCCGCTTCGCCCGGCACGAAATAGGGCGTGACCAGCCACACCCGCTCATGCGCTTCCTGGATCGCCGCCACATGCAGGCGATGGATGGTCTCCCAGCCCGAGTCGGGCCCGGACACCAGCACCTGTGCGCTGATCGGTCCATCCGCGCGCAGCGGCATGTCGGCCGGCCACAGGCGGGCGATGTCGAAACGGGAGTGGTCCTGGCCGCTGGCGTAGAGCCAGTCCTCGGCGAACACCAGCTGCAGGCTGCGCACCACATGGCCGCGGATACGCATGTGCAGGTCGCGGTAGGCGTCTGGCCTGCGGCTCTCGTCTTCCTCGTCAGTGATGTTGATGCCGCCGGTGAAGGCGAGGCGACCGTCGACGATCACCAGCTTGCGGTGCGTGCGCAGGTTCAGCCACGGGCGCTTGAACGGCTTCAGCAGCTGCCGCGGGTGGAACCAGATCGCTTCACCGCCGGCATCCAGCAGGGGTTGCAGGAAGCGGCGGGGCAGGGCGGAGGAGCCGACCGCATCCAGCAGCAGGCGCACCTGCACACCGGCCTGCGCACGCTCGACCAGGGCATCACGCAGAGCGGTGCCGGCGTGGTCGGGATTGAAGATGTAGTACTCCAGGTGCACGTGGTCGCGCGCCTGCGCGATCGCGTCGAGCAGCGCGGCGTAGGTGGCTGCGCCGTCGACCAGCCAGGTCACCTCGGTGGCACTGCTGGGCGCCAGCCCGGTGGTGGCCTGGGCAACCTTGGCCAGCTCGGTGCAGTCCGAATCCGGCGGGCAGACGTCACTGTAGTGCTCCATGCCCGAGCGGGCGCGGCCACGGCGCAGCCGCTGCCGCTTCACCTTCTGCGGGCCCAGCAGGTAGTAGATGAAGAGCCCCAGGTAGGGCAGCAGCGCCAACGACAGGATCCAGCTCAGCGTGGCCACCGGCTCGCGCTTCTGCAGCATGATCCAGCCCGCCAGCGCGAACAGGTACAGCAGATAGGCCACCGCCAGGATCGTGCCGAGGTGGGCGATGCCGTCGAGCCAATGGCGCAGGGAGTCGAAGAGGGCGAGCATCCGCCGATCATAGCGGCGCATGCTGCCTGTTGGGGTCAGGTCCCTTTTCCGCAGGAAAAGGGATCTGACCCCGATGGGACCCCTCGGGCACAAAAAAGACGCCCCTGTTTCCAGGGGCGTCTGCAGTCGCGTCATGACTGTTGTGTTGCGGTGTAGCGTTTACTGCTGCACAAAACCGATCTTCTTCATCTGAGCATTCTTCGCGGCGGCCAGAACCTTGGCCATCACGTCGTACTCGGAATCCGGGCTGGCGTCGATGCGCAGTTCCGGCTGGTTGGTCGGGTCACGCTGGACCTCCTGCTCCATCCGCTGCTGCAGCTCGCTGGTATTGATCGGGCTGTTGTTCCACGAGACCTGGTTGCTGGCGTCGATCTTCAGTTCGATCGGCGGCGGCGGTTCGACCAGCTGCGGCGGTGGGTTGAGCACGCGCTGCGGCAGGTCCACGGCGATCGGGTACGTCATGATCGGCGCGGTCACGATGAAGATGATCAGCAGAACCAGCATCACGTCCACGAGGGGCGTGACGTTGATGTCTGCCATGGGGCCCTTGCCACCACCACTACTGAATGCCATGGCTTATTGCCCCTTTTCTTTGGTCGCGACGAAGCCGACGTCCAGCATGCCCTGCTCCTGCGCGACCTTGGTCAGGTCGTTGATGACGCGCATCTTGGTGGTGCGATCACCACGCAGGTTCAGCGGCGGCTGCGGGGTCTGCTGGGCGGCGGTCGCCAAGCGCGACTCGAGAGTCTGCTTGTTGATTTCTTCGTCGTTCCAGTAGATCGAGCCGTCTTCCTTGACTGCCAGCGTGATCGGTCCGGAACGCTTTTCAGCGTCTTCCGGCTTCTGGATCAGGTTGGCTTCCGGCAGATCCACCTTGACCTTGTGGGACATCAGGGGCGCCGTGATGATGAAGATGATCAGCAGCACCAGCATCACGTCCACGAGGGGCGTAACGTTGATGTCGGCCATGGGGCCGCCGCTGTTACCACTACTGAAAGCCATAACGGGCTCCGTCTAGATCTTGGTGACTACTTACGTTCGTCGCTGGGTGACGCGCGCCGCAATTAGCGGACGCGCGAGCCGGTGGCGAAGAAGTCGTGCAGGTCGTGCGCGAAGGTATCGAACTTGCTGATGGTCGCGCTGTTGATCTTGCTGAAGAAGTTGAAGGCGAACACGGCCGGGATTGCGACGAACAGACCGATCGCGGTCATGATCAGAGCTTCACCCACCGGGCCGGCAACGGCGTCGATCGAAGCGGAGCCGGTGGCACCGATCTTGATCAGCGCGCCGTAGATGCCCCACACGGTACCCAGCAGACCGACGAACGGAGCGGTTGCGCCGACGGTGGCCAGCAGGGTCATGCCCGACTGCAGCTTGTTGCTTTCGCGGGTGACGGCCTGACGCAGAGCACGGTCGACGAACTCCGAACGGCTCAGGTTCTCACCGACGCCGCCGGTAGCACCGCCTTCAGCGCGCTGGTGGTGGGCAGCTGCCTGGGCAGCGTCCAGGGCGATCTTCGAGAACGGCTCCGAAGCCGGCTGTTCTTCCATCGCACGGATGGCGTCCTGCGCGTTCGGGGTGTCCCAGAACAGGCTGACGACGCGATCAGCGGCGCTCTTCAGGCGGGTGGCACGGAAGATGTTGATGACGGTCCAGTACCAGGACATGGCCGACATGGCGATCAGGGTCAGCAGCACGACCCAGGAAACCGCGAAATCACCCGGCTTGGTGGTCATTTCGTGGATCAGGTGCTCGAAGCCCATCTGCGACAGGGCGTTGGACGGATTGCCCCCGGCAGCAGCGGCGATGAAAATTTCCTGCAGCATGACGCTTACCTTTGTTGTGTGTGGTGATAAAGGGTGTAGCTAAGCTAAACAATCGAACTGGGAGCGGGGGTGGCCAGGCGGCCACCCGGGCGCATCAGTTCAGCGCAAAGTTGACCGGGACGCGAACGCGACCTGCCGCCTTCTTACCGCCAGATTCAGCGGCGTTGAAGCGCCACTTGCGAGCCGCTTCCATCGCAGCACGGTCCAGGTCGCGGTTACGGCTGGACTTTTCCACCGTGACATTGGTGACGTTGCCGCTGGCATCGACATCAATGATCAGGATCACTTCGCCCTGGATACCAGCGCGGAAGGCTGCCGGCGGGTAGCGCGGCGGATTCATGGCCTTCGACGAGATGTCCACGCTGGCCTCGATCGAGGTCGGCGGAGCCGGCGGCGACGGCGGCGACGGCGGGGTGACGATGTCGTTCGGACGCGGTTCCGGCACGTCCACGACCGGCGCCTGCGGCGGCGGCGGGACCGGCGACGGCTTCGGCGGCGACAGATTCTTCACCGGCGGCGGCGGAGTATCGGTCGGCGGCGGCGGCGGCGGCGGCGGGGGCGGCGGCGGCGGTGCGTCGACGATGGTCACCATGACGTTACGCTCCTTCTCAGCCACGGCCTTGGGGGCCACAGCGGGGATCAGGAGCATCATGAAGGCGGCCAGATGCAGGGCGATTACAAACGCGATGCCGACGATGCGAGGCCAGCTCAGCCCCTTGTCATCGGGTTGTTCGTACCGGTGAACGACTAGTTGTTCCGTCATGCGCCAAGAGCTCAATAGTGGGGCCGGAATCCCGGGGGCGGGATCCCTGATCAGCGGTGCATGACACCGCAGGAACCTCCAAGCTTATACCAATCCTGAGCGCCTGCGCATCAACTGAGCAGGCATTCAGGCGTTATTCCTACTTACTTCAGGTTGATGATTTTTTTGGCATCAGCCTGGTTCTTCACGCCCTTCGCCAGCGCCTGCTGGGCGGCCTGCTTGGCCTCGGGGACGCGACCTTCGGCATGCAGGACGCGTGCCAGGTTCAGGTAGGTCTCACCGTCCTTGGAGAGCGGGGCGGCCTTCTGCCACGCATCGATCGCCTGCGGCACCTGGTCGGAGTAGTAGTAGGACTGGGCCAGCGCCAGGTAGACCTGGTAATCCGGCTTCAGGATGCCCTTCTGCAACCCTTCGTTGATGACCGCGATGACGTCCTTTTCCTTGTTCTCGGTGTTGGCATAGATCGAGTACAGCTGCTTGTACTCGCGCTCTTCGGTGAGCTGGCCGCTGCTGCGCAGCTTGTCCATCACCGCGGCGGCCTTCGGCATCTGGTCAGCCTGCATGTACATGTTGGCCAGATTCAGCTGGGCCTTCTTGTCCGTCGGGTTCTTGGCCGCCAGCGCTTCCGCGGCCTGCACGGCCTCACCGGTCTGGCCGGCTTCGGACAGGGCCGCCATCAGCAGCTGGTTCCAGTTGTCCTTCGGCTCGGCGGCGCCGGCGATGGCCTGCTTCAGCACCGGGATCGCTTCCTGGTAGCGCTCCAGCTGGTACAGCGCCTGGCCCTTGGCGATCAGCTCTTCCGGCTTGGTCGACTTGCTCTCGGCGAAGTACTTGTCCAGGGTGGCCAGGCCTTCGGCGGTCTTGTCTTCCTGCAGCTGCAGCTGGCCCAGCATCAGCATCGACTGGAAGTGGCCGTTGTTGTCCAGGCCGTTGAACTGGATCACCTGCTTCAGATACGCGATGGCGCCCGGCACGTCGTCGGTCTGGTACGCGGCCTGCGAGGCCAGCTGCGCGGCCAGCGACTTGTCGTACTCGTTGGAAGCGCTGTCGGCCAGGATCGCGTCAGCCTGTTCGCGCGTCTCCGGGAACTTTTCCTTGTTGTAGCTGTCGATCATTTTCTGCAGCTTGCTGCCCATCTTGGCCGAGGCCTTGGCGGTCGGCTCCTGGCGGGTCGCGTTCGGGTACAGCGGTTCGGCCTTGGCCTGCTTGCTGCTGCCGCCGCGGCTGCCACGGTCGGAGGAACGCGAGGACTGCGCAAAGGCATCGGTGACCACGGCGCCGGTCAGGGCGGTCGCGACGAGGACGGAAAGCACAGCTTTGTGGTTACGGAAAATCATCGTTCACCTCGATCGAACCGCCGGATAGCGGCAAAGTCGGACTGTCAGAAAAATCTGAGCCGCCAAACGTATCAGAAACAGATGGCGTGAGAAATCGTTTTATGTGCTGCAATACAGCATAGAACTGCGCACTCATCCGCACTTTGGCCGCAGCCCGGCCGCCTGCGCCTGCTGATAGACCGGCGTCAGGCCCGGTGCGTCACGTCGCAGCTCCTGGATCCGGTTGGCCGGATCGGGGTGGGTGGACAGCCATTGCGGGCTGCGACCGCCGCTGGCGGCCATCATGTTCTGCCACAGATCCACGGCCTGGGCCGGGTTGAATCCGGCCTGCGCCATCAGTCGCTGGCCAATCACGTCTGCCTCGCTTTCCTGGGTCCGCGAGCCCGGCAGCAGGAAGGCTGTCTGCGCGCCCATCCCGCCCAGCTGGTTGACCGTACTGGCGGCGCCATCGCCATAGGCGGCACCAGCCAGCGCACCCAGCACGGCCAGGCCGGTCTGTGCGCCCATCTGCCGGGTGATGCGTTCTTCGTGGTGACGCGCGATGACATGGCCGATCTCATGGCCGATCACGGCAGCCAGCTGGTCCTGGTTCTTGGCGACGGTGAAGATGCCGGTGTTCACGCCCACTTTGCCGCCAGGCAGGGCAAAGGCGTTCGGTTCCTTGTCGACGAACACGGCCGTCTCCCACCGTACGCCACGGTACTGAGACGGCAACTGCGCGACCAGGGCATTGACCACGCACTGCACATAGCCGTTCTGGCGGCCATCAGTGCTGATCTTCTCCTTCTGCTTGGTCTCGGCGAACGCCTGCGCACCCAGCTGGTCCAGCTGTGCCTGCGACACGCCGCCGACCATCTGCCGTCTTCCGGTTGGCGAGGTGGTGGTCGCACAGGCACTGACCACGGTGGTGATGACTAGAGCCAGCAGCAGTTGTTTCATGGGTCCGCCCCCGTGTTCATGTGCGCAGTGTGTAGCCTACCTGCTTAATCTTTCGTCAAGCGGGCACGGCCTTACGTTGACCCCAGGAACACCATCGCGGCAAGGGCGACAGCGTTGTTCAGTGCGTGCGCGGTGATCGCTGCCCACAGCGTGCCGGTGCGCCGGTACAGCCAGCAGAAGGCGGCGCCCATGCCGCCGTACACCAGCCACAGCTGCGCCATGCCCAGCAATGAGTTCTTGCTGACACCGGGCACTTCATGGACCAGGGCGAACGCCAGGCTGCTGAGGATGAGGCCCAGCCAAGGGCGACCGGCCTGCCACAGGCGCCCGAACAGGACACGGCGGAACAGCAGCTCTTCGTAGGCGGGGGCGAGGACGACCGCAAACAACACCAGGAACAACGGGAAGCGCGCGATCGCGCTCTGCATCAGTTCCACGTTGGTGGGCACCGGCTCGATGCCGAACTGCTTGGAAAGGAAGGCGATGCCGTTGCTGCCAAGGACGATCAGCGTGGCCACCAGCAGGGTCCAGCCCCAGGTGGAAGGCCGCTGCAGCGCCTGTCGCGAGGCCAGGCGTTCGCCGGCGTTCGCCGGGCGGCGCCAGAAGTACAGCAGCAGTGCGGCGCCACCGGTGGCGATCAGGGCCATCAGGATCTGCGCCAGGGCACCGGGCTGGCCCACTGCCGTGCCGACGGCATCGGGTGTCAGTGCGCCGCCATTGGCCGCGGCGTTCGCGCGGCTGACCACGATCGCACGGTAGAAGCCCCAGAACAGGCCAGTGACCATGCTCAGGCCGACCAGCGTGACGGCGGCGATGCCCAGGTCGATGAAGAAACCTGCCAACGGTGCCACGGCGCGCGGCGGGGTAGACGCCGGCGGAACCGGAGGCGGGGCGGCGGAGACCGGGGCGGATGCGGACATCAGGTACCTGCGTTCAAGGGACGAAGGCCGGTGCAGCTCCCCGCGCACCGGCCAGGTCCCGATTGTGTCAGATATCCAGGTTGGCGACCTTCAGCGCATTGTCTTCGATGAAGTCGCGACGCGGTTCGACCACATCGCCCATCAGGGTGCTGAAAATCTGGTCGGCGGCGACCGCGTCTTCGATACGCACCTGCAGCAGGCGACGGGTTTCCGGGTTCACCGTGGTATCCCACAACTGCTCCGGATTCATTTCACCCAGACCCTTGAATCGCTGGATCTGACGGCCGCGCTTGGCCTCCTCGAGCAGCCAGTTCTGCGCCTTGGCGAAGCTGTCGACTTCGATCGACTTGGCGCCGCGGGAAATCGTCGCTCCTTCGCGCACCAGGCCGTGCAGCAGCTTGGAGGCCTGATGGATCGCGCGCAGCTCGCCGCTTTCGAACGCCGACATCGGCAGCACCTGGATGTGCTGCTCGCCCATGTGGCGACGGGTCACCAGCACGGCGGCGGGGCGCTCCTCGTTGGCGTCCTGCAGTTCCAGGCTGAAACGCGGGCTGCCCAGGCTGCCCTGGTTGAGGCGCTTGGCCAGCGCATCCAGGCCTTCGCCTTCGCCGGCATTGCGCAGGCTGTCCATGTCCATCGGCACGAAATCGACCAGCGCTTCGAGCAGGTTGCGGTCATAGCGGTGGGCGTTGCGTTCGATGGAATCGAGCGCGGCGGCATAGGCCAGCAGCAGCTTTTCAAGCGCCAGGCCTTCGATGCCCGGTTCGCCGGTGGCCGGCACCAGCGCGGCGTTTTCCACCGCACTGCTGGCCAGGTAACTGTCCAGCGCCGGGTCGTCCTTCAGGTACAGCTCCTGCTTGCCCTGCTTGATCTTGTACAGCGGCGGCAGGCCGATGTAGACGTAACCGCGCTCGATCAGCTCCGGCATCTGACGGTAGAAGAACGTCAGCAGCAGGGTGCGGATGTGGGCGCCGTCGACGTCGGCGTCGGTCATGATGATGATCTTGTGGTAACGCAGCTTGTCCGGGTTGTACTCGTCACGGCCGATGCCGGTACCCAGGGCGGTGATCAGCGTACCGACCTGGTCGGAGGACAGCATGCGGTCGAAGCGTGCGCGTTCCACGTTGAGGATCTTGCCGCGCAGCGGCAGCACCGCCTGGTTCTTGCGGTTGCGGCCCTGCTTGGCCGAGCCACCTGCCGAGTCACCCTCGACGATAAACAGTTCGGACAGCGCCGGATCCTTTTCCTGGCAGTCGGCCAGCTTGCCCGGCAGGCCGGCGATATCCAGCGCGCCCTTGCGGCGGGTCAGGTCGCGGGCCTTGCGCGCCGCTTCACGCGCACGCGCGGCGTCGACGATCTTGCCGGCGATCGCCTTGGCTTCGTTCGGGTTTTCCTGCAGGAACTCTTCCAGGCGCGCGCCGAAGGCGTTTTCCACCGCCGGGCGCACGTCGGAGCTGACCAGCTTTTCCTTGGTCTGGCTGGAGAAGCTCGGGTCCGGCACCTTTACCGACAGCACCGCGATCATGCCTTCGCGCATGTCATCGCCGGTCAGGTTGATCTTGGCCTGCTTGGCGATGCCGTTCTGCTCGATGTAGTTGTTGAGCACACGGGTCAGCGCACCGCGGAAGCCGGCGAGGTGGGTACCGCCGTCCTTCTGCGGAATGTTGTTGGTGAAGCAGTACATCGTCTCCTGGTAGGAGTCGGTCCACTGCAGCGCCACATCCACGACGATGCCGTTGTGCTCGCCGGTGACCGAGATGACGTTCGGGTGCAGCGGAGTCTTCAGCTGGGCCAGATGCTCCACGAAGCTGCGGATGCCGCCTTCGTAGTGGAAGTCATCGCGACGGCCATCGCCGCGCTCGTCGGCCAGGACGATCTTGACGCCGGAGTTCAGGAACGACAGCTCGCGCAGGCGGCGGGCCAGGATGTCGTAGTGGAATTCCACGTTGTCGTGGAAGGCGACGGTCGACGGCCAGAAGCGCACGGTGGTGCCACGCTTGGTAGTGGCTTCCAGCTTGGCCAGTGCGGTCACGGCTGCGCCGTTGCTGAATTCCTGCTGGTAGTGGGAGCCGTTCTGGAACACGTCCACCAGCAGCTTCTGCGACAGCGCGTTGACCACGCTGACGCCGACGCCGTGCAGGCCGCCGGAAACCTTGTAGCTGTTGTCGTCGAACTTGCCGCCTGCGTGCAGGACGGTCATGACCACTTCGGCGGCGGACACTTCGCGACCGAGCTTGGCGCTCATCTGCTCGTGCTTGCCGGTCGGGATACCGCGGCCGTTGTCGGATACCGAAACCGAGCCGTCGGCGTGGATCGTCACTGCAACGTGGTCGGCGTGGCCGGCCAGCGCTTCGTCGATCGAGTTGTCGACGACCTCGAACACCATGTGGTGCAGACCGGTGCCGTCATGCACGTCGCCGATGTACATGCCGGGACGCTTGCGGACAGCCTCCAGGCCTTCCAGGGCGGTAATGCTGTTGGCGTCGTAATTGCCGTTGTTTGCCGGGGTGTTCTGTTCGTCGCTCATTGCGCTTGCCGTAGGCTCCGCAGGTCGGCCACCGCTTGGAGCGATGCGCCGAGAATGAAAGGATTCCAACCCGAATTATACCAGCCGGGGTCGAGCGGCCCTGGTGTGCCCACTATGGCACAGCCACGATCTGTGCATGTTCCACGTGGAACCGGGCGATGTGGGTCAGTTCTTCCAGCGCCGCCGGCGTTTCGGTGGCGGTGATGAAGATCTGTGCCGGTCCATTGAGCAGGCGCTCCAGAACCCGCGCCTGGTGGGTGCGATCCAGCTCCGAGGCCAGATCGTCCAGCGCGATCACCGGCCATTCGCCGCGCTGCTCGGCATAGTCCTCAGCCTGCGCCAGCAGGCAGGCCAATGCCGTCAGCTTGGCCTGGCCGCGGGACAGCGCATCGCGACCAGGAATGCTGTGGAAATCCACGCTCCAGTCTGCGCGGTGCGGGCCGACCGAGGTGTACCCGGCCTGGCGGTCACGTTCCCGGGCCAGAAGCAGGGCATCGGCCAGCGGGAGCTCGTGCCGACGCCAGCCCGGGCTGAGTTCCAGTGCCTGAATGCCGAGTTGCGGGGCCAGGATGGAAGCCAGAGCCACGGTGCGCTGCTGCAGACGCTCCAGGTAGTGCTGGCGGCGGCTGGTCAGGGGTTCGCCGGCTTCGGCCAGTTCGTGATCCCAGGTATCCAGCATCCGCGACGGGCCACCCTGCTTGAGCAGGGCATTGCGCTGTTTCAGTGCCCGCGAGTACCGACGCCACAGGGACAGGAAATCAGGTTCCACGTGGAACAAGCCCCAATCGAGGAAGCGGCGGCGGGGTTCACCACCTCCGCTGACCAACGCATGGCTGCCTGGCTCGAACGTGACGACCGCAAGCGCGGCGCACAGATTGCCAAGCTGGGCCACGTCTTCGCCGTCCAAACGTCCCTTCCAGTCCTGCCCACTGTGGCGCAGGCCGGCCTTTCGGCGGTGCGGCGGGTGATTGGCGCGTTGTTCGTCCCATTCCACGAAGATCTCCAGCGCTTCCTGGCCCTGGCGCACCAATCCATCGCGGACACGACCTCGGAAGCTGCGTCCATAAGCCATAAGATGCAGGGCCTCGAGCACGCTGGTCTTGCCGGCACCGTTGTCGCCGGTCAGCAGGTTCAATCCTGGCTGGGGCGACAGATCCACCGCACTGAAGCGACGCAGTTGGTGCAGGGCGAGGCGGCGGATAAGCATGGGGCGCGAAGGACCATCCGCACGGGGCGGTAGAGGGACAGGGAATCCATCAGCTTACTGCATCGGTCAAACCGACACGGCCCGAAGCGGCTGCCGAGCCGATGGGCTCAACAAGGCCGGATCCGGATCGCGTGTTCCACGTGGCGCCGCCTCAACGCGGGCCGTTATCACAGCCCTGAACTGTCCTGGAAATCTTCAAATCTGCAGTGGGTGGCAGGGTGTAGACCCTCAGAATTCAACGATTTCACGGCTCATCGCGCCCCACTTGCGCGCCACCACTTCGACAGTCGCTCTGCATGACCCGCAGATTTCTTGAAATCTACGACGCCCTCTCCTGGACGGTTCCACAGATTTCAAGAAATTCATGCCGACAGTTTCACGCTGTCCACAGCGGGCATGTATGACTTATACACAAGGTATGGGCAATCTGTGGATAAAAAAGGCCTTTTACCTCGTCCTTAAAACTATCCACAGGTTCCCCCCCAGCCTGAGGTACCTCTATACAGGGGGTTTCATGCGCATAAATTTCTTTTAAATCAATTAGATAAGGCATTTTTCCACGAGATCTGGCTCTACCATCACCACCATGCTTTAGATTTATACCCAGATTTAGAAGCTAGGCTTGACCCGATCTGCCCTAAACCAGGGCTGTGGACAGTGGCGTTTCCAGAAGGGCTGCGAACTTTCAGAGTCGCGTTCCAACCGCTGGCTGATGGGGACGCAGGAGATGGAAGCTCGATCTGAGATTCCTGCGGCTGCAGCCCAAAGCGATTAGGAGTGATCCATGCACACATGGCCCGCTATCCAGCGTCTCCAGTGCAACCGTCGCGGAAGGATCAGTGGGAGCCATCAAGCATCCACCGACAGGGAACTCCCGGCTGGACAGGATCCAGCTCAATGGTTCGCCTTCAATGCTCCACGTGGAACCTAAAAAAAAACGCCCGGGAAGATCCCGGGCGTCCTTCGGTTCCACGTGGAACAACGCTGCTGTCACAGACGCAGCGGCATCACCACATGTCGCGACTTCTCGCTGCTCGATTCACGCACCAGCGCCGAGGAGTTGGAGTCGCGCAGCTGGATGATGACTTCCTCATCGCGCAGGGCGGAAAGGGCATCCAGCAGGTAGTTCACGTTGAAGCCGATGGCCAGATCGCTGACCGTGGTGTCGGCTTCGATCTCTTCCTGGGCTTCTTCCTGCTCCGGGTTGTGCGCGCTGATCTTCAGGTTGCCCGGCGAGACTTCCACGCGGATGCCGCGGTACTTCTCGTTGGACAGGATCGCGGCACGCTGCAGCGAGGCACGCAGCGCTTCGCGATCAACCTTCACTTCGCGGTCGGCGCCGATCGGAATCACCGCTTCGTAGTCCGGGAAACGGCCGTCGATCAGCTTCGAGGTGAAGGTGACATCGTCGCGCTTGACCCGGACGTGGCTGCGGCCGACTTCCAGCTCGATCTCGCGATCGCCGCTTTCCAGCAGGCGCTGGAGTTCGGTTACGCCCTTGCGCGGCACGATGATCTGGCGCTTGGAACCGCTGGGCTTGGCCAGATCGGTTTCACACAGCGCCAGGCGGTGGCCGTCGGTGGCGACGGTACGCAGGGCATCGCCGCGCAGATCGAACAGCAGGCCGTTGAGGTAGTAGCGCACGTCCTGCTGGGCCATCGCGAACGCGGTGCGTTCGATCAGTTCCTTCAGGGTCGCTTCGCCGATGGCCACGCGCTCGGTGGCTTCCACTTCGTCAACCGACGGGAAGTCGTTGGAGGGCAGGGTGGCCAGGGTGAAGCGGCTGCGGCCGGCCTGCACGGTGATCTTGTCACCGGTCTGCGAGACGGTGATCCGGCTGCCGTCGGGCAGGGCGCGGATGATCTCGAACAGCTTGCGGGCGGGGATGGTGGTTTCGCCGTCCTGGGCATCTTCAACCGCGATCCGCGACACCATCTCCACTTCCAGGTCGGTACCGGTCAGCGACAGCTGGCCGTTCTGCACCTGGACCAGGAAATTGGCCAGAACCGGAAGGGTCTGGCGGCGTTCGACCACGTTGACGACCTGTGCCAACGGCTTGAGAAAGGCTTCGCGCTGCAGTGTGAAACGCATGTGGTTCCGTGCCCCTATGCTTTAAAAAATGTGGAATAAATCAAAAGCTTGGTGGTGCTGGTAGAGACAGAATCGCTGGAAAACAACGCTAAGTCTTTGTAAATAAAAGAATTTCTAACCTCGAAACCCTCTGTATTACCGACCCCCAGGGGGTGGGGAAAGTTGTGGATAAATCCAGCGCGATTTCAAACGCCATTTTTATCCACAACGTGTCCCGCGCTTGCTACCGGATTCTGCACCGTTTTGTGCGATGACGCCTCATCGGCATCCGTGCATCATTCGCTCAGCTTCCGGATCAGCTTGTCCCAGTCTTCACGGAGCTTGCCGTCGGTTTCCATCAGGGTCCGGATCTGGCGGCAGGCATGCAGCACCGTGGTGTGATCGCGACCGGCAAAGGCGTCGCCGATCTCGGGCAGGCTGTGCTCGGTCAGTTCCTTGGTCAGGGCCATGGCGACCTGGCGGGGGCGGGCCAGCGAGCGGGTCCGACGCTTCGACAGCAGATCCTTGATCTGCAGGCCGTAGTAGTCGGCAACGGTTTTCTGGATGTTGGGAATGCTGATCGCCTGCTGCTGGGCGCGCAGCAGGTCGCGCAGGGTTTCCTGGGCGAATTCGGTGGTGATCGCGCGGCCGGTGAAATTGGCGCGGGCGGTCAGGGTATTGAGCGCACCTTCGAGGTCGCGCACGTTGGAGCGCATCTTCTTGGCGATCAGGAACGCAACATCATCGGGAATCTCGGCACCGCGTTCGCGAGCCTTCGCCAGCACGATCGCGGCGCGGGTCTCGAAGTCCGGCGGTTCGATCGCGACCGACAGGCCCCAGGCAAGCCGCGACTTCAGGCGCGCTTCCAGGCCTTCGACTTCGCGCGGATAGCGGTCGCAGGTCAGGATGATCTGCTGCTTGCCATCGAACAACGCGTTGAAGGTGTGGAAGAACTCTTCCTGGGTGCGGTCCTTGCCGGCGAAGAACTGGATGTCATCGATCAGCAGCGCATCCACCTGCTGGAACTGGCGCTTGAACTGATCCATGGTCTTTTCCTGCAGGGCCCGGATCATCGCGCTGAAGAACTGCTCCGAACGCAGGTACAGCACCTTCGCACCCGGGTTGGCCTGGCGCATGGCATTGCCGGCGGCGAACATCAGGTGGGTCTTGCCCAGGCCGGTGCCTCCGTACAGCAGCAGCGGGTTGTGCGCACGGTCGCCCGGCTTCTGCGCCGCCTGGAAGGCAGCGGCCAGGCCCAGCTGGTTGCTGCGGCCTTCAACGAAGTTGGCGAACGTGTAGTGGTTGTCCAGATTGCCGGCGAAGGGCACCTGCGGTTCGCTGGAAACATGCGCCGACGGCGTGGAAACCGGCGTGTTCTGCGCCTCCACGGGGCGCGGGCGCGAGCCGATTTCAAGAAAAACGTCGCTGAAGCCAGCGAAATGAGCCAGTAGCTCGCGGATCCGGGCCAGGTACAGCTCGCGGACCTGGTCGACGATGAAGGCATTCGGTGCATACAGCACCAGGCTGTCCACGCGCAGATCGGCCTGCAGCGGCTTCAACCAAGTATGAACGTCTTCCGGCGGGAACTCCGCTTCGAGGCGCTCGAGACTACGGGACCAGGCATCCAT